>JBQTJE010000206.1:0-40723 GCA_052387455.1 Pseudonocardia sp.
GTTCCATAACACCGCCAGCAGCACTCCGCAGGTCCTGTACGCCGCGGGCGCCCGGGCCACGCCTAACTCGTGCGGGGCGCGCGCGAAGGCCACGACCTCGTCGATGAGCAGGTGCGCGCCGAGCAACCGGGCGGCCGGCCGGTCGCCGACGATCGGCGCCACCGCGAGCCCGTACGGCAGGTGCCGGGCGTTGATCAGCAGGCCGCCCGCCACGGCCGCCAGCGCGCTACCGCCCGCGGCGGCCACGGCGACGACGAGGAACTGCGAGCCGCCGGCGAGGACGAGCAGCGAGAGGGCGACGGTGATCGGCAGCGACAGCCCCGCCGCGGCGGCGAGCGCCCCGAAGGAGGCGCCGACCAGGCCGATCGCGGCAGCCACGGCGAGCGCGTCACGGAGGTCGTCGGGATGGATCGTTCGGTACAGCGAACGCACGTTCCCTACACTGAACAACGTCCCACACGTTCGTCAAGCCGAACGAGGTGCCTGATGCAGCGAACAGCCCCCCTCGCGACCATCGCCGCCGCCCTGCGCCGCGAGCGCGAGCGCCACGGGCTGTCGCTCACCGAGCTCGCCCGGCGCGCGGGAATCGCCAAGTCGACGCTCTCGCAGCTGGAGGCCGGCACCGGCAATCCCAACATCGAGACGCTGTGGGCCCTCGCCGTCGTGCTGGACGTGCCGTTCAGCAGGCTCGTCGATCCACCGGCGGCCACCGTGCGGGTGATCCGCGCCGGCGAGGGACCGGCCATCCCCAGCGACCACGCGCGCTTCACCGGCAGCCTGCTCGCCGCGTGCCCGCCCGGCGCCCGGCGCGACCTGCACGTGATCACCGGCGAGCCAGGGCCCCCGCGCACCGCGCACGCCCACATCGCCGGCACCGTCGAGCACCTGATCGTCACCACCGGCCGCTGGCGGGCCGGCCCCGCCCCTGCGCCCGTCGAACTCGGCCCGGGCGACTACGCCTGCTTCCCCGGCGACCAGGCGCATCTCTACGAGGCGCTGGAGCCGGGCTGCGCCGCCGCGCTCGTCATGGAGTACCGGTAGGTCCGGCCGGTCACAGCATCCGCGTCGCTACCAGCCGCGGGTGGCGTACCGCTCGCCCTCGGGCAGGTCGGAGACGTTGATCCCCACCATCGCCTCGCCGAGCCCGCGGGAGACCTTCGCGATCACGTCCGGGTCGTCGTGGAAGGTCGTGGCCTTGACGATCGCCTCCGCGCGCCGCGCCGGATCGCCCGACTTGAAGATGCCCGAGCCGACGAACACACCCTCCGCGCCGAGCTGCATCATCATCGCCGCATCGGCCGGGGTGGCGATCCCGCCCGCGGTGAACAGCACGACCGGCAGCTTTCCGGCCGCCGCGACCTCGGCGACCAGTCCCACCGGCGCCCGCAGTTCCTTCGCCGCCCCGTACAGCTCCGTGGCGTCGAGGGTGCCGAGCCGACGGATCCCGGCCCGGATGGCGCGCATGTGCCGGGTGGCCTCGACGACGTTGCCGGTGCCGGCCTCGCCCTTCGAGCGGATCATCGCCGCGCCCTCGGAGATCCGCCGCAACGCCTCGCCCAGATCGGTGGCTCCGCACACGAACGGCACGGTGAACGCCCACTTGTCGATGTGGTGCGCCTCGTCGGCGGGGGTGAGCACCTCGGACTCGTCGACGTAGTCCACACCGATCGACTGGAGCACCTGCGCCTCGACGAAGTGCCCGATGCGGGCCTTGGCCATCACCGGGATCGAGACGGCGTCGACGATGCCGGCCACCATGTCCGGGTCGCTCATCCGCGCGACGCCGCCCTGCGCCCGGATGTCGGCGGGCACCCGCTCCAGCGCCATCACGGCCACCGCGCCGGCGTCCTCGGCGATCTTGGCCTGCTCGGCGTCGACCACGTCCATGATCACGCCGCCCTTGAGCATCTCGGCCATGCCGCGCTTCACGCGCGCGGTGCCCAGGAGGGGGGCGGCGGAGTCGGGACGGGCGGCTTCGGACGGCACGGCGGTACCTCGCTCTGACGGGTCGGTCCTCACAGGGGTCGACCCAGCGTACGTGAGGTGCCCGGGGCGGCCGGTGCTCGCTGCGTCACGTCCGGGAGCCGCGGGGACGGTCGCTCGGGTTCGGGTTCGGCGATGTCGAAGTAGGCGGGCTCGGGTGCGGTACCGGCCAGTCGCAGCCAGCGCACGAGCCGCCGCGAGCGCAGCGCGAGGGTGTCGCGCACGGCGTCGTTGTGCACGCGCCGGGCCAGGACGACGAGGTGCTCGGCGTCGGCCAGCTCGACGTGTACGGCGGCACCGAGCCGGACGCGGTCGAGTGCGGCGAGCCTGCGGGTCAGCGCGCTCTCCGCGTCCTCCCGCTCAGCGAGCGTGGCCGCAGCGCCCGCGCCCGCCGAGCCGGTGGGCGACGGCACCGACCCGTCCAACCGGAGGGCGACGGCCGCGCGGCGGTCCAGCGCGGCGACGAGCCCCGCCCGCGCGGCGTCGAGCCGGACGTGCAGCCGGTCGAGCCGGCGCGCGCGCGAGACGCACCACGTCACCGTCAGGGCGAGCAGGAGCACCCCGACCACCACGAGCGTCCACGCCACGCCGATCACCGCCGCCGCGCGGCGGGCACGGCACGGGCACAGTGGGGCCCGCACGGGGGCCGGGACACCCGTGCGGGCCCCGCAACGCCTGTGCGGTGAGCAGCGGGGACCGCTGGCAGGTGCGTCACCGGGACGCCTCCGCGGGGCGGCGGGGGTCGGCCGCGGCGGCCGCGCGGTAGACGCGCACCCCCGCAGCGGCCACGACCGGCCAGTCGAAGCGGGCCACCCGCGCACGCCCGGCCGCGGCCAGCGCCGCCCGCCGTGCGGGGTCGGTGAGCAGCGCCGCCAGCTCCACGGCGAGCGCGGCGGCGTCGCCGGTGGGGAACAGCACCCCGGCGGGCGGTTCGCCGAGCACGGCGCGGAACGCGTCGAGGTCGCTGGCCAGCACCGGCGCGCCCGCGGCCATCGCCTCGGTGAGCACCATGCCGAAGCTCTCGCCGCCGAGCTGCGGCGCGCAGAACACGTCCACCGACCCCAGCGCGGCGGCTTTGGTGGCGTCGTCCACCGCGCCGAGCAACTCCAGCTCCACATCCGGGCCGGCGGCGGCCCGCAGCGCGGCGGCGTCCCCGCGGCCGACCACCAGCAACCGGGGCGCCCCGGAGCCGAGGCTGCGCAGCGCGTCGAGCAGGACCGCCATCCCCTTGCGCGACTCGTCGAACCGCCCGACGAACCCCACGGCCGGTCCCGGCGGCCGGTCGGGCAGCGGCCCGGCGCCGGCGAACATCGCGACGTCGACACCGTTGGGGATCTCGACGGCGTCCCCGCCCAGGTGCTCCACCTGCACGCGCCGGGCCAGCGGCGACACCGCGATCCGGGCGGTGACCTTCTCCATCAGCGGCCGCGCGATGCCGCGGAACGCGGTGAGCACCCGCGAGCGCTCGGTGGAGGTGTGGAACGTGACCACGATCGGACCGTGCGCCACCATCAGCGCGAGCGCGGAGATGCTCACCGTCGTCGGCTCGTGGATGTGCAGCACGTCGAACGGGTGCTCGGCGAGCCAGCGGCGCACGCGCGCGTAGGACACCGGGCCGAACGCCACCCGGGCCACCGAGCCGTTGTAGGGGACCGACACCGCGCGGCCCGTGGCCGTCACGAACTCGGGCAACGCCGCGTCGTCGTCGGCGGGTGCGAGCACCGCGACGGTGTGACCTAGCGTCCGCAACGCCCGGGCCAGGTCGACGACGTGCGCCTGCACCCCTCCGGGGACGTCCAGGGAGTAGGGGCAGACGATGCCGACCCGCAGCGGCGCGGTCATCGCGACACCGGTTCCCGCCCGGCCCGGTCGGCGTCCCAGAGGGGCTGGAGCATGTGCCAGTCCTCGGGCGCCTGCGCGATGAGGGCGGCGAACGCGTCGGCCAGCGCCTGGGTGGCGGACGGCACCCCGGCGCGGTCGGGCACGGGCACCGGCGCCGCCATCGGCAGGGCCCAGCCGTCCGGTGTGAACCGGGGGTAGGCGGGCACGAGCAGCGCGCCGGTGAGCGCGGCGAGCCGGGCCGGGCCGGCCGGCAGGCGCGCCGGTTCGCCGCAGAACGACACCTCGATCCCGGAGGCGGTGAGGTCGCGGTCGGCGACCAGCGCGACCACCCCACCCGCCCGCAACCGGCGGGTGAGCGCCCGGTGGGAGGCGACGGCGTCCCCGGCGGGGAGCACCTCGAACCCGAGCGACTCCCGGTAGGCCACGAACCGGCGGAACAGCGACTCCGGGCGCAGCCGCTCGACGACGGTGGTGATCGCCGCTTCGGCGCCGCGGCGGCGCAGGGTCTCCACGAACCACACGCCCGCGAGGTCCCAGTTGCCGCTGTGCGGCAACGCGAACACGATCCCGCGCCCCGCGTCGAGGGCCTCGAACGCCGGGGCTGCGCCGGTGACGTGCGGGTCCATCCGCCGGTGCACGTCGGCAGGGTCCATCGACGGCAGCCGAAACGCCTCGCACCAGTACCGCGCGTAGCTGCGCATACCCGCCCGGACGAGCGCGTCGAGCTGTGCCCGCCCGGCGTCCGGCACGACCCGGGCGAGGTTGGCCCGCAACCGCCGCGCCCCCGGCCCGTCCCGGCGCGCGGCCAGCTCACCGACCCGCTCGAACGCGCCGCGCGCCACGGCCTGCGGGAGCGCCCGCACGACCCGCCAGCCCGCGGCGTAGCCGAGCCCGGCTGCGCGCTCGGCGAGCTCGGTCATCGCCCCGACCCCGCCGCCTTGCCGGGTGGCGCCGACCTGCGGGCACCGCCTGCCCGCGCCTGCCGGTGCACGGTGACGATCCGCTGCCCGAACGTCCACACCGACGCCGCCGCCAGCAGCCACAGCGCCACGGCCAGCGCGTACGGCACACCGAAGCCCTCCAGCAACGTCCCGGCCAGCGCGAGGATGAGCCGCTCGGCCCGCTCGACCAGGCCGCCGTCGGCCGACAGGCCCGCCCCCTCCGCGCGCGCCTTCACGTACGACACGAGGTTGCCCACGACCAGGCACAGCAGCGCGGCCACGCCCAGCTCCCGCTGCTCCCCCGCACCGAGGCACCACCACGCCAACCCGGCGAACACCGCGGCGTCGGCGACGCGGTCGCAGGTGGAGTCGAGCACCGCACCGAACGCCGTGCCGTGGCCTCGCGCCCGGGCCATCGCGCCGTCGATCAGGTCGAACAGCACGAACACGCCGACGACGAGCGCCCCGGCGGCCAGCTCGCCCCGCGGGAGGAACCACAGCGCCGCCGCGACCGAGCCGACCGTGCCGAGCACCGTCACCGCGTCCGGCGCCGCCCCGCGGGCCACCAGCCAGCGGCCGATCGGGTCGGTGACCCGGTCGACGTGGGCGCGCGCGAAGAGGTTGAGCATGGGCTCCTGCCGGGGCGGCGATCACGTCCACACTAGTCCGCCGCCGGACGGTCGGCCCGGCCCGGCCGACGTCAGCCGGGCCACGCGTCGGCGAGCAGCTGGCGCGTCTCCGACAGCAGCTGCGGGATCACCTTCGTCTGCCCGATGACGGCGATGAAGTTCGCGTCCCCGCCCCAGCGCGGCACGACGTGCTGGTGCAGGTGGTCGGCCAGCGACCCCCCGGCGACCGCGCCGAGGTTGAGACCCACGTTGAACGCGTGCGGCGCCGCGACCCGCTTCATCGCCCGCACGGCGTCCCGGGTGAACGCCATCAGCTCGGCGGACTCGGCGCCGTCGAGGTCCTCCAGGTCGGCAACGTGCCGGTAGGGCAGCACCATCAGGTGCCCCGGGTTGTACGGGTGCAGGTTGAGCACGGCGTAGACCGCGCGACCCCGCGCGACGACGAGGCCGTCGTCGTCGGAGAGCGTCGGGATCCGGCAGAACGGGCAGACCGGGTCCTCACCCGCGCCCGCCTCCTTGATGTACGCCAGGCGGTGCGGGGTCCACAGGCGCCGGAACCCGTCGGGCGTGCCGACGCCGTCGCGCGGTTCCGCCACCGGCCCGGCCGGGTGCTCCGGCGGGTTCGGCCCGGCGGCGTCGGTCATGGCTGACGATCCTAGGTGGGGATCCGCGGTGGGGATCCTCGGTGCGCCCTCAGCGCCCGAACGCCTCCGCCGTGGGGTTCGCGTTGTCCCGGCGCGCGATCCACTCCCGCACCAGCTCGACGGCCTGGGCCACTGGCACGCCGTTGCGCTGCGTGCCGTCGCGGAACCGGAAGCTCACCGCGCCGGCCTCGACGTCGCGCGCGCCGACCAGCAGCAGGAACGGCACCTTCTGCATCGTGTGGGTGCGGATCTTGCGCTGCATCCGGTCGTCGCCGGCGTCGACCTCGACGCGGACGCCGTGCGCGCGCAGCGCCGCCGCCACCTCGCGCACCGCCAGGACCTGGTCGTCGGTGACCGGGATCGCCACCACCTGCACCGGCGCGAGCCACGCGGGGAACGCGCCCGCGTAGTGCTCCAGGAGCACCCCGAAGAACCGCTCGATCGAGCCGAAGAGCGCGCGATGGATCATCACCGGTCGCTGGCGGGAGCCGTCGGACGCGGTGAACTCCAGGTCGAACCGGTCGGGCAGCATGAGGTCGACCTGGATGGTCGACATCTGCCAGGTGCGCCCGATCGCGTCCTTGGCCTGCACCGAGATCTTGGGGGCGTAGAACGCGGCACCACCCGGGTCGAGCACGAGGTCGAGGCCGAAGCCCTGCGCCGCCTCCCGGAGGGCGTCGGTCGCCCGCTCCCAGTCCTCGTCGGAACCGATCGACTTCTCCGGGTTGCGGGTGGACAGCTCCAGGTAGAAGTCGTCGAGGCCGTAGTCGCGCAGCAGGTCGAGCACGAACTGCAGCAGCGACCGGATCTCGTCCTGCATCTGGTCGAGCGTGCAGTAGATGTGCGCGTCGTCCTGGGTGAAGCCGCGCGCCCGGGTGAGGCCGTGCACGACGCCGGACTTCTCGTAGCGGTACACCGTACCGAACTCGAACAGCCGCAGCGGCAGCTCGCGGTAGCTCCGCCCGCGGGACCGGAAGATCAGGTTGTGCATCGGGCAGTTCATCGGCTTGAGGTAGTAGTCCTGGCCCGGCTTGCGCACGGTGCCGTCCGCGTTCAGCTCGGCGTCCAGGTGCATCCCCGGGTACATGCCCTCGGCGTACCAGGCGAGGTGCCCGGAGGTCTCGAAGAGTCCGCCCTTGGTGATGTGCGGGGTGTTGACGAACTCGTAGCCGGCCTCCTCGTGGCGCCGGCGCGAGTAGTCCTCCAGCTCCTTGCGGATCACCCCGCCCTTCGGGTGGAACACCGCGAGCCCGGACCCGATCTCGTCGGGGAAGCTGAACAGGTCCAGCTCCGCGCCGAGCCGGCGGTGGTCACGGCGCTCCGCTTCGGCGAGCCGGGTGACGTGCTCGTCGAGGCGCTCCGCCGACTCCCACGCGGTGCCGTACACGCGCTGGAGCTGCTTGTTCTTCTCGTTGCCCCGCCAGTACGCGGCGGCGGTGCGCATGAGCTTGAACGCCGGGACGAACCGGGTGGTGGGCACGTGCGGGCCGCGGCACAGGTCGCTCCACACGGTCTCGCCGGTGTGCGCGTGCACGTTGTCGTAGGCGGTGAGCTCGCCGGTCTCGTCGACCTCCATGACGTCCGGGTCGGGCGCGCCCTTGAGCTCGATCAGCTCCAGCTTGTACGGCTCGTCGGCGAGCTCCTTGCGCGCGTCGTCGAGCGAGTCGAACCGGCGCCGGGAGAACCGCTGCCCCGACTTGACGATCTTCTTCATCGCCGACTCGAGCTTCGCGAGGTCGTCGGGGGTGAAGGGGGTCTCGACGTCGAAGTCGTAGTAGAAGCCGTCGGTGATCGGCGGGCCGATGCCCAGCTTCGCCTCGGGGTGAAGCTGCTGGACGGCCTGGGCCAGCACGTGCGCGGCGGAGTGCCGGATGACGGCGCGGCCGTCCTCGGTGTCGGCGCCGACCGGCTCGACCTCGACGTCGGCGTCGGGCACCCAGGCCAGGTCACGCAGGACACCGTCGGGGCCGCGGACGACGACCACCGCGGACGGGCCGTTGCCCGCCACGCCCGCCTCGCGTGCGGCAGCACCCGCCGTCGTCCCGGCCGGCACCCGGAACGGGGCGGACGCGGGGCTGGGTACGGGCGCGGACACGGGTGCCTCCGGAGCTGTCGGATCTGGACATCCGATGCTAGAGGGAACGGTCGAACGAGTTCCGCGCAGACCCGGCGGGCGGTGTCGATCACCACGACGACCTCGTGGCGGAGCCGGGATCGGGTTCCCGCGGGAAGATCACTGCTTGTGGTCGGGTCCGGACAGATCGAGGCCTGTCGCCCGATCGTCGTTGACGAGCGGCGGTGCCGGACGTCGCGGTGATCGCCACTTCGGTACCGTTCGCCGTGCTAGATCATCGGTTCGGTACCGCGGACCGTGAGATGCGCAGCTCAGCGTACCCACTCGCCGATCATCAGCGTGATCGCGCGGCAACCGGTTCCGAACTGGCGATCACAGTCACCGGGATGCCGGGCAGCGCCGGCCGCGATTCGGCAACAGCCTCGCTCCGGCCGCATCCGACCGCCAACACCGATCATGAGCGGGCTCGGGCGGGGAAGATGTGCCGCCCGGCACGTGTTGCGGATGATGTGGTTCCCCTCTCCGTACTCGACCTCGTCCCGATCGGCTCCGGCTCGAACGCCACCGCGGCGCTCGCTGCCAGCACCGCCCTCGCCCGGCGCGCGGAGCTGCTGGGCTACCGCCGGTACTGGGTCGCCGAGCACCACGGGATGCCCGGGATCGGCAGCTCGTCGCCGGCGGTGCTGATCGCGCACCTCGCCGCCGCGACGTCGACGATCCGGGTCGGTTCCGGCGGCGTGATGCTGCCCAACCACCAGCCGCTGGTGGTCGCCGAGCAGTTCGGCACCCTCGAGGCGCTGCACCCCGGCCGGATCGATCTCGGCATCGGCCGCGCTCCCGGCACCGATCCGCGCACCGCCCGCGCCCTGCGCCGGGGCACGGATCAGCTTGGCGCCGACGACTTCCCGGAGCACCTCACCGAGCTCGTCTCCTACTTCACCGGCGACGGCCCGGTGCGCGCGGTGCCCGCCGCCGGGAACGGGCCCGCCCTCTGGCTGCTCGGCTCCAGCGGGTACAGCGCCCAGGTGGCCGGCCTGCTCGGGCTGCCGTTCGCGTTCGCGCACCACTTCAGCGCCGACAACACGCTTCCCGCGCTCGCGCTCTACCGCGAGCGGTTCCGGCCGTCCGCGGTGCTGGACCGGCCGCAGGCCATGCTCGCCACGGCCGTCGTGTGCGCGGAGACCGACGCGGAGGCCCGGCGGCTGGCGCTGCCCGGCGCGCTGTCGTTCCTCCAGCTGCGGATGGGGCGCCCGGGCCTGGTGCCCTCGCCCGACGAAGCCGAGGCCTACCCGTACACGGCCGAGGAGCGCCGGTTCGTCGACGACCGGCTGGCGGGGCAGGTCGTCGGCGCACCCACGACCGTGCGCGACGGCGTCCGGGCGCTGGTCGACCGGACCGGAGTCGACGAGCTGATGGTCGTGACGACGCTGCACGGCAGTGCCGAGCGCGTGGCGTCCTACGAGCTGCTCGCCGACGCGGTCACTCCGGCGGCGGTCGCCGGGGTCACGACCGGCTGATCCGGGCCGCGCCCGACTTGACTGCCGCGTCCGCGGGGAGTGCGGTGGGGACCGTGGCAGCACCGGACGACACACCAGCTCCTGCGGCACCGGCGGGACCCGCCGATCCCCCGCGACCCACCGCCCCCGCGCCGCGCACCGGCCTGCTCGGCGCCGCCGCCCGGGTGGCCGCGACGGTGCCGGTCCTCGCCGGGGCAGGTACGCGGCTGGTCGGCGAGCTGGCAGGTGTCGTTCTCGGGCGATCCGAGCTGCGCCCGGCGAAGGGTGATCGCCGGTTCGCCGACCCCACCTGGTCCGACAACCCCGGCTACCGCCGGCTGATGCAGTCCTACCTCGCGGTGTGCCGGGCCACCGACGAGGTGGTCGAGGGCGCCGACCTGCCCGACTGGCAGGCCCGCGAGCGCGCCCGGTTCGTCGCCACTGTGATCACCTCCGCGCTCGCGCCCACGAACACGCTGCCCGGCAACCCGGCGGCGCTCAAGCGGACGTTCGAGACCGGTGGCGCCAGCCTGGTCCGGGGTACGCGCACCATGCTGTCGGACGTGCGCCACCGCCGCGGGCTGCCGCAGCAGGTCGACCGCCACGCGTTCACCGTCGGCGAGGACCTGGCCGTCACTCCGGGGGCGGTGGTCTACCGCGACGAGGTGCTGGAGCTGCTGCAGTACCGGCCGGCGACGGGTCAGGTGCGGACGGTCCCCGTCGTCGTCGTGCCACCGCAGATCAACAAGTTCTACTTCATGGACCTGGCGCCCGGCCGCTCGCTGATCGAGTTCGCCGTGGCGCGCGGCCAGCAGGTGTTCGCGATCTCCTGGCGCAACCCCACCCGCGAGCATCGCGACTGGGACCTCGACACCTACGGCCGCTCGATCCTCGCCGCCCTCGACGCGGTGCGGGACATCACCGGGTCGGAGCAGGTCAACCTGTTCGGCCTCTGCGCGGGCGGCATCACCGCGGCGACGGTGCTCAACCACCTGTTCGCGGCGGGCGAGGGCGACCGGGTCCGCACGGTGAGCTTCGGCGTCACGCTGCTCGACTGGGCCGCGCCCGCCCCGGTCGGGATGCTCGCGATGCCGTCCCTGCTCCGGTTCGCCACCTGGCGGTCGCACCGGGCCGGCGTGCTGGACGGGCCGTCGCTCGCGTCGGTGTTCACCTGGATGCGCCCCAACGACCTGGTCTGGAACTACGCGGTCAACAACTGGCTGCTCGGCGCGGACCCGCCGTCGTTCGACATCCTCGCCTGGAACGCCGACGCCACGAACCTGCCCGCGGCGCTGCACCGGCAGTTCCTGGAGATCTTCGAGCACAACTCCCTGACCCGCCCCGGCGCGCTGACCGTGCTCGGGTCGCCAGTCGACCTCAGCAAGGTCACCACCGAGAGCTACGTCACCGGCGGGACGACCGACCACCTCACCCCGTGGAACGGCTGCTACGCGTCGGCGCAGCTGCTCGGCGGCCCGTCGACGTTCGTGCTCACCAACACCGGCCACATCCAGACGCTCGTGTCGCCACCGGGCGGCAAGAAGTCGCGGTACTGGACCGGGCCGGAACCGTCCACCGACGCCGACTCATGGCGGGCGCAGGCCGTCGAGCACGAGGGCACGTGGTGGGAGCACTGGGCCGGCTGGATCGACGAGCGCTCCGGACCGCGGAAGGCGGCGCCGAAAGCGCTCGGCAACCCGGCGCACAGGCCGCTCGCCGAGGCCCCCGGCGAGTACGTGCTGATGCAGGCGACGTAGCGCGCCGCACGTCACTGTTGCCAGGGCGGCACCGCGCCGCGAGCGGCGAGCATCGAGTCGTAGCCGGGCCGGCGGAACATCTCGTGCAGCTGCCGGCGCCGCACGCCCTGGTTGCCGCCGTCGTAGAGCGGGAAGACCATCGCGTCGCGCATCAGGCGCTCCAGCGGCGCCAGGTCGCGGGTGTAGCTCGCGATCCCGACCACCCGCATGCAGTCGTAGATCGTGGCGACCGCCGTCTCCGAGCAGTACACCTTCGTCATGATCGCGAGCTCCTCGGCGAGGCCGCGGGTGTGCTCGAAGTCGTGGCAGGCCTTCCAGGTGAGGTAGCGGCACGCCTCCAGGCGCATCTTGATGTCGGCCAGCATGAAGCCGACGTTCTGGTGCTCGATCACGGGGCCGGTGCCGAGCCGGGTCTCGGTGCGGGCGAAGTCCAGCGCGTACTCGAACGCCGCACGCATCGTCCCGACACAGGCCGCCCCGATCAGCGCGGCAGTCCAGCTGAACGCTCCCTCGACGATCTGCCGGCCGTGGCGGCCGGGCGTTCCGATGAGGTTGTCGGCCCGCACCCGAACGCCGTCGAAGTGCACCCGTGGGGTGACCACTCCACGATGGCCGATCTTGTCGTAGACGTCGACGACGCTGATCCCCGCGGACGAGCCGGGGACCGCGATGACAGCCAGCGACTCGTCGGCGCCACCGGCGGGATCGATGCGGCACACCACCGTGTAGAGATGCGCACCCTTGCGGTCCCAGCCCGTGCCGTTGGTCGTGTAGTGCTTCTCCCCGGTGATCACCCACTCGTCCCCGTCGCGACGGGCGAGGGTCTGCATCCCACCGGCGGGGTCCGGCGAGTCGAAGTTCGCGCCGCCCGCGACGTCGGTGAACGCGTAGGACGCCAGCAGGTCGCCCTCGGCGTCCTCGACGAACGGCCGCAGCAGCCGTTCCTTCTGCTCCGGCGTGCCGTGCTGGATCACCGGCTGCATGCCCAGCCCGGACCCCAGCAGCGTCGTGGGCACGTTGACGTCGACCCGGGTCAACTCCTCGGCGGCGATCGCGAAGTCCAGCATGGAGAACCCGGCACCGCCGTACTCCGTCGGGATGAACGACGTGGTGAACCCCGCGCGGGCCATCTCCCGGTAGGCCTCGCGGCCGGCGAGGAACGACGCCCACCCGTCGGGCGCACGGTCGATCGTCTCGGCGACCGGGCGGAGCACCCCCTCGGCGAACCCCTGGGCGTTCTTCTGCAGCTGCTGCTGGGCGTCGCTGAGGGTGAAGTCGATCGTCATGGCGGCCTCCTCGCCTCGACCTGTGGGGGACACTCCGGGCGGTGGCCCAGTGTGCCGAGGCCGGGTCGCGCCGAGCTACCGCCAGAGGGTGACGCCGGGCTACGTGTCGTAGTCGACGGTCACGGCGTCGGACACCGGCACGCTCTGGCACGTCAGCACGAACCCGGCCGCCACCTCGTCGTCCTCCAGCGCGAAATTTCGCCGCATCCGCACCTCGCCGTCGACCACCCGCGCCCGGCACGTCCCGCACACCCCGCCCTTGCACGCGAAGGGCAGGTCGCCGCGCACCCTCTGGGCGCCGTCGAGCACCCGCTCGTCGCGGGCGAGCGTGACGGTGGTGGTGCGGCCGTCGAGCATGACCGTGACCTCGCTGGTCTCCCCCGTCGGCGCCGCCTCGGCGCGGTGCAGCTCGGGCGGCGGCTCGTCGACGTAGAACAGCTCCCGGTGCACTCGCGCACGCTCCACGCCGAAGCCGGCGAGCACCCCCGTCGCGGCCTCGGTCATCCCGAGCGGGCCGCACAGCCACCAGTGATCGACACGAGCGACGTCCACGAGCGCGCTCAGCAACCGCTCGATCCGCGCCGCGTCGAGCCGCCCGGTGACGATCTCCGCCTCCAGAGGTTCGCGGGACAGCACGTGGACCAGGTGCAGCCGCGGGCCGTGCGCGTTCTTGAGGTCGGCCAGGTCCTCGGTGAACATCACGGTGTCGGTGCGGCGGTTGCCGTAGAGCAGCGTGACGCGGGTGTCGGGGTGCGCGGCGAGGACGCTGGCGGCGATGGACAGCACCGGGGTGATGCCCGAACCGGCGGCGATCAGCGCGTGGTGGGTGCCCGGTTCGAGCGCCGGGGTGAAGGAGCCCGCGGGGGCCGCGACCTCGACCTCGTCGCCCGCGGCGAGCCGGTCGACCAGCCACTCGGAGAACAGCCCGGCGTCGACGCGCCGCACCCCGATCCGCGGGGCCGCGCCGGCGGGCGCGCAGATCGAGTAGGACCGGCGCTCCTCGCGCCCGTCGTGCACCAGCCGCAGCGTCAGGTACTGGCCGGGGCGGAAGTCGTAGGCCCCCCGCAGGTCGGGCGGGATCGCGAACGTCACGGCCACGGCGTCGTCGCACAGCCGCTCGACGCCGGCGACCCGCAGCGGGTGGAAGCCGCCGGGCGTGGCGAGGTCGGTCGTCGGTGCGGCCGTCACAGCGGCTTCATCTCCTGGAACGGCTCGCGGCACTTCACGCACCGCCGTAGCGCCGTGCACGGTGTGGGCCCGAAGTGCGAGATCTCGTCGGTGGTGGACGAGCCGCAGAGCGGGCACCGGACGGCCGCCGAGGGTGCCGTGAGGGTGAGCGGCACGGGTCCCGCCGGTCGCGGGCCGAGCCGCTGCGGCGGGGCGATGCCGTGCTCGGCGAGCACGCGGCGGCCGTCCTCGGTGATCCAGTCGGTGCTCCACGCCGGGGACAGCACGGTCCGGACGTCGACCTGCGCGTAGCCGGCCTCGTGCAGGCGGGCCCGCAGGTCGTCGCGCATCACCTCGACGGCCGGGCAGCCCGAGTAGGTCGGGGTGATGGTGACGGTGACGGTGCCGCTGTCGACGCGCACGTCGCGCACCACCCCGAGGTCGACGAGGGTGAGCATCGGCATCTCCGGGTCGACGACCTGCGCGACGACCTCGGCCGCGGTCACCACGTCGCCCCCGGGTGCCGGCGCGCAAGGCTCTGCATGGTCGCGAGGACGTGACCCAGGTGCTCGGTGTGCACGCCCTGGCGCCCACCGCGGCCACCGATCGTGCCGACCGGGCGCACCGCAGGCCGGGTGAGCGTGGCGCGGGAGAGGACCTGGTCGAGGACGGCGTCGACCTCCGCCCGGGTCTCCGCGGGATCCACGGCCACCCCGGCCAATCGCCGCTCCACCTCGGAGGTCCGGAACAGCTCGTCGACGTAGGGCCACACCGCGTCCAGCCCGGCCTGCACCCGCCGGCGCGACTGCGGCGTGCCGTCGCCGAGCCGCAACGCCCACCGGGCCGCGTAGTCGCGGTGGTAGGTCAGCTCCTTGACGCCCTTCGCCGCGACCGCGGCGAGCACGGGATCGCGCGAGTCGGCGAGCCGCACGAGCAGCGCGAGCCGCCACGTCGACAACACCAGCAGCCGCGCGACCGTCCGCCCGAAGTCGAGCCCGTCGGGCAGCTCGGCGAGCGCGACGTTGCGGAACCCGGCCTCGTCGCGCAGGTAGGCGAGCGCGTCCTCGTCCCGCCCGGTGAGGTGCCCTGCGCGGGCGAGCAGCACCCGGGCCTGGCCGAGCAGGTCCAGCGCGATGTTGGCCAGCGCCACCTCCTCCTCCAGCTCCGGGGCGTTGCTCACCCACTCCGCGAGCCGCTGCGCGCACACCAGGGCGTCATCGCCGAGCATCAGGCAGTACTCGGCGACATCGGCGGGGTCGACTCCGTCGGGCACCGGCGCGTCGATCTCGGCGCCGTCGGTCTCGGTGCCGTCGGTCTCGGTGCCGGAGCCGAACGCCCACCGCGGGTCGTCGTGCGCGACGGTGTCGGCGAGCGACCGGTAGGCGTTGGTCGCGTCGTGGCCGTCCTGGATCGTCACAGGTGCGGTACCTCCTCCGGGATCGCGTAGAACGTCGGGTGCCGGTAGACCTTGTCCGCGGACGGGGCGAAGAACGGGTCCTTCTCCCCCGGGCTCGACGCGGTGACGTCGGCGGCGCGCACGACCCAGATCGACACGCCCTCGTTGCGTCGGGTGTAGAGGTCGCGGGCGTGGTGCAGCGCCATCTCGGCGTCGGCGGCGTGCAGCGAGCCGACGTGCACGTGGTTGAGCCCGCGCTTGCCCCGCACGAACACCTCCCACAGCGGCCACGAGCCGCGGGCCGGGTCCGCGCTCATCCCGTCACCGCCCGTGCCGTGGCGTGCTTCGCGGCGAACGCGACAGCCGCCTCCCGCACCCAGGCGCCCTCCTCGTGGGCACGGCGGCGGTGCGCGAGGCGCTGGGCGTTGCACGGCCCCGAACCGGAGATCACCTCCTTGAACTCCGTCCAGTCGGGCTCGGAGTAGTCGTGGGCCTGACGCTCCTCGTTCCACGCGAGTCCGGGATCGGGCAGCGTCACGCCGAGGGCAGCGGCCTGCGGCACGGTCATGTCGACGAACCGCTGGCGCAGCTCGTCGTTGGTGTGCCGCTTGATCCCCCACGCCATCGACTGCCGCGTGTTCGGTGAGTCGCCGTCCGGCGGGCCGAACATCATCAGCGACGGCCACCAGAACCGGTTCGTGGACTCCTGCACCATGTCGCGCTGCGCGTCGGACCCGTGCACCATCGCCAGCAGCAGCTCGTAGCCCTGCCGCTGGTGGAACGACTCCTCCTTGCAGATGCGCACCATCGCCCGCGCGTAGGGCCCGTAGGAGCAGCGGCACAGCGGCACCTGGTTGGCGATCGCGGCGCCGTCGACCAGCCAGCCGATGACGCCGACGTCGGCGTAGGACAGCGCCGGGTAGTTGAAGATCGACGAGTACTTCTGCCGGTTCTCGATCAGCTTCTCGGTGAGCTCCGCGCGGTCCACCCCGAGGGTCTCCGCCGCCGCGTAGAGATACATGCCGTGCCCGGCCTCGTCCTGCACCTTGGCCAGCAGGATCGCCTTGCGGCGCAGGCTGGGCGCGCGCAGGATCCAGTTCCCCTCCGGCTGCATCCCGATGATCTCCGAGTGCGCGTGCTGGGCGATCTGCCGGACGAGCGTGCTGCGGTACGCCTCGGGCATCCAGTCGCGCGGCTCGATCCGCTGGTCGGCCGCGATCGTCGCGTCGAAGTGGGCCTGGAGCTGGGCGTCGTCCACTGACGACCTCCTCTACCGAATGTTCGTTCGGTAACGATGGTGCCGGACGCCCCCCGCAACCGCAACCCCGCCGCTGCCCACCGCCGCCGCTGCCCGCACCTTGGACCCTTGAGGCGGTCCCGGGCCGCTGTCGAACAGCCTCAAGGGTCCAAGGTGCGGAGGCGGGCAGCGGGGGCGGGTGAGGGGCGGGACGGCGTCAGCGGGTGGGGAGGATCCCGTCGAACGCGGCCCGGGCTACGGCGTCCGGTAGGTCGTTCATGCCGCGGCCCGGGCGGTACCACTCCACGATCGAGTTGACCAGCCCGGACAGCAGTCGGGCGGCCAGCCACGACTCGACGTCGCCGCGCAGCTCCCCGGCGACGACGGCGTCGCGGACCAGCGCGGCGACGTGCGCGTCGAAGGTGCGGCGGCGCTCCAGCGCCCAGCGCTCGGTCTCGGTGTTGCCGCGCACCCGCAGCAGCAGCGTCACGTAGGGCAGGTCGTCGACGAGCACCGCGACCTGCCCGCGGACGATGTGTCGCAACCGCTCCGTCGGCGATCCGTGCAGCGCGCCAGGTTCGTCGAGGACGGCGAAGAGCCGGTCGAGCGCGTGCTCCAGCGCGGCCCGCAGCAGCGCCTCCTTGGAGGCGAAGTGGTGGTAGAACGACGACTTCGTGATGCCCGCGGCCTGCGACAGGTGCTCCATCGACGTGGCGTCGTAGCCGCGGGTGTTGAACTCGGCCACGGCGATCTCCAGCAGGGACCCGGGCCCGCGGGTCGGGCGCCGCACCCGCCGCGCGGCGGTCTCGGTTCTCATCGCAGCTCCGTGGGAGTCATCCGCTCCGCGGGGCTCATCGGCCCTCGAAGGTCGGTCGGCGCTTGGCCAGGAACGCCTCGACGGCCTGCGCATGATCGTGGGTCATACCGAGCCGGGTCTGCGCGGCGCCCTCAGCGGCGAGCACCTCGGGCAGCGTCGCCACGGCCCCGTGCCGCACGGCCCGCTTGACCTCGGCATAGGCCCGGGTCGGCCCCTCGGCGAGTCGCCGGGCCAGCGCGAGCGCAGCTGTCGGCACGTCCACGGCGGGGACGACCTCCCGGACGAGGCCCCAGGCCAGCGCGTCCTCGGCGGTGAAGGTGTCGCCGAGCATCAGCAGCTCGGTGGCGCGTGAGACGCCGACGGCGTGGGCGAGGCTCGCCGAGAGCCCCGAGTCGGCGGAGAGCCCGATCCCGGTGAACGCGGTGGCGAACCGCAACCCGGTCGCGGCGACCCGCAGGTCGCAGGCGAGCGCGAAGCCCAGGCCGGCGCCGACGCACGGACCGTTGACGGCAGCGACCACCGGGAACGGGAGCTCGGCGATCCCGGCGACGATCCGGTTGTAGTGCACGCCGACGGTGTCGAACGCGGTGGCGGGGTCGGCGCGCAGCGCCTCGGCGTGCTCGGCGAGGTCCTGCCCGACGCAGAAGGCCTTCCCCGCGCCGGTGACGACGAGCGCGCGGGCGTCCGATCCCGCGAGCCGGGCGACCGTCTCGACCAGCGCGGACTTGAGCTCCAGGGTGAGCGCGTTGTACCGCGCGGGTCGGTTGAGGGTGAGCACAGCGACACTCGGGTCAGCGCTGTCGCGATCGAGCAGGACGGCCGGTTCGTCGGTCATCGCGCCATCGTAGGGGATCGACCGAACGATCGGTCGGCTCAGCCGAGCGACAGCCGCCGCCGCGGCGGCCGACCGGACCCTGTCCGTAGGCCGTTGCGGGTGCTAGCGTGCCGCCCGAACGAACGGTCGGTCTGGTCGGCTCACGAGGGGTGCCCCGATGACCTTGCTCCGCAGCTACGTGTCCGGGACGTGGCACACCGCAGGCGACGAGGGAAGGCCGCTGCACGACGCCGTCACCGGTGTGGAGATCGCCCGGATCTCCGCGGCCGGAGTCGACGTCGCCGCCGCGCTGGATCATGGCCGCCGGGTCGGTGGGCCGGTGCTGCGGGAGCTGACCTTCCACCAGCGCGCCGCCCTGCTGAAGGCTCTGGCCGGACACCTGCGCGAGCACCGCGACGAGCTGTACGCCCTGTCCGCGCGCACCGGCGCGACGCTGGGCGACTCGAAGTTCGACGTCGACGGCGGCATCGGCGTGCTCCAGGCCTACGCGAGCAAGGGCCGCCGGGAGCTGCCCGACGGCACCGTCCATGTCGACGGCGCGGTGGAACCGCTCTCCCGCGGCGGCACGTTCGTCGGCCAGCACGTCTGCACGTCGATGCGCGGGGTCGCGGTGCAGGTCAACGCCTTCAACTTCCCGGTATGGGGCCCGCTGGAGAAGCTCGCACCCGCGTTCCTCGCCGGGATGCCGACGCTGGTCAAGCCGGCGAGCCCCACGGCGTTCCTCACCGCGCGGCTCGTCGAGCTGATCGTCGGTTCTGGTCTGCTGCCCGAGGGCACCCTCCAGTTCCTGGCGGGCGGCGGGCGCGTCGTCGCGGGCCTGCTCGACCACCTCACCGAGCAGGACACCGTCTCGTTCACCGGCTCGGCCGCGACCGCCGCGACCCTCCGCACGCATCCGGTGATCGTCGAGCGGGGGGTGCGGTTCACCGCCGAGGCCGACTCGCTCAACCTCTCGATCCTCGGCCCCGACGCGGGCGCCGCAGAGATCGACCTCTACGTGCGCCAGCTCGTCTCGGAGATGACGGTCAAGGCCGGCCAGAAGTGCACCGCGATTCGCCGCGCGTTCGTGCCGGCGCCCCACGTGGACGCCGTCGTCGAGGCGGTCTCGGCCCGGCTGGCGCGGACCACGGTCGGCAACCCCTCGAACCCCGAGGTCCGGATGGGGGCGCTGGCGGGCCTCGACCAGCGCGCCGACGTCCGCCGCGGCGTGGCGGCCCTGTCCGGCGCCGGCCGCGTCGTGTTCGGCGATCCCGGCAAGGTGGAGGTCCTCGACGCCGATGCCGAGCGCGGGGCGTTCCTCTCCCCGATCCTGGTCGTCGCCGATCCCGACCGCGGCGAGCCGCACACGGTGGAGGCGTTCGGTCCGGTCTCGACGGTCATGGCCTACACCTCGACCGAGCAGGTGATCGAGTACGCGGCGCGCGGGCGGGGCAGCCTCGCCGGCTCCGTGGTGACGGCCGATCCCGGGTTCGCCCGCGACGTGGTGCTCGGCGTCGCGCCGTGGCACGGCAGGTTGCTGGTGCTCAACGAGCGCGACGCGGCGGAGTCCACCGGCCACGGCTCGCCGCTGCCGGCGCTCGTGCACGGCGGCCCGGGCCGCGCCGGTGGCGGCGAGGAGCTGGGCGGCATCCGCGGCGTGCTGCACCACATGCAGCGCACCGCGGTGCAGGCCGACCCGGACACGCTCACCGCGATCACCGGCCGCTGGGTGCGCGGGTCGCGGCGCCGCCCCACCGACACCCACCCCTTCCGCAAGCACCTCGACGAGCTGAGCGTCGGCGACACGATCGTCGCCGGCCCGCGCGCGATCACCCAGGAGGACGTGGAGCACTTCGCCGAGTTCACCGGTGACACGTTCTACGCCCATATGGATCAACAAGCTGCCGAGGCGTCACCGATCTTCGGCCAGCGGGTCGCCCACGGCTACCTCACGCTGGCGTTCGCCGCGGGCCTGTTCGTCGACCCCGACCCGGGGCCCGTGCTCGCCAACTACGGGCTCGACGACCTGCGCTACCTCACCCCGGTGCGGTTCGGCGACGAGATCACGGTGACGCTGACGTGCAAGCAGGTCACCCGGCACGGCAGCGCCCCGCAGGGCGACGTCCGCTGGGACGTCGACGTCACCCGCCAGGACGGCGAGTCCGTGGCCCGCTACGACCTGCTCACGCTGGTGGCCACCCGATGACCGCGCGGCTCGGGGACGCCCCCGACCCGGCCACGCTCGACCCGGCCGAGCGGATGAGCGTGGACGCGCTGCGCGCCCACCAGCTCGACCGCCTGCGCGCCACCCTGCACCACGCCTACGCCAACGTCGGGTTCTACCGGCGCTCGTTCGACGCGCACGGCGTGCACCCCGACGACTGCCGCGAGCTCGCCGACCTCGCGAAGTTCCCGATGACCACCAAGGCCGACCTGCGCGACAACTACCCCTTCGGGATGTTCGCGGTGCCGCGCGAGCGGGTGCGCCGCATCCACGCCTCGTCGGGCACCACCGGGCGGCCGACGGTCGTCGGCTACACCGAGGGCGATCTCGCGAACTGGTCGGCGCTGATGGCCCGCTCCATCCGCGCGGCGGGCGGGCGGCCGGGTGACCGGGTGCACGTCGCGTACGGGTACGGGCTGTTCACCGGCGGACTCGGCGCGCACTACGGCGCGGAGGCACTGGGCGCGACGGTCGTGCCGGTGTCGGGCGGCATGACGCCGCGCCAGGTACAGCTGATCACCGACTTCGAGCCGGACATCATCATGGTCACGCCGTCGTACATGCTCACGATCATCGACGAGTTCACCAAGCAGGGCCTCGACCCGCGGGCGTCGTCGCTGCGGGTGGGGATCTTCGGCGCCGAGCCGTGGACCGAGGAGATGCGGGCCGAGATCGAGGACCGCACGGCCATACACGCCGTGGACGTCTACGGCCTGTCCGAGGTGATGGGGCCGGGCGTCTCGCAGGAATGCGTCGAGACCAAGGACGGCCTGCACATGTGGGAGGACCACTTCCTGCCCGAGGTCGTGGACCCCCTGGACGGCACGTCGCTGCCCGACGGCGAGGAGGGCGAGCTGCTCTTCACCTCGCTGACCAAGGAGGCGCTGCCGATCGTCCGGTACCGCACCCGCGACCTGACCCGCCTGCTGCCCGGCACGGCACGCCCCGCTATGCGCCGGATGCAGAAGATCACCGGCCGGTCCGACGACATGATCATCCTGCGCGGAGTGAACGTGTTCCCCACCCAGATCGAGGAGGTCGTGCTCCGCACGGCCGGGCTCGCGCCGCACTTCCAGCTCGTACTCACCACCCAGGGTCGGCTGGACGCGCTGGCCGTGCGGGTGGAGGCGCGGCCCGGCACGCCGGCCGGGCGGCGCGCGCCAGCCGCAGCCGAGGTGGAGCGGGCGGTGAAGGACGTCGTCGGGGTGAGCGTCACCTGCGAGGTCGTCGACCCGGAGACCCTGGAGCGCTCGGTCGGGAAGCTCCAGCGACTACGCGACCTGCGCGGACGGTAGGCGCTCACCACCCCGGTCACCGTGCGTGGCCGTCGGCTCGTGAACGCCCGCGAAACCCGCCGGACGGGCTGGTCTCATCGAGTGATGTGCCCCCGCGCGCCACATCGCGGCCGCGGCCGACCCGTTGGACCTCGTGGACGCCTCGCATGGGCCGCTCGCCGAGCGTCCGGAGTGGACCGGCGCAGGCGGAGGGGAGGGCGATGTCGAGCCGCACGTCGCAGACCCCGCGCCCCCGCCCACCCCGTCCCGGGGGCGGGCTGCCCGCGCAGCGGTCGGGGCAGGACCGCTCCCCCGGCTGGTGGCAGACCCCCAAACGCCGCGGCCCAGCCGCGGAGGACGCTCCCAAGCGCCACCGGGCCGCGGACGTCACGGCCGCGACGCGGGTCATGCCCGTCACCACGGGCGACCCCGCCCCCGTACCGCCGCCGGCATCGCGCGGCACCGGCGGACGCCGCCGCCGTCCCCCGGTCCGGCCCACCCCCGAGCAGGCCGCCGCCACCCGCCGCAGGCGCATCCGACGGGCGTTGCTCGGCTCGGCTGTTGCGGTCGTGCTGTCGCCGTTGCTCGCCTTCGCCGTCGGCTACCTGTTCTTCGCGGTGCCCGACCCCGACGCCGCGGTGAACAACCAGGTCACGCTCGTGACCTTCGCCGACGGTTCGCAGGCCGCCCGGCTGGTCGAGGAGCAGGGCAACCGGATCAAGGTGCCGGTCGGCGAGGTCCCGGTTCCGGTCCGCGACGCCGTGCTCGCCGCCGAGGACCGCAGCTTCTACTCCAACCCCGGCTTCGACATCACCGGCATCGCGCGCGCGGCCTGGAGCCAGCTGCGCGGCGGCACCGGCGGAGGGTCGACCATCACCCAGCAGCTCGTGAAGAAGACCCTCGTCGGCGACGAGGCGACCCTGTGGCGCAAGTACAAGGAGGTCGTCCTCGCCGTCAAGATCTCCCAGGAGCGCACGAAGGACGAGATCCTCGGCAGCTACCTCAACGCGATCTACTTCGGCCGCGGCGCCTACGGCATCCAGGCCGCGTCGCAGGCCTACTTCGGCAAGCCGGTGGGCGAGCTCGACGTCGCCGAGGGCGCCATGCTCGCCGGACTGATCCAGTCGCCGTCGCGGTGGGACCCGGCGGTCAACCCCGAGCGCGCGGTCCAGCGGTGGAACTTCGTGCTCGACGGCATGGTCGGCGAGGGGTGGCTCTCCGCGGCGGAGCGCGACGCGGCGCTGTTCCCCCCGACTGCGCCGCGCAAGCGGGCCGCCGGCGGGGTGCCGGCCGACAGCCGCGGCCACATCGTGAACGCCGTCACCGCCGAGCTGGCCGACCTGGGCATCTCCGAGCAGGACATCGCGCAGAAGGGCCTGCGGATCTCCACGACGATCGACCCGGTCCGCCAGGCCCAGGCCGTCGCCGCCGCCCAGGAGAAGCTGGCCGGGCAACCGCTGAACCTGCGCAGCGCGATGGTCGCCGTCGAGCCCGGGACCGGCGCGATCCGTGCCTACTACGGCGGCTCCAACGGGCTGGGCCTGGACTACGCCCGCGTGCGGCGCCTCGCCGGGTCGACGTTCAAGCCGTTCGTCGTGCTGGCCGGGCTCCAGCAGCAACCGCCGGTGGGCCTCGGCGAGGTGTTCGACGGCGAGGAGATCCCCGGACTGCGCAACGCCGAGGGTGCCGACTGCGACCGCTGCGACCTCAAGCAGGCCATGACCGTGTCCAACAATGTGGTCTTCAACACCCTGGCGCGCAAGGTGGGCGCCGAGAACGTGGCCGCCGCCGCCCGCGCCGCCGGAATCACCGCGCCCCTCGACGACCCCAACGCGGGCATCGCGCTGGGCAACAAGGAGGTCAGCGCCCTGGAGCTGGCGTCGGCGTACGCGACGATCGCCGCAGGCGGGGTCTGGCATCAGCCGCACCTGGTGTCGAAGGTCGTCACCAACGACGACCGCGTGCTCTACGAGGCCTCGGCCGAGGGCGAGCGCCGGTTCCCCGAGCAGGTGGCGCGCAACGTCACCGAGACGATGCTCGACGTCGCCCGCCGCGACGGCCTGGGCCTGCCCGGGGGGCGCCCCGTCGCAGCGAAAACCGGCACCGTGGAGTCCCGGTTCGACGGCGACAACAACGACGCGTGGATGGCCGGGTTCACCCCGTCGCTGTCGACGTCGGTGTGGATCGGCACCGACATGAACTCCCCCATCCGCACCGCCCGCGGCGTTCCCATCAGCGGCAAGACCGTCCCCGGCGACGTGTGGCAGGAGTTCATGCGCGACGCTCTGGAGGCCCAACCCGTGGAGCGCTTCCCGGCCTTCCAGCCGATCGGTGAGGCGCCCTCCCAGCTGCCGCCGGGGGAGGCCGAGCCGCCACCGGCTCCTCCGGTACCGCCGGAGCCGGCCGTCGACCCGGTCACCGGGCAGCCGCTGGGGCCCGACGGGCAGCCGGTCCCCCCCGAGGGCACCCCGGGCGAGGGACTCGACGGCGCGGCGCCCGACGACCCGGCGCTCGACGGGGCGGCCCCCGACGACCCCGGTTCCGTCGGCGCCGACGGTCCGGAGCGCGGCGACGCCGTCGAGGACCCGCCGGACTGCAGCATCATCGCCTGCGGCTGACTCGGGTAGACCTGACTCGGGTAGACCTGACTCGGGTAGACACTGCCTGACGACCACGCTGCCGCGCCGCCGATTCGGCGGGCACCGCGCCACCCCGCGGGCGCCTATCGTCGTACCGTGCCACCGTCGCGGAGGTTCGAGGTCGTGCTCTGGCCGGCCGACCGCCGGCTCACGCTCTACGTGCCCGAGATCGAGGCGGCCACCACCGTCGTCGCGATGGCCGACGCCGAGGACGCCGCCCGTTCCCTGATCGCCGACCTCACCGGCCTCGACACCGGGGTGATCGAGTGCGACATCCGGATCGGCCGCGCCGGCCCCGGCGGCGTGGCCTGACCCGCCCCCCCCGCGAGTCCACGTTCTCGACACGGCGAGTCCGCACTATCGACACGCCGAGTCCGCATTGTCGACACGGCGAGTCCGGCATTCCGGCAGGACGAGGGCCACGTCCGGGTCGTACGCTCGGGGCTGTGGTGCTGCGGCTCGGAATCGTGCTGATCGTCGGATCGTTCGTGCTGTGGCTGCTGATCCCGCTCGTACCCCTGGTCGGTTTCCGCGGCCTCGCCGCAGCGGGTGCCGTCGCAGGCCTGCTGGTGGCCGCCGAGGTCGTCTTCTGGATCGGGGTACTGCTCGCCGGCCGGGACACGTGGCGGCTCGCCCGCACCCACGGCTGGCGCGGGGTGCCCGGCGCCCTGTGGCGGATGTTCCGCGGCGCCGACCCGGCGGCCGGCCCGACGCCACCGGCCGCGCACTGAGCACCGCGGCCGTACCATCGTCGCGGTGAACGTCGTGCTGGTGGTGCTGCTCGTCGTGGAGCTCGGACTGGGTGCCGTCCTGCTGCGACGACTACGGTCGCTACGGGGAGCCGCCCAGCGCGTTCACGTCGCCGCTCAGGGGCAGGCGATCCCGGCCGGCGGGCCGGGATCCACCGTCCCGCTGATCACCGTCGAGATCCGCAACGCGCCCGAGCTGGCGGCCCGCGAGTCGTGGGCAGCGCGGCGCTTCGGCGCGCTGGTGCCCCGCTACGTCGAGCGCGAGGTCGTCGCGCGCGCGGCTGCCCGGATGGTCGAGCAACTGGCGGAGCAGGGCGTCCGGGCCGACGTCCGGGTGCTCGAACCACCCGGTCCGCCAGCACCGGGCCGCGCGGAGGAGCTGCTCGACGGTGGCACCACCGGCGTGCGCGACATGCACATGACGATTGCCGCCATCCCGTTCGACCTGCTCGACGGGCTGGCGCCGGCGCGCCTGGTCCGGCGGGCGCACGACCGGATCACCGGCGGGGTGTACGACGCCGTGGCGACCGCGAACCGGGCGGTGGCGGCCGGCGGTCACCGGCGCGGGACCGGATCCACCGGCGGGTGACCGCCGCCGCACGGTGGGCACTGCTCGTCGCCGCCACCGCGGTGGGCACCGCCGGTATCGGCGCGCTCGGCCTGCCGTCACCCGCCCTGTTCGCCGGGTTGCTCGCGGGCACCGGGCTGGCATTGCTCGGTCGGGCGCCCGCGACGGTCCCGCGCGCCGCGGCCGTGGGCGCCCAAGCCGTCATCGGGGTGGTGATCGGGCTGCTGGCCCGGCCGGAGACCCTCGCCGGGATCGGCCGCGACTGGCTCCCGGTGGCGCTGGTCGGCCTCGCGACGCTGGCCGTCAGCATGGGCGCGGGTCTGCTGCTGGGCCTGTGTCGTGGTGTCTCGCCACTCACCGGGATGCTCGCGCTCACCGCTGGCGGGGCGTCCGGCCTGGTCGCGATCAGCCGCGAGCTGGGTGGGGACGACCGGATCGTCGCGGTCGTGCAGTACCTGCGCGTCGGGCTGATCACCGCGGCGATGCCGGTGGTCGCGGTGATCATCTACGGTGCAGCCGCCGGCGGCCCGGCCGTGCCGGCTGCGCCCGGCGCGCCGTGGTGGGTGGGGCTCGGCGTCACGGCGGTGTGCTGCGCGGTGGGCGTGCCGCTGGGGCTGCTCACCCGGATGCCGGCCGGAGCGCTGTTGGGCCCGATGGCGGTGGCACTCGCGGTTGCCCTGGGCGGGTGGGGGTCCGGCGCGGTGCCGCCCGTGCTGGTCGTCGAGCCCGCATACGCGGTGATCGGCTGGCTGGCCGGCGTCCGGTTCACCCGGGAGAGCCTGCGCACGGTGCTCGCCGTCCTGGCACCCGCGACGGCACTGATCGCCCTGGTCGTGGCGGCGTGCGCGGGGCTGGGGCTGGCGCTGTCCGGGCTCACCGGCACCACGGCGCTGGAGGGCTACCTGGCGACGACGCCCGGTGGCGTGTTCGCGGTGGCGGCGATCGCGATCTCCTCTGGTGCGGACGTGACGTTCGTCGTGGCGGTGCAGGTCCTGCGCGTGCTGCTGATGCTGCTGGTGGCGCCGGTGCTGGCGCGGCTGGTCGCGGCCCGCGAGTGACCTGTCACGATGCACGCCGTGACCGACCACGACCAGCAGCACCTCGAGCGGGCGATAGCGCTCGCGCACCGCTGCCCGCCGTCGGGGACCGCGTTCTCCGTCGGTGCCGTGATCATCGCGGCGGGCGAGGTGGAGATCGCCCGGGGCTGGTCGCGCGACACCGGCCCGGCGGTGCACGCCGAGGAATCGGCGCTGCGCCGAGCGGCGGGCGATCCGCGGCTGCTCGGCGCCACCCTCTACAGCTCCGTCGAGCCGTGCTCGCACCGGGCGTCGCGGCCGGTCCCGTGCGCGCGCCTGGCGCTCGACGCGGGCATCACGCGGGTGGTGATCGCCTGGCGGGAGCCCGATCTGTTCGTCACCGGTGCCTGCGGCGCGCAGCTGCTCGCCCGCGCCGGCGTGGAGGTCGTGGAGCTTCCCGATCTCGCGGCCGCCGCGCGAGCTCCGAACGCCCATCTCCTCCCGGCAGCGCCGTCCGGCGGGTGACAACGCCCCGGGTCTCATTGCATCCTGGACCGCGGCCGTCGACCGCCGGAGTGAGGGGATCCGTCCTGGACCAGACGCCACGGCGCCCGTGCCTGCGACCGCGCGGGTGGCCCACCGTGCTGCTCGTGCTGTTCTGCCTCGGTGTCGGCATCCCCGTCACGGTCGCGCTGACCCCGGCGCAGGAGCTGGTCGCCTTCGGCCAGCACGTGTCGGTCGGGGCCCGCGCACCCTCGCTGTCGATCGCCGGCCCCGCCCAGCTCGTACAGGTCGGCAACACCGCGCTCGACGTCGACCGCGTGCAGGTCTACGGGCCGCTGCGCCCGCGTATCGTCCTGGGGCCGGTGCAGCGCAACGCCGCGGCGGCCGCGGTGTTCGACCCGCAGGCCGGCCCTCCGGCGCGGGCGGCGGCGGTCGACGCCGTCGCCGATGGTTTCGTCGCCTGGTACGTGTGGGCGGGCGTCGGGCTGGTCGCGTTCACCGGGGCCGCCGCGGCGGCCGCCGGCGGCCTGCGCACCCTGCTCGTGCTGCGCCGGCACGGCCGCCCGGGTGCGGCCGTGTCTGCGCCCGCCGACCTGTGGGCGTACTGCCGGGGGGCCGCACTGCGGATGGGCGCGGTCTCTGTCGCGGTGTCGGTGCTGGCGTGGTTCGCGGCCGGGGCACTGGCGGTGTCGGGTGCGGCCGGGGGCCTCCAGGACGTCCGCTCGCTGACCCAGCTCGTCGGGGCATATCACGTGCCGCCCGCGCCGTCGGGCCCGCCGGTCACGGGCTACCAGGGTGCGGTCATCGGCGACTCACGGGCGGTGCGCGTCGGCGGCCCCCCGCTGGCGGCTGCCTCGCCCGGCGACCTGGCCTGTACGCGCAGCAGCGACTCCCTGGCCGCGGAGATCGAGCGACTCCAGCCGTCGCGGGTACTGAACCTCGCCTGCCCGGGCGCGACGGTCACCAGCGGGCTGCGCGGCCCGCAGGACCGGGGCGGCGCCATCGTCGCGGCCCAGGTCGGGGTGCTGCAGCAGGTGCAGGGCCTGCGCTTCGTCGTCGTCGCGATCGGGCCCAACGACCTGGGCTGGGTCGACTTCGTGCGGTACTGCTACGGCGTCGACGAGTGTGGGGACCGGCTCACCCAGGGCGAGTTCGACTACCGCCTCGCGGCGTTCGACCGTGTCTACGGCGACCTGCTTGCCGATCTCGGCGGGCTCCCCGGCCGACCACAGGTGATCGTCACAGCCTCCTACGACGTCTTCGGCCCCGCGGCCGGGCTCGTCGGCTGCCCGGACGCGCGTGGCCCGGGCGACGTGCCCGGTCTCGACGCGGCGAAGGTCGCGCTGCTGGCCACCCGCAACGCCGCGCTGAACGAGGTCCTGGTCGCGGGCGCGGCGAAGTACGGGATCGCGGTCGCCCGCCCGGCGCTGCGACCGCTCTGCCCGGCGCCGGCCGGCGACCTCGGTGACGGGCTCGGACCCGACATCCAAGGGCTCGCCGATCCGCACCCGTTCCACCCGACCGGGGTGGGCTCGTTGCGGATGGCGGCGGCGGTGGCGCAACTGGTCGAGCCGCCCCGATCCCGCTGATCGCGATAGCGGACAGGAACCGGCCGCAATGGTCGATACCTTCGTTCTGGTAGGGACCAACGACGACCCACCCGAGAAGGGCCTGACGATGACGCCACAGACCTCGACCCGCACCGGTGAGCGCGCCGACCTCCTCGAAACCCTCGCCCAGCATCGTTTCTTCCTGCGCAACACTGCACGTGACCTCACCGACGAGCAGGCCGCGCGGCGCCCCACCGTCAGCGAGCTCTGCGTGGGTGGCCTGATCAAGCACGTGGCCGAGGTGGAGCGCCGGTGGGCCGACTTCGTCGTGGTCGGCACGACCGCGATGCAGGCGCACGAGGGCTCGTGGGAGGAGCACGCGAACAGTTTCCGCCTCCTGCCGGGTGAGACCCTCGCGTCGGTTCTCGACGGCTACGCGGAGGTGGCCCGGCGCACCGACGAGCTGGTGGCGACGCTCCCCGATCTCGACGTGTCGCATCCGCTGCCCGAGGCGCCCTGGTTCGAGGCGGGCAAGCGCTGGTCGGCGCGCCGCGTGTTCCTGCACATCGTGGCCGAGACCGCTCAACACGCCGGGCACGCCGACATTCTCCGCGAGGCAATCGACGGTGCGAAGAGCATGGGCTGACCGATCGTGGAGTTTCCCGGGGGGTACCGCCGGGTAACCCGCGACTGATCGAACCGATGTGAAGGAGCCCGCACATGAGCGCCGACGACAAGATCGACAACAAGGCCCAGGAGCTGGGCGGCAAGGCCAAGGAGAAGGTCGGCCAGGCCACCGGCGACCGCAACCTCGAGGCTCAGGGCCGCAACGACCAGACGAAGAGCAGCCTCAAGCAGGCCGTCGAGAAGGTGAAGGACGCCTTCAAGAAGTGAGACCGGGGGCGATCACGCCGTAACAGCTCGGTCGGGGGCGTCGCGCGAGCGGCGCCCCTCGCCGTGCCGGGAGCGCGGACTCGCCGTGCCGGAAACGCGGACTCGCGGGTCAGGGGGACGCGCGCGCCGCCATCAGCCGCCGGCGCGCCTGCTCGACGGCCGCGGCGGGGCCGTCGGCCGCCCCGTCGAGCGCGTCGAGCGCGTCGTCCACCGCCGCACGCAACTGCCCCACCTCACCGGCCTGCGCGGCCAGCTCGGTGTGCAGCGCCCACAGGTCGACGAACACCGCCACCTTCGACCGCAGCACCCACGGGTCGAACGGCTTGGTGATGTAGTCCACGGCCCCGGCCTGGTAGCCGCGGAACGCCAGGTGCGGGTCGTAGTCGACGGCGGTGAGGAACAGGATGGGGATGTGCCGGGTGCGCTCGCGCTGCTTGACGTGCCCCGCGGTCTCGAAGCCGTCCATGCCCGGCATGTGCGCGTCGAGCAGGATCACCGCGTAGTCCTCGGACAGCAGCCGCTTGAGCGCGTCCTCCCCGCTGGTCACCGCGACGAGCTCGATCGGCATGCCCTCCAGGATCGCCGCGAGCGCGACGAGGTTCTCCCGGCGGTCGTCCACGGCCAGCACGCGGGCGACGCTCACCGATCCACCCCGGCCCGGACCGGTCCCGTCCGGTCCGACCCCGAGCGCCCCACCCAGGACGCCATCAGGCCCAGCAGCTCCTCGAGGTCGACCGGCTTGGTGACGTAGTCGGTCGCCCCGGCGGCGAGGCTGGACTCCCGGTCGCCGGGCATCGCCTTGGCGGTGAGGAACACGACCGGGAGGTCGCGGCCCTGGGGCAGGGTGCGGATGATCCGGGTGGTCTCGTTGCCGTCCATGTCGGGCATCATCGCGTCCATCAGCACGATGTCGACCTCGGCGTGCTGGGTGAGCAGCCGGATGCCCTCCGCGCCGTTGTCCGCGTAGAGCACGCGCAGACCGTGCAGCTCCAGCGCGCTGGTCAGGGCGAACACGTTGCGCACGTCGTCGTCGACGATCAGCACCGTGATGCCGGTGAGCTTCGGCCCCGGCCGCTGCTCAGCCGGGCGCGACGCGGGCCGCAGGATCGGGCCGGTGTGGCTCGGCCGGTCGGCCGGCGCGGGCAGCGCCGGCAGCGCGCGGCGCGCGGTGACGGCAGCCACCTCGTCGGGCAGGAACAGCGTGAACTCCGAGCCGCGCCCCAGCTCGGAGGACACCGAGATCGAGCCACCGAGCATCCGGGCCAGTTCCCGGCTGATCGACAGTCCCAGTCCTGTGCCGCCGTACTTGCGGCTGGTGGTGCCGTCCGCCTGCTGGAACGCCTCGAAGATCATCGTGAACTTCTCGCCCGCGATGCCGATGCCCGTGTCACGCACCACGAACGCGACCACCGACCGGGCGGCGTCCAGCGAGGGGACGCCGAAGAGCGTCCCCGGGGCCACCCGCTCCATCCGCAGCGTGACGCTGCCCGCGGCGGTGAACTTGAGCGCGTTCGACAGCAGGTTGCGCAGGATCTGGGCCACCCGCTGGGCGTCGGTGGTGATCGCCCCGGGCAGCCCGTCGGCGGCCTCCACCCGGAACTCCAGGCCCTTCTCCTCCGCCTGCGGGCCGAAGGCCTGCTCGACGTCGACGCGCACCTGCGCCTGGTCGACCGGGCCCGGGTCGACGTCGACCCGACCCGCTTCGATCTTGGAGAGGTCGAGGATGTCGTCGATGAGCCGCAGCAGGTCCGAGCCGGCGCCGTGGATGGTCTGGGCGAACTCGATCTGCTTGGGGCTGAGGTTGGCGTCGGAGTTGTCGGCGAGCAGGCGCGAGAGCAGCAACAGCGAGTTCAGCGGTGTGCGCAGCTCGTGGCTCATGTTCGCCAGGAACTCCGACTTGTACTGGCTGGCCAGCGCGAGCTGCTGCGCCTTCTCCTCCACGCCGCGCCGGGCCGCGTCGATCTCCATGTTCTTGATCTCGATGTTGCGGTTCTGCTCGGAGAGCTGCGCGGCCTTCTCCTCCAGCTCGGCGTTGGTGCGCTGCAGCTCGGCCGACTGGTCCTGCAGCTCCATCGCCAGGCCCTGGGACTGCACGAGCAGTTGCTCGGTGCGCCGGTTGGCCTGGATGGTCGCGATCGCGACGCCGATGGTGGCCACGAGCCGGTCCAGGAACGCCAGGTGCAGCTCGGAGAACCGGCTCACGGTGCCCAGCTCGATGACACCGAGCGTCTCGTCCTCGAACAGCACCGGCAGCACGACGACCGCGCGCGGGTCGCCGGCCCCGGTCCCGGAGCGGACGGGGAGGTAGCCGGCCGGCACGTCCTGCACGAGCACCCGCTGCTTGCCCGCCGCGGACTGGCCGACCAGGCCCTCGCCGGAACGGAACGTCAACGGCCGGTCCCCGGCCGCGACCGCGTAGCCGCCGGTGAGCACCCAGCGCGGCGGGCCCGCCTCGACCGAGCCGACGGTGTCGTCGCCGTCTGCCAGGAAGAACGCTCCGACCTGCGCGTGCACCAGGGGTGCGACCTCGTTCATGATCATCTGACAGACCTCGGCAAGATCGCGCTGGCCCTGGAGCAGGCCGCCGACCCGGGCGAGGTTGGAGTCGAGCCAGCCCTGCTCCGCGTTGGCCGTGGTGGTCTCGCGCAGGGTGAGGATCATCTGGTTGATGTTGTCCTTGAGCTCGGCGACCTCGCCGAACGCCGCCACGCGGATCTGCTGGGACAGGTCGCCGCTGGCCACCGCGGTGGACACGGCCGCGATCGCGCGCAGCTGGGTGGTGAGGGTGAGCGCGAGCTCGTTGACGTTCTCGGTGAGGTGGCGCCACGTGCCGGAGACGTCGCGCACCTGCGCCTGCCCGCCGAGCTTGCCCTCGGTGCCCACCTCGCGGGCCACCCGCGTCACCTCGTCGGCGAACGACGAGAGCTGGTCCACCATCGTGTTGACCGTGTTCTTCAGCTCGAGAATCTCCCCGCGCGCATCCACCGTGATCTTCTGCGACAGGTCCCCGCGCGCCACCGCCGTCGTGACCTGCGCGATGTTGCGCACCTGTCCGGTGAGGTTCCCGGCGAGCTGGTTGACGTTCTCGGTGAGCTCGCGCCAGGTGCCCGCGACGCCCTTCACCTCGGCCTGCCCGCCCAGCTTGCCCTCGGTGCCCACCTCGCGCGCGACCCGCGTCACCTCGTCGGCGAACGAGCTGAGCTGGTCCACCATCGTGTTGACCGTCGACTTCAGCTCCAGGATCTCCCCACGGGCATCGACGGAGATCTTCTGCGAGAGGTCCCCGCTCGCCACCGCCGTGGTCACCTGCGCGATGTTGCGCACCTGGCCGGTGAGGTTGGAGGCCATGTAGTTGTCGTTGTCGGTGTGGTCGCGCCAGGTGCCCGCGACGCCCTCCACCTCGGCCTGCCCGCCCAGCTTGCCCTCGGTGCCCACCTCGCGGGCCACCCGCGTCACCTCGTCGGCGAACGAGCTGAGCTGGTCCACCATCGTGTTGACCGTCGACTTCAGCTCCAGGATCTCGCCGCGCGCGTCCACCGAGATCTTCTGGGAGAGGTCCCCGCTGGCCACCGCCGTGGCGACCTGGGCGATGCCGCGCACCTGGTCGGTGAGGTTGGCGGCCATCAGGTTCACCGCGTCGGTGAGGTTCTTCCACGTCCCCGCGACGTTGGGCACCGACGCCTGGCCGCCGAGGCGCCCGTCGGTGCCCACCTCGCGGGCCACCCGGGTGACCTCGTCGGCGAACAGGCGCAGGGTGTCGGTGAGCGAGTTGATCGTGTCGGCCAATTCCGCGACCTCACCGCGGGCGCTCACCGTGATCTTGCGGGACAGGTCGCCCTGGGCGATCGCCGTGGCCGCCGACGAGATCGAGCGGACCTGGTTGGTGAGGTTGGACGCCATCGTGTTCACCGAGTCGGTGAGCGCCCGCCAGGTACCCGCCACGCCACGGACGTCGGCCTGCCCGCCCAGCTCGCCCTCGGTGCCCACCTCGCGCGCCACCCGCGTCACCTCGTCGGCGAACGACGAGAGCTGGTCCACCATCGTGTTGACCGTGCGCCCGATCCGGCGGAACTCCCCACGCAGCGGGCGGCCCTCGATCTCGAGTGCCATGTGCTGGGACAGGTCGCCCTCGGCGACCGCCTCGATCACCCGCGCGATCTCCGCGGTGGGCCGCGCGAGGTCGTCGATCAGCGAGTTGACCGCGTGCGCGCCGTCGGCCCACGCCCCGTCGACGGCGTCCGGGTCGAGCCGCTCGGTCATCCGACCCTCGCGCCCGATCACCCGGCTGACCCGCAGCAGGTCGCGGTTGCGCCGCTCCTGCATCCCGACCATCTCGTTGAACTGGTCGACGACCTCGCCGGCCAGCCCCTCGCGGCGCGGCAGGCGAACGTCGAACCGGCCCCGGCGGACCTGGTGCAGGGCCTCGGCGAGCTCCGCGAGCAACACCGACTCGGTGTCCTCCGGCTCGTCCCCGCCGCGGGGGCGACGGGTCACCGGCGGTACGGGCCTGGTTGTCGTCATGACCGCGTCTCCTCACGAAACCGACTCGGCGACGATGCGGGCCGCGGCACGCGCAACCGCTGCGGCCGGCGACCGCGACTGTGTTCGAGACTAGGCCATGGCGGGTACGACCACCGTGCGGAATGACCGGCACCGCACCCAGCGGCCCGCGGGCCGACCCGGCACACTGCACGGCGTGCCCGTTCAGCTCGAGCGGCGGATCGTGCTGCCGCCCGACACCCGATCCCCCGGCCGGGCCCGGCGCATGCTCACCGACGCGCTGGAGGAGATCGACGCCGAGGACGTCCTCGACGCCGCGGTGCTGCTGGCCAGCGAGCTGTGCGAGAACGCCGTCCTGCACGCGGGCACCGAGTTCGAGGTGGAGCTGCTCGCCGGGCCCGACAAGGTGATGGTCACGGTCAGCGACCGCGGTGCGGGACCGCTGGAGCTGCACCTGGCCCAGCCTCGGCGGCGCTACGGGCGGGCGGCCACCCACGGCCGCGGCCTGCTGATGGTGCAGCGGCTCGCGTCCGCGTGGGGCACCTGCCACGAGACCGACGGCACCCACCGGGTGTGGTTCGCACTCGCCCGAGGGGAGGCCTCCCCGGCGCAGCCGGTGCCGGGCCCGCCCGACGCCGACCGGGTGCGGTCGCTGGCCGACCGTGCCCGCCGCCTGCTGAACCTGCCCGACGGCCTCGCGGACCGGATGCAGCCCGGCGAGCTGGTCGCCGAGCTGGTGCGCCGGCTGCGCGACGCCCTCGACGCCGAGCTGGTCCTCGTCGAGGTGGACGAGGGCGACGGCGCGGGCGCGCGCGAGCTCACCCGCGCCGGTGCCCCGCAGCCCACCCCCGGGATCGCCACCGAGGTGCGGCTGCCGACCACCGCCCCGCTGCGCGGCATCCTGCGGGTGCTCGGCACGTTCGGCACCGACACAGCGGCAGGCGCGGACGGGCTCACCGGCTCGGACGCCCGCGACCTGGTCGAGCTGGTCGCCCACCGCATCGCGATGGCCGTCGAGGCGCAGTGGCTGCGCAGCGTCGACCGGCACCGCCGCGGGTGGCTGACCTACCTCGCCGACACCAGCGAGCTGCTGGGCCAGACGCTCGACGTCGACCTGGCGGTGGCGGTGGTCCCGCAGGTGGTGGTGCCGCGACTCGGCCTGTGGTCCGCGGTGCACATGCTCGACGACAGCGGCCGGCTCACTCTGGCCGCGCTGACCCACGCCGACGAGAACGAGCTGCCCGAGCTGCGCGAGGCGCTCGACCCGGCCCGGCCCGGCGACCTCCAGGCGCGGCTGCACGAGCTGGTCCGCCGCAGGTCGGCCGGCCCGGCGCCGGCGCCCGCGCGGTTCGCGGTGCCCACCGAGGGCGTGGCGGTCGCGCTGCACGCGCGCGGCACCACGATCGGCACGTTGAGCGTCGGTCGCCCGGCCGACCGGCCGCACAGCCCCGAGGACGTCGTGCTCGTCGGCGACATCGCCCGGCGTGCGGGGCTCGCCATCCACAACGCGCAGAGCACCGCCGCGCACGTCGCGGTCTCCCAGGCGCTGCAGCAGGCGCTGCTCCCGCGCGCCCTGCCGGTGGTGCCGGGGGTGGACTTCGCCGCCGACTACGTCACCGCCAGCACGGGCACCGACATCGGCGGCGACTTCTACGACGTGCTCACCATCGACCCCGCGCGCTGGCTCGTGTCGGTCGGCGACGTCTGCGGCAAGGGTGCGCGGGCGGCCGCGCGCACCGGGCAGGTCCGGGACGTGCTCCGGGTGCTCGTCCGCGACGGCAGCTCGCTGCACCGGGCGGTCGACCTGCTCAACGACGTCATGATGGAGGCCGCCGACCCCCTCCAGTTCTCCACCCTCGCCGCCGCACTGGTCGGCCGTGCCCGGCGCGGGCAGCCGCCGGGTCTGCACGTCGAGCTGGTGCTCGCCGGGCACCTGCAGCCCGTGCTCGTGCGGGCGGGCGGCGCCGCCGAGCTGGTGGGGGCGTTCGGGACGGCCGTGGGGCTCGTCGAGCGCGTCACCGTGGAATGCACCCGCCACCACCTCGCCCCCGGCGACACCCTGCTGCTCTACACCGACGGGGTCACCGAGCGCCGCCGCGGCCACGAGCAGTTCGGTCCCGAACGACTGCTCGACGCCGCGGGCTCGGCGCCCGGAGGCACCGCGGCACAGCTCGTCACGGCGGTGCGGGCCGCCGTCGAGCGGTTCTCCGGCGAACAGCACGACGACATCGCGCTGCTCGCCGTGCGCGCCGGGACTAGTCCTTCGGGTTCGTGATCGGCGGCGGATCCGGCACCTCGACGTCGGGCACCCGGACGATCAGCGCGCCCTGCTCCACCCGGATCCGGAGCTCGGCCACGTCGCCGATCGGGTCACCGTCGATCTGCGAGGCCTGCGGCGCCTCGGCCGCGACGACGATCGAGCGGGCCTGCCAGTGCTCGACGCGCTCGTGGCCGCGACGGCGGCGGGTGAGCACCCGGACCAGCACCGCCACCCAGCCGGCCAGCCCCTTCGGGGCGATGTTGACCACGTCGAGCAAACCGTCGTCCACCGTCGCCGCGGGCATCAGGACCAGCCCGCCGAGCAGCGTTCCCGAGTTGCCGACCAGCACCGTGCGGGTGCGACGGCGCAGCGGCGGGCCGTCGTCGAGGGTGAGCGTCACCCGGGTGCGCCGACCCCGCATCGCCCGCAGCCCCGAGATGACGTAGGCCAGCGTCCCGACCCGAACCTTCAGCGCCTCGGGCGTGGCCTCCATGATGGTCGCGTCGAAGCCGGTGCCGGCCATCACGAGGAACGCCCGCTCCTCCTGCGCGCCGTCCACCCGCACCCAGCCGACGTCGACCTTGCGGTCGTCGCCGTTGAGGGCCGCCCGTACCGCCGGCAGCAGCTCCATCGGCGAGCCGAGGGTGCGGGCGAGCAGGTTGCCGGTGCCCGTCGGCAGCAGCGCCATCGCCACGCCGGTGCCGGCGAGCGCCTGGGCCACCGACCGCACGGTGCCGTCCCCGCCGCAGGCCATGACGACGTCGGCACCGCGCTCGACGGCGGCGCGTGCCTGTCCGGTCCCTGGATCGTCCGCCGTGGTCTCCAGCCACAGCGGTTCGCGCCAGCCCAGCTCCAGGCACTGGCGGGTGATGCTGTCGCGGGCGTCGTCAGCGGTGCGCAGCGGGTGCGCGACCACTGCGGGCAGCGGACGGTCCTCCGGTTCGGCGGCCAGGACGGTGGGCTCGGGACTGCGCGCGCGGCGGGCGCGCAGGACGACCAGGATCGCCGCGGCGAGGGTGGCGAGGACGAAGGCGACGGCCAGGACGGCGGAGACCGGGGAGGTGGGGACGAGCAACGCGGCGCCGGTCACGGGCAGACGATAGACACTGCCGCGCCCCCGCCGTCACCGTGGCGCCCCGGCCCGCGACGTTCCCGGTGACCGGCAAGGATGGGCCGGTGGATCACCGCTTCCCCGAGACCCTCCACGGGCCGCGCGTGACGTTGCGTCGCCGCCTGCCCGCACACACCCCGGCGGTCCACGCGCTCGTCCGCGACGCGCTCGCGCACCTGCGACCGTGGATGTCCTGGGCGACCGAGGACTACGACCTGGCTTCCGCGGCGGCGAACGCGGCCGCCGGCGACGAGGCATGGCAGCGCGGCACGGGATTCGCCTACCTCGTGGAGGCCGCCGGCGTGCCGGTCGGCACCTGCGAGCTGCGCCGCATGCCCTGCGGCATGGAGCTGGGCTACTGGCTGCATCCCGCGCACACCGGTCGCGGCCTGGTCACCGAGGCCGCCCGGCTGCTCGTCGACGAGGCGCTCGCCGCACCGGACGTCGCGTGCGTGGAGATCTGGCACGACGCGGCCAACCTCGCCAGCGCGGGGGTGCCGCGGCGCCTCGGTTTCACCGAGGTCGCCCGCCGCACGCCACCTCGCGAACCGCTCACCCCCGGCGAGATCGGCATCGACGTGCTGTGGCGGCTCACCCGACCGGCCTGACGCCTCGACATGGAAACGCTGCCAGGGCTGTCACTGTCAGGGCAGTCACTGCCAGGGCAGTCGCCCGCTCCACCGTGGCTCGACCCGGGCCCACTCGCGGGCCCAGCGGGCCGAGTTGCGCGCAGCGGTCCACCGCCGCACCGCCCACCAGGCCACGACCAACGCCGGCCAGGTCGCGAGCACCAGCAGCACGGCCGGCAGCGCGCCGACGATCCCGGCGACCCCGGTGGTGCCCGGCGCCGCCGCAGGCCGCCCGGCGCGGTCGACCCAGGCCGTCACCTCCGCGCCGGCGGGGGTGCGCACCCCGACGCCCACCGGGCCGACGCGCTCGGTGCCGTCGGGCAGCAGCCAGCGACCCGGCACGTCGACGCGCACGGGCAGGCCGTCGAGGCTCGGGGACACGTCGGCGGCCTGGAGCAGCACGACCCGCACCGGCACGCGCTCCCGCTGCTCGGTCTCGGCGCGCGCGATGCCACCGGCCGCCCCGGCCCAGCCGGACACAGTCGCGATCAACCCGGCCAGCAACGCCAGCGACGTGAGCAGCCAGGCCGCGGCGTCCTCGACCCGGTCGGTGGGCCGCCGCGGGATCCGGTCGCCGATCCGTGGGCGTGGCGGGTGCTGGGGCCGGGGCCTGCCGTCGGGCTGCTCGACGTCCACAGCTACCTCCTGGTGCCGCCCGCACCGGGGCCGCGGGGTGCCGACGGACTCGTCACACCGGGTCGCGGCGTTACAGCTCCCGATGGCGGCGCTGCGACCCGGCGGGTATCAAGGCGTGTGCACATCTGGCCCGGACGCCCCTACCCGCTGGGCGCCACCTACGACGGCGGCGGTACCAACTTCGCGATCTTCTCGGAGGTCGCCGAGCGCATCGACCTGTGCCTGTTCGACGACGACGACACGGTGACCCGCCTGCCTCTGCCGGAGCGGGACGGCCTGATCTGGCACGGCTACACACCCCGCGTGCGGCCCGGCCAGCGCTACGGCTACCGGGTGCACGGCCCGCACGACCCCGGCGCGGGCCTGCGCTGCAACCCGGCGAAGCTGCTGCTCGACCCCTACGCGAAAGCCGTGGACGGCGACGTCAGGTGGGACGAGGCGCTGTTCGGCTACCACTTCGGTGACCCGGACTCGCGCAACGACGCCGACTCCGCGCCGTTCGCCATGCGCTCGGTGGTGATCAACCCGTTCTTCGACTGGATGGGCGACCGCCCGCTGCGGATCCCGTATCACGAGACCGTGATCTACGAGGCGCACGTGCGCGGCCTCACCATGAACCACCCCGACATCCCGCAGGACGTGCGCGGCAGCTATGCCGGCGTCGCGCACCCCGTCATGATCGAGCACTTCCGCAAGCTCGGCGTCACGGCCGTCGAGCTGATGCCGGTGCACCAGTTCGTGCACGACTCGACACTGCACGACAAGGGCCTGCGCAACTACTGGGGCTACAACTCGATCGGCTTCTTCGCCCCGCACAACGACTACGCCTGCTTCGGCACCCACGGCGAGCAGGTGCAGGAGTTCAAGGCGATGGTGCGATCGCTGCACCGGGCGGGCATCGAGGTGATCCTCGACGTCGTCTACAACCACACGGCCGAGGGCAACCACCTGGGCCCGACGCTGTCGTTGCGCGGGATCGACAACACCGCCTACTACCGGCTCGTCGACGACGACCGCCGCTACTACTACGACACCACCGGCACGGGCAACAGCCTCAACGTCCGCCACCACGACGCGCTGCGACTGATCATGGACTCGCTGCGGTACTGGGTCACCGAGATGCACATCGACGGCTTCCGGTTCGACCTCGCCTCGTCGCTGGCCCGCGAGTTCCACGAGGTCGACCGGCTCTCGGCGTTCTTCGACCTGGTCAACCAGGACCCGGTGGTCAGCCAGGTGAAGCTCATCGCCGAGCCGTGGGACGTGGGCGAGGGCGGCTACCAGGTGGGGCGCTTCCCGCCGCTGTGGACGGAGTGGAACGGCAAGTACCGCGACACGGTGCGCGACTTCTGGCGGGGCGAGCCGGCCAGCCTCGCGGAGTTCGCGTCGCGGTTCACCGGCTCGTCGGACCTCTACGAGGCGGACAACCGCCGGCCCATCGCGTCGATCAACTTCGTGACCGCGCACGACGGGTTCACCCTCGACGACCTCGTGTCCTACAACGAGAAGCACAACGAGGCCAACGGCGAGGGCAACGCCGACGGGGAGAGCCACAACCGTTCGTGGAACTGCGGCGCCGAGGGAGCCACCGAGGACAGCGACGTCCGGGTGCTGCGCGAGCGGCAGAAACGCAACTTCCTGGCCACGCTGCTGCTCTCCCAGGGCGTACCGATGATCGCCCACGGCGACGAGCTGAGCCGCACCCAGCACGGCAACAACAACGTGTACTGCCAGGACAACGAGCTGAGTTGGATCGACTGGAAGGACGCGCGCGAGCACGAGGTACTCACCGAGTTCACCGCGCGGCTGACCCGGTTGCGCGCCGAGCACCCGGTGTTCCGGCGGCGGCGGTTCTTCCAGGGCCGGCCGATCCGGGGATCGAGCACGGACGACATCGCGTGGCTGCGTCCAGACGGCCGGGAGATGGGCGACGACGACTGGAACGTCGGCTTCGCGCGCAGTGTCGCGATCTTCCTCAACGGGCACGGCATCCCGGAACGCGACGAGCTGGGCCGCGAGATCGTCGACGACTCGTTCCTGCTGCTGGTCAACGCCCACCACCAGCATATCACGTTCACGCTGCCGG
>JBQTJE010000207.1:0-14100 GCA_052387455.1 Pseudonocardia sp.
GGTCACCGACGAGTCGTAAGGCGGCTTGCAGGTACACACGCACACCCGACCGAATGATCAACGACCTCGTGCCGCTACCACCGTCGCCACGCCGAGTGATCAGCGGGTTTCACAACACTCTCTCAGGCTTCTCGTCGCCGACGCAGTGGCCGGTCACGTCGACACGCTCGTCCTGGACCGCGACGACTCGGTGGTTGAGGCAGATCGGCGGCTGCTGTTCGATGAGGTCCGCAGGCTCGGCTACAGCGGCCTCCGCTACGTCCATCTGCGAGGTCATGAAGAACCGTTGCTCGCTGTCCCGGACGCGGTGGCCTGGTGCTGGAACCGCGGCGGTCACTGGCGCAAACGGGTCGAGCCGCTCGTGGTCGAGATCCGACGGGCGCCGTAAGCTCACGGAGAAGCGCGAAACCCGGCCCACCCACCGTCCGGAAGGCTGCCGGGTCCACTTCCCAGGGCTAGTGCCCTGAACGTGGCCAGGCTAGCACGCCCTGGAGCAGCTCGGCCGGGTCGAGCACGTCATGCCGCGCGGTGGGTGACGAGTGCTTCGTCGAGGGCGCGGCGACGCCGCTGGATCACGGCCAACTTCCGCAGCTGATGGACATCGGCGCGCGGGATCAGCGCCGTGATGGCCTCGTCGGCGGCGTCCGGGACGCCGCCGAGGTCGGGTCGGGCGATCAGGTCGAGGAGGGTCTGCTCGACGGTGGTGATCCAGCCCTGGCCGAGATCGGTGCGGTGACGCTGCACGTCGAGCCGGGTGACGTCGCGACGGACGAAGTGGATCGTGGCACGTCGGTCGGCCAGGAATCGCGCCGTGCACGCGGGCGGCGCTGGTCCCCATCATGGCGCTGCTGTCGTCGAACTCCGCCGGGCTCGTAGACACGCCCCCGCCGCCCGTCGAGGACACGGTGCTACAGCGTCGGGATGACCGGCGTGCCGTCGTCCCAGCGGTTGTTCACCCAGACATTGCCGACGCCGTCGACGTCGAACGCGGTGACCGGGCCGTAGGTCGCGCACTGCCCGGTGGGGCCGCGCTCGAACACGTTGTCGCGGTACACCACGTTGTTGGCGTCGGGGAAGGGCTTGGTCGCGACGTCGCCGCCGTAGGTGCAGTACGCCCCCCCGGGTCCGGCGCCGAGCAGGTTGCCGACGATCCGCACGTTCTCGATCACGGCGAAGTCCGGGATGAGGTTGAGGTTGCCGGTACAGCCGCCGTCCACCGCGTTCGGGACGGCGTCGCAGACGATGGTGTTGCCGGTCAGCTCGATGTTCGAGCCGCCGTTGGAGAGGAAGCCGCCGAGGTGCCAGTCGTCGTCGGGCGGCAGGTACTGGCCGTGCAGCCAGGAGTCGCGCACCACGCAGGACACGGCGGACGACCAGCACTGCACGCTGGTGGCGCCGCCGCGCACCTCGGAGCGCAGCACGATCATGTTGCCCCAGCCGACGGCGGCGAGCTGCGCGGTGCCGCCGTCGATCTCGGAGTCCTGCACCGTGTAGGACCAGCCCCGCGCGCCGGGCCGGTCGGTGTCGAGCCGGATGCCGTCGCCGAGCAGGCTGCGGCTGACCACGACGCCGGCCGCGCGGACGTCGAGCGCGCAGGTCACCGTCTTCGCGTCGATCACGGTGCCGGCCACGGTGATCTCGCACGGGCCGTCGTAGGGCGTGAGCTCGGTGCCGGGCGGGACGCCGGTGTTGCCCGGCCCGGCGAAGGGCGCGACGCCGAGCCGCTGCGCCACCGCGACGTGCTCGGCCGGCACCGGCGACGCCTCGGGTACCGCTGCGCAGGCGGCAGTGACGACGACCGCGACGGCCGCGGCGGTCAGGGCGGCGGCGCGGCGGGCCACGGTGGGCATCATCGGTCGGTCACTCCCGGGATCGGACGGGGGCCTGCCGCGGGGGCGCAGGCCTGCAGTACGGCGAGGAACCCGACGGTGGCCGCGGACGCCCCGATCTCCCCGCGCAGCACGGCGGCGACGCGGCCGTCGTCGACGAGGCCCGTCGCGCGCACCGGGTCGAGCAGCTCAGGGTGGGCGCGCCAGTGTGCCACGGTCCGCTGCGCCACCAGGTCCGCGCCGAGCGGCGCGCGGCCGGCGCCGCGGTGGCGGGCGGTGACCTTGGCGGCGACGTCGGCAGCGGTGCGCCATCCGGCCCGTGCGGCCGGGCCCGGCCCGCGGCGGCCGAGGTCCACCGGTGCGGCACCGCCGGCGAGGGGGACGGCTGCCAGCTCGGGATCGAGATGGGCGAGCAGCCGGGCGCTGAACGCCGACCCGCGCTTCACCTCCGCGGACAGACCACGTGCCGCGGCGAGGACACCGCTGTGGAAGTAGGGCGCGAGCACCACACGGCGCCCGCCGCTGCGGCTCACGTCGGCCCCGACCCAGCGGCGCAGCCGCTCGTCGAGGTAGAACTCGTCGCAGGCGCCGAGCCAGTCGGTGCGGTACGCGGCGAACGTGCGCTCCAGCGTGGCGAGCGTCGCCGCCCCGGTCCGGGCGGCGAACCCCGGTTCCAGCACGGCCGGGTCGACGACGTCGTTGACGAACAGCCGCCAGCGGGCGAGGCGGTGCACCAGCCGCGAGGTCGGCGCCGGCCGCGCGGGCTGGCCGGGATGGTAGAAGCCGCGCGCGAACTCCCCACCCTGCCCGTTGAGCCGCGGCTCCTGCGGGGCGCGGGCCTCGGCCCAGTCCAGCACCGCCATCGCCACCGGCTGCGCCACGCCGCCGTAGCCGACCGCGGCGGCGTGCACCAGCGCGTGCGCCGCGGCCGGGGTCAGTGCGGCGAGCTCGTCGAGGTCGACGACGTGGCGGCGCATCCCCGTCGCGGCCGCGAGCCGCCCGGCCACGGCGTCGTCGGCGCTCGCTGACGCGCGCAGCGTCAACGCCGCGACGTCACGGCGCCGCGCGCGGGGGATCGCCGCCAGCAGGATCCGCGAGTCCAGCCCCCCCGAGAGCTCCAGCACCACGTCCGGGAACTCGTCGAGCACGCGCCCGACCTGCGCGCGCAGCAGCGCCGCCACCCGGCCGACGGCGACGCGCGCCGGCACCTGCTCGACGGGCGCCGCGGGAGCGCGGGGAAGCGCGTCGAGGCGGCCGTCGGCGAGGCGCCAGCGCCCGGCCGCCGGCAGGATCTCGACGCCACGCCAGGGCGTGGCGGTGCCGAGGTGGTGGCCGATCAGCCGGTAGGCGCCGAGCGCGGCCTCGTCCAGCGGGGCCCCGGCGAGCCGGGCCAGCGGCCACGGCGAGGACGCCACCGCGGCCCAGCCGTCGCCGCGCACGCCGTAGACGTGGTGCAGGCCGACGTCGTCGGTGCCGACGAGCAGGCCGTCGCGGTCCGCCTGCAGCACGGCGCCGGGCGGCGCCAGGTCCAGCGGTGCGGGCCCGGTGTGCAGGCTGCGGGCCAGCGCGCGGGCGTCCAGCGGGCTCTGGTCGCGGTCGCGCGGGAGCAGACCCAGCCCGGCGCCGGCGACGACGTGGCAGGTGCCGCCGGGGATCGGTGTCCCGGCCCCGGGAGCGTCCACCGCGGGGTGGGCGCGCCCCGGCGCGGCCGACACCGCGAGGAACTCGCCCGCCGGCCCGGCCCGAACCGGCCCGGCGGCCCGCGCGACCGCGCTCACCGGCAGGTGACCAGCCCGGCCAGCGAGCCGACCGTGGCGAACACCTCGGCGGTGATCTCGTCGTCGTCCACGACCAGGCCGAACCGGGTCTCCAGCTCGGTGACGATCTCCAGCACCGCCATCGAGTCGAACTCCGAGAACCCGCCGAGCAGCGGCGTCGCCGGGGTGATCGCCGCGGCGCGATCGGCGGCGAGACCGAGCACGTCGACCACGAGCGCGCGGACCTCGGCGAAACTCGCGGCGGAGCGGTCGGGCGCGGTCACGTCGAGCGCAGTCACGTCGGGAGCGGTCACGTCGGGAGCAGTCACAGCAGGACCTCCGGGGCGGCGGGATGGCTGAGGAACGCGGTGGGGCTGGCGGTGGCGCCGTAGGCGCCCGCGGCGAACACGACGACCAGGTCGCCCACGTCGGCCCGGGGGAGGTCGACGTCGCGGCCGAGCAGGTCCAGCGGCGTGCACAGGCGCCCGACGACGCTGACCGGACCCGCGGGCGGCACGCCGATCCGGGTGCCGACCGCGAGCGGGTAGTTGCGGCGGATGACCTGCCCGAAGTTGCCGGACGCGGCGAGCTGATGGTGCATGCCGCCGTCGACGACCAGGAACGTGGTGCCCCGGGACTCCTTGCGGTCGAGCACCCGGGTGACGTACACGCCGGCCTCGCCGACGAGGTAGCGGCCCAGTTCGAGGGTGACGCGCGCGCCCGGGTGCGCCGGGCGCACCAGCTCGTCGAGCACCTCGCCCAGGCGGGCGCCGACGGAGCGCAGGTCCAGCGGGACGTCGCCGGGGAAGTACGGGATGCCGAAGCCGCCGCCCAGGTTGAGGTAGCGCAACGCGAGCCCGGCCTCGTCGGCCAGCCGCAGCGCGAGCCCGGCGGTGCGGGCCTGGGCGTCGGCGAGGAGCTCCGCGCTGAGGTTCTGCGAACCGGCGAAGATGTGCAGGCCCAGCACGTCGAGATCGGCTGCGGCGGCGAGCTTGAGCAGCGCCGGCACCCGCTCGGCGTCCACCCCGAACTGCTGCGGACCGCCGCCGAGGCGCATCCCGGAGCCCTTGACCTGGAAGTCCGGGTTGACCCGCACGGCGACCCGGGGTCGGCGGCCCAGCGCCTCGCCCGCCGTGGCGATCCGCTCGCACTCGGTCTCGGACTCCAGCTCCACCGTGACGCCCGCGGCCACGGCCTGCCGCAGCTCGCCGGGGTCCTTGCCGGGCCCGGCGAAGCTGATCCGCTCCGGCGCGACGGGGGTGTCCAGCGCGGTGCGCAGCTCGAGGGCCGAGGCGACGTCGAGCCCGTCGGTGAGCCCGGCCAGGTGCTGCACCACGGCCGGCATCGGGTTGGCCTTGACCGCGTAGCTGAGCCCGACCCCGTCCGGCAGGCACCGCCGCACGTGCCCGACGCGCGCGGTGATCGCCGCCCGGTCGTAGGCGAAGAACGGGGTGCCGCCCACCCGCTCGGCGAGCAGGTCCACCGGGACGCCGCCGACGAGCAGCGTGCCGTCGCGGGCGGGGAACCCGCTGATCGTCGGGTGGCTCGTCGGGCGGTCCGGCCCGGCGGGTGGTCTGCTCACGTGTCCTCCCGGGCGTGCTCGGCGCGCAGCCGGGCACGGTCGAACTTGCCGTTGGGGGAGCGGGGAAGCCGGTCGAGCACCTCGATCCGCTTCGGCCGCATGTACAGCGGCAGCTCGACGCGCAGCCGCGCCGCCAGCGCCGCCGGGTCGGCCGGGCGCCCGCCCGGGCCGGTGACGACCAGGACGATCCGCTGCCCGAGCCGCTCGTCGGGCTCCCCGAACGCGACGGCCTCACCGACGAGCCCGGTCTCGTAGGCGACCTCCTCGACCTCGGTGGGGCTCACCCGGTAGCCGGAGGTCTTGATCTGCTCGTCGCGGCGGTCGACGAAGTAGAGGAACCCGTCCTCGTCGGCGGTGACGAGGTCTCCCGACCAGACGGCGAGCTCGGCCGTGGGCAGCCCCGCGGGGCGCCCGGGCGCCGGGCGGAACCGGGCGGCCGTGCGCTCCGGGTCGTTCCAGTAGCCGAGCGCGACCAGCGGCCCGCGGTGCACCAGCTCGCCCGGCTCGCCCGGCGCGCACCGTGAGCCGTCCGCGCGCACGACCACGACCTCGGCGTTCGGGACGGCCTTGCCGATCGAGCCCGGCCGCCGGTCGATCTCGGCGGGGTCGAGGTAGGTGGAGCGGAACGCCTCGGTGAGCCCGTACATGAGGTACGGCGCGGCGGTGGGGAGATGTGCCCGCAACCGGGCGAGCGTCGCCCCCGGCAGCCGCCCGCCGGTGTTCGCGAAGTACCGCATCGACGCGGCCGCCGCCGCCGGCCACTGCTGGTCGGCGAGCTGCACCCACAGCGGCGGGACGGCCGTGAGCCCGGTGATCCGGTGGGTCGCGCAGAGCCGCACGACGTCGCGGGCCAGCAGGTAGTCCACCGCCAGCACGTGCGCGCCGGCGTGGAAGCCGGTGGTGAGCTGGCTGAACCCGGCGTCGAAGCTGAACGGCAGCACCGCGAGGATCCGGTCCTGCGCGGTGTTGCCCAGGTAGCCCGCGACGCTCTCGGCCCCGGCGAGCAGGTTGCGGTGGGAGAGCACCACGCCCTTCGGTCGTCCGGTGCTGCCGGAGGTGTAGAAGATCGCGGCGATGTCGGTGTCCGGCAGCCCGTGCCGCACCTCGCCGGCGCCGTCCGCCGCGTCGATCGGGTCGGGACCGGGCGGCCGGCCCAGCACGTCGGCCCACCCGCACACCTCGCGCGGCACCGGGGCGCCCGCCGCCGGGCCGCCGACCAGCACCACCAGCTCCACCGACTTGCACGTGCCCAGCTCGCCCGCCAGTTCCGCCAGCCGCTCGGGGGTGGTGACCAGGCAGCGCACGCTCGCGTCGTCGAGGATGTGCGCGACCTGCCGTGGCCGCAGCAGCGGGTTCACCGGGACGACGACCGCGCCGGCCGCCGATGCGCCGAACACCGCCTGCACGGTCTCGACCCGCTTGTCGAGGTGCACGGCGACGCGCTCGCCGCCGGTGACGCCGCGGCTCCGTAGGCCGTCACCGAAGGCCCGGGCGCCCGCCCACAGCGCGGCGTAGTCGACGGTGTGTGCCTTCGGCCCGCCGCAGACCGTGAGCGCCGGGGCGTCCGGGGTCCGGGTGGCCGCGTGCGCGAGCAGGTGGTGCAGACGGGTCAGCAACTGGTCACCTCACCAGGGCACCGAGACGAGCTCGGAGTAGAAGTAGTCGACCTCCGCGGGCGGCAGCGTGACGCTGCGCACCATCCTCGGCCGGGGACGGGACACCGCCGTCGAGCCGCGCGGCCTGCGCCCGACGAGCCGCAGCTCGGCGAGGATGGCCAGCGCCCGGTGCCGGACCAGCAGGTGCCCGCGCAGCGGGCCGAGCAGCTCGTGGAACAGCTCCGGGTCGCCGACGTGCAGCAGCGTGGCGAACACCCGCGGCAGGCCCCGGCGGCGGTCCATCCGGAACATCACGTGGCTGCTGCGCCCGCCGCGGCGCAGCAGCAGGTGCCGGGCGGCGGGGGCCGCGGCGTGGTCGAGGTAGCGCGCCAGCTCGGCGCCGGACAGCGCCGCGCGGATCCGCGCCGGGTCGCCGGTGACCGTGCCCAGCGGGCCGCCCCACGGCAGCGGGAGGGTGGGGACCAGCGCGGTGGCGGTGTCGACGTGGCGGAAGCCGAGCCGCTCGTTCATCGCCACCACCGACCCGCTGGGCGACAGGTCGAGGAAGTGGAAGCCGTTCTGGGCCAGCAACGCCCGCAGCAGCCGCGGCGCGTGCAGCCGCCGGTCCGGGCGCACGCACCAGGCGCCGAGGTTGCAGAACCGCTCGACCCGCCCGCCCCGCTCGCGCCGCGAGTAGAACGCCAGGTACACCCCGGCGATCCCCAGGTCGTCGACGAGCATCACGCCGTGGTTGGGCCGGTCGGGGTCCCAGTCGTTGTCCAGCGCCGCGCGCCAGTGCCCGGCCGTGAGGTCCGGGTTCAGCTGCGCGGCGAGGAACTCCGCCACCTCCGCGCGGTCGCCGTCGGTGATCGGCCGCACCCGCACGGCGGCGGGGGCGCGCTCGGGGGCGCTCATCCGGGCAGCGCCGTGAGCCGCCGCGACGGGCGCAGCAGCATCCCCAGTGCCGCCCGGCACGACGGCCGCCCGCCCGCGGCGCGCAGCAGCTCACCGAGTGTGACGACCGCGTGATAGGCGGCCCCGGCGACCGGCCCGTGACGGCGCCGGTAGAGCCGCACCCGGTTCCACACCTGCAGCGCGTAGAGCGTCGGGTCGGTGACGGTGTGCGTGCCACCGACGTGCTCCATCACCGCTGCGGGCTCGAACCACAGGTGCCAGCCCCGGTCGGCCAGCCGCAGGGCGTACTCCGTCTCCTCGCCGTAGAGCAGGAACGACTCGTCCCACGGGCCGGCGTCGCGCGCGGCCACCGTCGAGAGCAGCAGCGCACCGCCGGTCGCCCAGACCACGCGGCGGGCCTGCACGTAGTGCCGCGGATCGGTCATCAGCTCCGCGAGCCGTCCGTGCCCGAGCCGGGCGGCCCGGGTGCCGCCCAGCAGCGCCTCGGCCCCGGCGCGCGCCAGCGTGGGGGCCAGGCGCAGCGAGGGCTGCACCGTGGCGTCGGGGTTGAGCAGCAGGGGGGCCGCGACGGCCCGGTCCGGCGCGGCCGCCAGGGCGGCCGCGAGCGGGGCGACGCAGCCGGGGCGCAGGGTGACGTCCGGGTTGAGGATCAGCACGGCCTCGACGTCGGGCCGCAGCGACGCGACGGCGGCGTTGATCCCGGCCGCGTACCCGCCGTTGCGGCCCAGCTGCACGACCCGCACGGGAACCTCGCGCGGGCGCCGAGCCACCTCGACGGTGCCGTCGGGGGAGGCGTTGTCGGCGATCACCACCTCGGCGAGGTCGACGCCGGCGCACCCCGCGCGCAGCGCGTCGAGGCAGCCGTCGAGCTGGTCGGCGCTGCGGTAGGTGACGATCACCACGGCGATGCGCAGCAGGCGGGCCGGGGCCGGTGCGCCCGCCGCGGGGTCGGCGGGCAGGCGGGCGGGGGCGCTCATCAGCGCGCCCGCTTGACCAGCATCGCCACCGCGCGACGGCCGCTGGCCGCGGGCGACGGGCGGCCGTCGAGCAGCTCGGCGAGCCCGGCCCCGTCGCAGTCGTGGCGCAGGCTGGTGCGGGCCTGCAACCAGCGGTCGCCGCGGGCGCGGCCGCCGTCGCTGGTGTAGACCCGTCGCGCGCCGCGACCGCGCAGCCGGCGCAGCACCCCCCGGTCGTAGGAGCCGAACGGGACGGCGACCGCCGTGACCGGCGCGCCGATCAGTTCGGCCAGCACCTGCGGGGCGCGGTCGAGCTCGTCGGTGGCCTGCGCGGCGGACATCCGCCGCCAGTCGCGGTGCGACCAGCCGTGCGAGCCGATCCGCATCCCGCCGCGCGCCAGCGCCTGCACGCCGTCCGCGTCGAGGCGCCCCGGGTCGCCCAACCGCCCGGCGAGGACGAAGAACTCGGCGACGAGCCCGCGCTCGCGCAGCCGCGGCAGCGCGATCTCGACGTCGGAGGCGTTGCCGTCGTCGAAGGTGAGATGCACGTCCGGGCGTCCGGCCACGGCGTCGAGGGCCTGCTCGAACTGGGCGACCGTGACCCAGGTGCGGTCCTCACCGGGGTCCAGCGGGCGGGGAGCAGGTCCGATGCCGTGCACGGTGAGGTTGACGACGGTGGCTGCGAGCACGTCACTCTCATTTCGGGGGAGACTCGCTTTTCGGGGTGTGTTCACTCGGGGGAGCGGGTGAATGTCCTACGCAGTGTGCCCGACATCCATGATGGACCGATAGGCGGATCGCTGGTCGCGGTGCCAGGCCACCGTCCGGGTCAGGCCGTCGACCAGCGGCACGGCCGCGCGCCAGCCCAGCGCCCGTGCCGCCGGTTCGACGTCGGCGATGCGGGCGGTGTCGAAGCGGCGGTCCGCGACCGCCCCGAAACGGGCCGGCCGCCCCGTGCCGACGATGTCGGCGAGCAGCTCGACGGTGCGCCGGATCGGGGTGGGCCGCCCCGAGCCGATGTCGAAGCTCTGCCCGACCGCCGCCGGTGCGGTCGCCGCGGCGAGGAACGCCGTGACGACGTCGTCGACGTAGACCCAGTCGATCTCGCGGGTGCCGCTGGTCAGCTCCGGGGCGTGGCCGTCGAGCAGGCACTCGACGACGTACGGCACGAGCTTGCGACGATCGGGCTGGTCCGGGCCGTAGGCCATGGCGACGCGCAGCTCGACGGTCGGCAGCGCCCACAGGTCGCCGAAGAGCCGGGCGTACGCGGACGCCGCCCACTTGCTCACCGCGTAGGGCGACGACGCGGGTGCGGCGGTGCCGGGACGGGGCTGCTCCATCGAGCCGGCGAGCACGACCCGGGGCGACCCGGCGGCCTGGGCCGCGGTGAGCACGTTGACCGTCGCCGCGAGGTTGCCCGCGAAGGTCTGCGCCACCGCGGACGGTTCCCGGGAGCCGACGGCCGCGCCCGCCAGATGGAACACCACCTCGGGACGCACCGCGCGCAGCAATTCCGCGGTGTCCGCGGCGTCGGTGAGATCGACGCGGTGGCAGCGCCCGTCGCCGACCGCACTGCGCGAGGCGGTGCAGCTCAGCGCACCCAGTGCGGCCAGCCGCCGCACCAGGTGCCTGCCCAGGAACCCCGAGGCGCCCGTGACCAGCACGCGGATCCCGCTCAGGGCGGCGCCCGGCACGCTGCCCGCAGTCTCCATCGGCGCTCAGCCCGGCGCGTAGACCGTCACGCCGCCGGTGACCGCGCCGGCCCCCGGGGTGTCGTGCGGTGCCACGTCGTCCTCGGTGAACCCCGCCCCGTCGGACAGTCTCCTGAAGTCGCGCAGCGCGGTGCCCGCGCAGGCCACGTCCACGCAGGGGGCGCCGCGGCCCTCGCGGACGTCGGCGGCGTCCACGGTGCGGAAGTCGATGCTGTACCGGGTGCGCCCGCTGGTGTTGGGGACGCTCGCGTGCAGCTGGTCGCCGGAGAACAGCATCACGCCGCCGACCGGCGGCACCACGGTGAGCCGCGGCTCGTCGTCGGGCAGCGGAACGCGGGGCGCGGGATGCACCCGGACGTCCGTCCCGCCGCTGAAGTCCTTGATCCGGCCGCGCCAGGCGTTGGCCTGGTAGTAGTTGTAGTCCTCGCTGGTGTTGGGCACGTCGGTGGCGAAGCCGCGCGGGAAGAACTCCATGACGTTGTCCTGGGCCACCGGCCAGACCGGCAGCCACCAGTTGACCTGCGCCCCGGGCGCGGCGTACCAGGTGTCGCGGTGCGGTTGGAAGGCGTAGGCGATGCCGGTGGACAGCCCGCCCGCGGGGAACGCGGTGCGCAGCTTCGGCACGTCGGCGTGGGTGGTCTCGGCGCGGCCGCCCAGGGCCTCGACGATCCGGCGCACGTGCGCGATCGACTCCGGGTGGTGGATGAACCGCGGCTTGAAGTCGATCAGCAGGTCCGCGAGCGCCGCGGGGTCGCGTCGGGTGTGCACGGCGGTCGGCTCGTCCGGGTGCAGTGCCTCGGCCACCAGCGTGCGGGTGAACGCCGCGAACGCGGCGACCTCGGGCACGCCGGTGTACACGACCACGTCGCCGGCGAACAGCCTGCGACGGCGCTCGGCGTCGTCGAAGGCCGGGTCGATGTGCACGGTGGCCAAGGTTTCCTCCGGGGCTGGATCTCGCCGGGGAGTCGGCGGGGGCCGGCGGCCCGTTAACCCGGTGCGCCCACCACGCTGCCGCCGGTCGACCCGGCGCGCCGAGCGGCCGGTCAGGCGCGCAGCCGGCGCGCCAGCGCGGCCCAGCTCCCCGCGGCGCGGTCGCGCGCGCTCACCGCCGTCACCGGCAGGGGCCAGGCGATACCGAGCGCGGGATCGTCGTAGCGCACGGCGAGGTCCTCGGCGGGGTCGTGCTCGCGGTCGATGCGGTAGCAGACGTCGGCCTGGTCGGTGAGCGCCTGGAAGCCGTGCAGCAGGCCCGGCGGCACGTAGAGCTGCGCGAACGTCTCGTCGTCCAGGGTGACCGCGAGGCGCTCGCCGAACGCGGGTGAGCCCGGCCGGGCGTCGACGAGCACGTCCAGCACCGTGCCCCGCGCGCAGCGCACGAGCTTGGCCTCGCCGGCGCCGCCGCGCCCGTGCATCCCGCGGACCGTGCCGCGCCGCGACCGCGACTGGCTGTCCTGCACGAACCCGTCCGTGGCCAGTCCGTGCGCGCGCGCCACCGCGGCGTCGAATGTGCGGGTGAACAGGCCGCGGTCGTCGTGCGAGGGCGTCGGGACGAAGACCAGCACGCCGGGGAGGGTCGTCTCGCGTACCTGCACGCCGGGAGTCTCGCGTGGCGGGCCGCGCGGGTAACGGTCGGGGCCGCCGGGCCGACGTGGCGGGGGTGAGGACTGCGGCGCTCGGGCGGCTCGGTGCCGCCAACCGCTACGTGCATGCCGCCGTCGCGGCGATCGCCGCCGCCGAACCCGTCCCCGCGCCGCCCGACGTGCCCGGCTGGACCGATCTCGCGGGTCGGCACGGGGTGCTCGCCGTGCTCGCCCAGGTGCTGGCGCCGTCGCCGGAGCTGCGCGCGGTCCGGCTGCGCCGCGCGCTGCGGCACCTCGCCGCGACCGCGGACCTGGCCCTGCTCGGTGAGGTCCTCGGCGGCGCGGGGGTCGAGTGGCTGGTGTTCAAGGGCCCGGTGCTCGCCGAGGTCGTCTACGAGCGTCCCGGCGGGCGCGACTGCAGTGATCTCGACGTGCTGGTCCGTCCGGCGGACGTGCCCGCGGCGGCCGCGGCGCTGCTGTCGGCAGGCGCGAGCTGCAAGCGCACGGACTGGCGCGACATGCTCGCCCTCGGCGACGGCGAGTGCGAGTACCGGATGCCGAACGGCAGCGAGCTCGACCTGCACTGGGACGTCGTCAACGACGGCCGGGTCCGGGCGGGTTTCACGGTCGGGGTGGCGGAGCTGTTCGCGGCGTCGCGGACGGTGCGGGTCGGCGACCTGCCGGTGGCAACGTTCGGGGCGCTCGACACGGCCCTGCACGTCGCGCTGCACGGTGCCCGCTCCGGTGGCGACCGGCTGCGCTGGCTGCTCGACCTGCACCAGAGCCTGCTGCACGTGCCCGGGCCCGGGCCGCTGCTCGAGCGCGCCCGGGACTTCGGCCTCGAGCTGGTGCTGCGCACGATGCTGGCCCGCCAGCGGCGTTTCCTCGGCCCGCGGGGGGTGCCGGTGCTGCCGCCGCCGTCCGCGGGTCAGCGAGTCTGGCTCGCCGCGGACGCGGCCGTGACCTCGCGCTACCCGCCGGGCGCCCGGTACGAGGGCCGCTTCAGTGGCGCGATCATGACCGACTCCACCCGTGCCGGGGCCGCCGCCAGCTGGCTCGCGCTCGGCCGCGCGGTGCCCGGGGTCGTGCGGGGTGGCCGCGCGGCCGCCGCCGCCGACGCGCGGCCCGCCGCCCGCTGAGCGCTGAGCGCGCCGGCCGATCTTCGAGTCCAGTGTGGTCGCAAATCTGGCGTGACCCCTTTCACTCCTGGTCGTTGAGGGGTCATGCTCTTCACCGGTTCGGGTGCATCAAAGCCCCCTGATTGCGTGATCGTCAGTGGCTTCCCGCAGATGAAGATCACCCAAATTCCCGGACTTGATCTCTCGAACGGGGAGATCCTGCTCGATCGGGCCGCAGCCGCCGCGGCGGTCGCCGTGCCGATCGCGAGCGTCGTCGTGCCCGCGCACAACGAGGCCGAGCTGATCGGCCGCTGCCTGGACCGGATCCTCGCCGACGCCGCACCCGGCGAGATCGACGTCGTCGTCGTCGCCAACGGCTGCACCGACGACACCGCGGGGCGGGCCCGCGCGCGCGGCGTGCGGGTCATCGAGACCGTGGTCGCCAACAAGATCCACGCCGTCGAGCTCGGGGACGGCTCCTGCTCGGTCTACCCGCGCCTGTACATCGACGCCGACGTGGAGCTGGACACCGTCTCGCTGCGCGCGCTGGTCGGCGCGCTCGCCGAGCCGGGTGTGCTGGCCTGCGCGCCACGGCCGGTCTGGAACCTCGCCGGCACCGGTCCCGTCGTGCGCCGCGTGCACAGCGTCCACGACGTGCTGATCGACCGGCACCGCGCGCTGTCCGGGGTCGGGGTGTACGTGCTGTCCCGGCAGGGCCACGACCGCGTCTTCCCGCTGCCCGACGTCGTCGCCGACGACGAGTGGGTGCACCGCAACTTCTCGCCCGTCGAGCGCAGGGTCGTCGCGACCGCGCGCAGCGTCGTCGCGCCCGCCCGGACGCTGCGCGCCCACCTGCGCAGGCGGGTCCGGTGCCGGGTCGGGAACCGCCAGCTGGAGCAGATGGGCCGGGCCGCGCCGCACGGTCGGGTACGCCTGGGGGAACTGGGCACGCTCGTCGCCCGGCGCCGCGTGAAGGTGCTCGACGCCACGTGCTATCTGCTCGTCGCAATCCTGGACAAGGCGCGCACCGCCGCCCGCGCGGCCCGCGGCGCGGCC
>JBQTJE010000208.1:0-12486 GCA_052387455.1 Pseudonocardia sp.
ACGGGCACGCGGTCGGCGGCGCCCGCGGGGCCGCGTTCTAACTCGTTGGGCCCGCCCCGGCCCCCCCCTCCGGGGGCGCCGGGGACCCCCGGCGGCCCCGTCGACGAGCGTGGGATCAGGCGCTGAACGGCACCGTGCCCAGCACCAGCTCCAGGTCCTCGAAGCCCTCGGCGTTGGCCCGCGCGTAGTCCAGCGCCATCGCCAGGTCGCTGACGCCGTTGGACAGCGGCAGCGGGGCGAGGTTCAGGGTGGAGAGGGTGCCGATGGCGTCGCCGTCGGAGTCGAGGAACGCGCTGCCGGAGTCGCCCGGGATGCCCGGGGTGACGGTGTAGACCTCGTGGGTCCAGCCCGCGCCGCCGTCGCCGGCCGACACGCCCGACTTCGGGCTGAGCGCGGCGATGCCCTGGCGCAGCGGCGAGTTGCCGTAGCTGTGCACCTCCTCGCCGACCGGGACGCCGTCGGTGTCGAGGCCGTCGGGCCCGCCGAAGAACGGGACGGTGGGGTCGACGTCGGCGACGTCGGCCTCGGCGATCTCGACGAGCGCGAAGTCGTTGAACGCGCAGGCGTTCTCGTCGGTCTCGCCCGCCTCCTGCATGGTCAGCCACGAGCTGTAGGCCAGCGTGCCGACGCGCTCGGTGCCGTCGTCGGCGAGGATCGTCACGACCGTGCCGAGGGGGCCGCTGCCGGAGTCGCACCCGTCGGTCTCGGTGGCGGTGCCGGTGCCGGCGCAGTGCGCGGCCTGCCCGATGAAGGTGCGGCCGCCGCTGGTGAACACGAAGTTGCTGGTGCAGGCGCCACCACCCTCGGACTCGGTGACGACCCCGGGGTGGATCGCACCGCTGCCGCCCGCAGGGGCAGCCCCCGCCGCCGGTGCCGCGACCACCCCGAGCGCGACCAGACCGACCGCTGCCGCGGCCGTGGCCACCCCACGGAGACGCGCTCCCGACCTGACGATCATTAGATCTCCCACCTGCCGACGGACGCGCGCGAGTATCGCGTCACAGAAGTCACTCGGCGGGCTAACGACGCGGATCGGGCGAGGGTTACCACCCCTTGCGGTGACGGCCGACGTTCGACCGGGGTGAACAGGGGAACGGCCGAACTGCCGACGGCGTTGCGGACGTAGGTACGGGCAGTGACCGAAGCGTCGGCGCCGGGCGTGACCGGGCGCCGGGCCGCTATCCTGGCGGCTTCGGGGCCGGTCGCGGAAGCGGTGGGTCGCTGCCGGAAACTCGACCAGGGAGGGTGAAGGCCGAACCAGGCCGAGGCTTCATGGACCGCAAGCGTCTGCTCCGCAATCCGATCACCTGGATCCTGGCCGCGATCCTCGTGTACTTCATGTTCGGCTTCCTGCTCGACGACACCCGCGGGTTCACCCAGGTGCCCACGTCGACGGCGCTGGGCGAGATCCAGCGCGGCAACGTGCGGGACGCGCTGATCGAGGACAAGGAGCAGCGCCTGCGGCTCACCCTCAACCAGCCGATCGACGGCCAGACCCAGATCATCACGCAGTACCCCCTGCAGACCTCCGACGAGATCTTCGCCGCGTTGCAGGAGGCCGGGGGCAACCCGACGTTCAACACCACCGTGCGCCAGGAGTCCTTCCTGGTCACGATGCTCATCTACCTGATCCCGCTCGGCCTGGTGCTGCTCATCCTGTTCTGGATGATGAACAACGCCCAGGGCGGCGGGAACCGGGTGATGAGCTTCGGCAAGTCGAAGGCCAAGCAGCTCAACAAGGACATGCCCAAGACGACCTTCGCCGACGTCGCCGGCGCGGACGAGGCCGTCGAAGAGCTTCACGAGATCAAGGACTTCCTGCAGAACCCGACGCGCTACCAGGCGATCGGCGCGAAGATCCCGAAGGGGGTCCTGCTCTACGGCCCGCCCGGCACGGGCAAGACGCTGCTGGCGCGGGCGGTCGCGGGCGAGGCGGCGGTGCCGTTCTACACGATCTCCGGCTCGGACTTCGTGGAGATGTTCGTCGGCGTCGGCGCCTCCCGGGTACGTGACCTGTTCGAGCAGGCCAAGCAGAACTCGCCGTGCATCATCTTCGTCGACGAGATCGACGCGGTCGGCCGCCAGCGCGGCGCGGGCCTGGGTGGCGGGCACGACGAGCGCGAGCAGACGCTCAACCAGTTGCTGGTCGAGATGGACGGCTTCGACGCGCGCGGCGGGATCATCCTGATCGCGGCCACCAACCGGCCCGACATCCTCGACCCGGCGCTGTTGCGGCCCGGGCGCTTCGACCGGCAGATCCCGGTAGGCGCGCCCGACCTGGCCGGCCGCCGCGCGATCCTGGCGGTGCACTCGAAGGGCAAGCCGTTCGCGGCCGACGTCGACCTCCACTCGCTGGCCAAGCGCACCGTCGGCATGTCGGGCGCGGATCTGGCCAACGTCATCAACGAGGCCGCGCTGCTCACCGTGCGGGAGAACGGCACGCTGATCAACGCGGCGGCGCTGGAGGAGTCGGTCGACCGGGTGGTCGGCGGGCCGCGACGCAAGAGCAAGATCATCTCCGAGCAGGAGCGCAAGATCACGGCCTACCACGAGGGCGGCCACGCGCTGGCCGCGTGGGCGATGCCCGACCTGGAGCCGGTCTACAAGCTCACGATCCTGCCGCGCGGGCGCACCGGCGGGCACGCGCTCGTGGTGCCCGAGGACGACAAGGGCCTGATGACGCGCTCGGAGATGATCGCGCGCCTGGTGTTCGCGATGGGCGGGCGCAGCGCCGAGGAGCTGGTCTTCCACGAGCCCACCACCGGGGCGTCGTCCGACATCGACCAGGCCACCAAGATCGCGAAGGCGATGGTCACCGAGTACGGGATGAGCGCCCGGCTGGGCGCGGTGCGCTACGGCCGCGAGCAGGGCGACCCGTTCCTCGGACGCTCCATGGGCGCGCAGGCCGACTACTCCCTCGAGGTCGCCCACGAGATCGACGAGGAGGTGCGCGCGCTCATCGAGGCCGCGCACACCGAGGCGTGGGACATCCTCAACAGCTACCGCGACGTGCTCGACGAGCTGGTCTTCGAGCTGCTGGAGAGGGAGACGCTCACCCGCGTCGACCTGGAGCGGATCTTCAGCCGGGTCGAGAAGCGGCCGCGGATCACGGCGTTCAACGACTTCGGCGGGCGCACCCCGTCGGAGAAGCCGCCGATCCTCACCCCGGCCGAGCAGGCCCGCGAGCGCGGCGAGCCGTGGCCGCCGGCCACCGTCCCGGCGCGCGAGCCCACGCCGGTGGGCTCCTTCCCGGCCGGGGGCGACCCGGTGCCGGTCCCGGGTCCGAACGGCCACTCCGCCGACCATGCCCCGCATGTTCCGTACCAGCACGCGCCGCACGGCCCCGGACCATATGAACCCGGACCGTATGCGACCGAACCGTATGAGTCCGGATCGTATGAACCCGGATCGTACGGTGACGGCCAGCACGCCGGCACCCGCGCGGGCCGGGGCGCCGACCCGCGCGCCCAGGCACCGCCCAGCGCGGTACCGCCGAACTACGGCGCGCCCCCGGACTGGCGCCCGGCCACCGCACCGCGCAGCGGCCCGTGGGCGCCGCACGACCCGTGGGCGGCTCCGCCCCCGCCGCCCCAGCAGCCCCACCAGCCGGAGCAGCCGTGGTCCGACGGCGCCGCGCGCGATGCGGAGCAGCACCGGGACGGCGCGAACACCGACGGCACGAGCACGGGCGGGTCGCGCTGAGCCCGGAGCGTCCCGCTGCTCCGGCGGGCGTGGTGGTCCCGGCTGCGGCGCGCAACGGCCGGCCCGTGCTCGACCGGCCACGCGCCGAGGCGGCCGTGCGGGAGCTGCTGCTGGCGTGCGGCGAGGACCCGGATCGCGAAGGCCTGCGCGACACCCCGGCACGCGTCGCCCGGGCCTACGAGGAGATCTTCGCGGGCCTGTACACCGATCCGGACTCGGTGCTCGACCGGACCTTCGACGAGCAGCACCAGGAGCTGATCCTGGTCCGCGACATCCCGATCTTCAGTTCCTGCGAGCACCACCTGGTGCCGTTCCACGGGATGGCCCACGTCGGCTACATCCCCGGGGAGGACGGTCGGGTCACCGGCCTGAGCAAGCTCGCCCGGCTCGTCGACCTCTACGCCCGCCGGCCGCAGGTGCAGGAGCGGCTCACCGGCCAGGTCGCCGACGCGATGGTGCGCAAGCTGGATCCGAGCGGGGTGATCGTCGTGGTCGAGGCCGAGCACCTGTGCATGGGCATGCGCGGGATCAAGAAGCCGGGCTCGCGCACGCTCACCTCGGCGGTCCGCGGCCAGTTCGCCACGTCGCCGTCGTCGCGGGCGGAGGCGTTCGCGCTCATCCGGGGGCGCTGATGGGCCTGCCGCGGCCGGGGCGGTGCGCCGTCGTCGGGGTCCTCAACGTCACGCCGGACTCGTTCTCCGACGGCGGCCGGTTCCTCGACCGCGACCAGGCTGTGGCGCACGGGATCGCGCTGCGGGACGCGGGGGCCGACCTCGTCGACGTCGGCGGCGAGTCCACGCGGCCGGGTGCGGCGCGCGTGGAGGCGGACGTGGAGGCGCAGCGGGTGCTGCCGGTGGTGCGCGAGCTGGCCGCCGCCGGGGTGGCGGTGAGCATCGACACCACCCGGGCCGCGGTCGCCGAGGCCGCGCTCGCGGCCGGGGCGAGCGTGGTCAACGACGTGTCCGGTGGCCTGGCCGATCCCCGGATGGCGGCCGTCGTGGCCGGCGCGCGGGTGCCGTGGATCCTCATGCACTGGCGCGGGCACAGCTCGAGCATGGACGACCTGGCGTCGTACGCCGATGTGGTCGGCGAGGTGCGCGCCGAGCTGGTGGCGCGGGTGGACGCCGCCGTCCTCGCCGGGGTGGACCCGGCACTGGTCGTCCTCGACCCGGGGATCGGCTTCGCGAAACGGGCCACGCACAACTGGGCGGTGCTGCGCCGCCTCGACGTCCTCGTCGAGCTGGGGTTCCCGGTGCTGGTGGGCGTCTCGCGCAAGCGGTTCCTTGGCGAGCTGCTCGCGGACGCGGCCGGCACCCCCCGCCCGCCCGCGGGTCGCGACGCGGCCACCGCCGCGGTGAGCGCGCTCGCCGCCGCCGCGGGGGTGTGGGGCGTGCGGGTGCACGACGTCGGCGCCACCCTCGACGCCGTGGCGGTCGGCGCGGCCTGGCGGCCGGGCGCCTCGCACGCCCGCACGGCCCCGTCGTGACCGACCCACGTTCCGCCCCCTGCGACCGCACTTCGGTGCCGAAATGCTGTCCGTACCCCCCGCAGAACGACATCCAGTTCACTAAGTGCGGACGGTGGGGGGTGTGGGTGTGAGGGGCGGGGGGGATCGGGTTGTTCTGCTGGGTTTGCGGGTTTTTGGGCGGCATGGGGTGATTGCGCACGAGCGGGTTCAGGGGCAGGTGTTCGTTGTGGACGTTGTTGCGTGGGTGGATCTGCGTGCGGCGGCGGCGTCCGACGACCTCGCCGACACCCTCGACTACGGGGCGCTCGCCGGGCGGGTGGCCGCGATCGTCGGCGGGGAGCCGTGCGACCTCATCGAGACCGTCGCCGGCCGGATCGCCGACGACGTGCTCGTCGACGCCCGGGTGCAGGCGGTCGAGGTCACGGTGCACAAGCCGCAGGCGCCGATCCCGCTGGACTTCGCCGACGTCGCCGTCGTCGTCCACCGCTCCCGCCCCGACCCTCCCGACCGGCGCGGGCGGGTGGTGCCGGCGTGACGCGCGCGGTGCTCTCGCTCGGCTCCAACCTGGGCGAGCGCCTCGACCACCTGCGTTCGGTGGTCGACGATCTCGGCGCGGCCCTGGTCGCCGCGTCGCCGGTGTACGAGACGCAGCCCTGGGGCGGGGTGGCGCAGGGTCCGTTCCTCAACGCGGTGGTCGTGGCCGACGACCCGGGCACCGACGCGTGGGGGTGGCTGCACCGGGGCAGGCGGCTGGAGGCGGCGGCCGGGCGCGAGCGCGGGGTCCGGTGGGGGCCGCGCACGCTGGACGTCGACGTCGTCACCGTGCAGGGACCGGACGGGCCCGTGCGCAGCGACGATCCGGAGCTGCTGCTGCCGCACCCGGGCACCGCCGGGCGGGCCACCGTGCTGCGTCCGTGGCTCGACGCCGATCCGGCCGCGGTGCTGCCCGGGCGGGGCCCGGTGGTCGCGGTCCTGGCGGCACTGGGACCCGACGCCGAGACCGGCATGGTCCGCCGCGACGACCTGGCGCTGCTGCGGTGACCGACCTGTCGGCGCCGACCCGGGTGCGCGACCTGCTGGTCGTCGCGCTGGTCGTCGCGCTGCTGGCGAACCTGGCGGTGCGCCTGAGCTACGGCGCCCTGCCCGCGTTCCCGCCGCTGGCCGGCGCCACGCTCGCCGTGCTCGGGGTGGCCGAGGCGATCGGCGGCAACGGGCTGCGGGCCCGCATCCGCCGCCGCCCCGGCACCCGCCCCGTCGCGCCGCTGGTGGCGGCGCGGGCGCTGCTCGTGGCGAAGGCGTCCGCGCTGGCGGGCGCGGTCATGGCCGGGATGTGGACGGGACTGCTCGCCCACGTGCTGCCGCGCACCGGCGAGCTCGCCGCCGCGGCGGGGGACACCGCCGCCGCCGCCGTCGGGCTCGGGTGCGCGCTGGTGCTCGTGGCCGGGGCGCTGTGGCTGGAGCACTGCTGCCGCGCCCCCGACGACGACGGCGCCGACAACGGCCGGTCCCGGGAGCGGTAGCGCCGACGGCACGGGCCGCTCGCCCGTAGGCTCTGCGCCCATGACGGCAGTGACGGTCGGGCAGCCGATGCCGACGCCGCAGCGCCAGCGCCGGGTCGTGCTCGGGCCCGTGCTCGGGCTGATCGCGCTGGGTATCTGCGGGCTGGTGGTGCTCGCGCTGGTCGGGACGACGGTGGGCACCGCGGGCGTCGTGGTGGGGATCGTGTGCGCGCTGGTGCCGGTGGGCCCGGTCGTCGCCACGTTCCTGTGGGTCGACCGGTGGGAGCCCGAGCCGCCGCGGTTGCTGCTGTTCGCGTTCCTGTGGGGCGCGGGTTTCGCGGCGCTGTCGTCGTTGATCATCAACAGCACCGCGGCCGTGGTCGCCGACGCCGTGCTCGGCCAGGGCAGCGGCGACGTGATCGGCGCCGTGGTCGTCGCGCCCGTCGTCGAGGAGGCGATGAAGGGGGCGTTCCTCGTCGGGCTGCTGCTGCTGCGCCGCCGCGAGTTCGACGGGATCACCGACGGCATCGTCTACGCGGGGCTGGTCGCGGCCGGGTTCGCGTTCACCGAGAACATCCTCTACCTGGGCCGGGCGTTCGCCGAGGAGCAGATGATGGCCGGTGCCTCGGGCGCGGTGCTCGGGACGCTGTTCCTGCGCGGGGTGCTCTCCCCGTTCGCGCACCCGCTGTTCACGGCCATGATCGGGATCGCGGCGGGGGTCGCGGCCGGCCAGCGCAGTACGGCCGCCCGGGTCGGCACGGTGGCCCTGGGCTACGTCGGCGCGGTGCTGCTGCACGCCCTGTGGAACGGGTCGGCGACGTTCTTCGGCGGCGGTGCCTTCTTCGGGGTGTACCTGCTGGTCATGCTGCCGTTGTTCGTCGGGATGATCGTGCTGGTGGTCTGGCAGCGGGGCCGCGAGCAGCGCATCGTGGTCGAGCAGCTTCCCGGGTTCGCGCAGGCCGGCTGGATCGCCCCGACCGAGGTGCCGCTGCTGTCGAGCATGGCCGGGCGACGCGGCTGGAAGGCGGCGGTGCAGCGGCGTTCGGGCAAGCCCGCGGCGAAGGCGGTCGGCGACTACCAGGCGGCCGTCACGGAACTGGCGTTCCTGCGGGCCCGGATCGCGCGCGGCTCGGTGAGCGCCTCGGCCCGGCAGTGGCACGACGAGGTGCTGCGCGAGCTGTTCGCCGCGCGCCGCCGCGCGATCGGCATGCCCGAGGCGTTGACGGCCGCGTGGCGGCTGCCGCCACCCACCGGCTGGACCCCGCCGCCCGCGCAGTGGCAGCCCCCACCGACCCCGCCCTACGGCTGGGCACCGCCGTCGCCCGCCTGGCCGCCCCAGAACCAGCCCCAGCCCCAGTACCGGGCGCCGCACCCGGCCCAGCACCCGCCGCCGCACCCGTCCCAACACCCACCCCGGCAGCCGGCCCAGCAATGGCCGCCCCCGTCCCCGCCTCAGCACCCGCCCCCGCAGCCCCCGTCCCCGCCTCAGCACCCCCAGCCGCAGCCCCCGCCCCAGCAGCGCCAGGCGCCGCCGCGTCACTGACCGGCGCCGGCCGCATCCCGGGCACCGGTCCGTGAAGCCGGTCACGCCGATCGGCGCGCTGCCTCCCGGCGCGTCTAACCTGTGCTGGCGCTGCCACCGGTGGTGATCGTCCGGTACCCGCGAGCCGGGACTGGAACGGCGAGGAGTTCGACGATGAACGTGCCCCTGACGAAGGTCCCGACGGACGCGGCGCGGCTGCCCGGGCGGCGGTGGGGGCGGTGAGCCCCCGGCCCGCGCGGCTCGGGATCGGCGTGGTGTCCGCAGGCCGGGTCGGTGCGGTGCTCGGCGCGGCGTGGATCGCCGCCGGGCACCGGGTGGTCGCCACCTCCGGGGTGTCGCGGGCGTCGGTGCGCCGGGCCGCGGAACTGCTCCCCGAGGTGCCGTTGCTGGCTCCTGACGAGGTCGTCGCCCGCGCGGATCTCGCGCTGCTCGCCGTCCCCGACGACGTGCTGCCCGGGCTGGTCCGCGGGCTCGCCGCGGCGGGCAGCTTCCGGGCCGGGCAGATCGTCGTGCACACCAGCGGCGCCCACGGGGTCGCCGTGCTCGCGCCGGCCGCCGAGCGCGGCGTGCTGCCGCTGGCCCTGCATCCGGTGCTGACGTTCACCGGCCGCACCGAGGACGTGGCCCGATTGGCGGGCTGCTCGGTCGGGGTCACCGCGGCCGGGGACGAGGCCGCGTGGAGCGTCGGCGAGGCGCTCGTCGTCGAGATGGGCGCGGAGCCGGTTCGGGTGGCGGAGGAACTGCGCCCGCTCTACCACGCCGCGCTGGCGCACGGGGCGAATCACCTGGTCACGCTCGTGCGCGACTGCGCGGAGACCCTGGAACGCGCCGGCGTCGGGCCCGCCGAGCGGTTGATCGCGCCGCTGCTGTCGGCCGCGCTGGACAACGCGCTGCGCCACGGCGACCGCGCGCTCACCGGCCCCGTCGCCCGCGGCGACGCCGACACCGTGCGGGTCCACCGCCGCGAGCTGCACGCCGTCGACCCGGAGCTGGAGGGCACCTACACGGTGCTGGCGCAGCGGACCGCGCACCGGGCCGCGAAGGCGGGCCTGCTCCCCGACCACGCCGCGCAGGACGTGCTGCGCGCACTCCAGGAGGACACGCCGTGATCGGAGCCAGGACCCGGGGCGGCTACGTGCCCGGGCAGCTCACCGTGCACGCCGACCCGGCCGCGCTCGCCCCCGTGACGCGCGCGCTGCGGGCGGCCGGGCGCAGGGTGTCCTTCGTCCCCACGATGGGGGCGCTGCACGACGGCCACCGCGAGCTGCTCCGGCACGCCCGGCGCATGCCCGGCGCGGGCGTCACCGCCGTGTCGATCTTCGTGAACCCGCTGCAGTTCGGCGCGGGCGAGGACCTGGAGCGCTACCCGCGCCCGCTCGCGGCGGATCTCGACGTCTGCCGCGAGGAGGGCGCCGAGCTCGCCTACACCCCGGGCGTCGAGGACGTCTACCCACCCGGTTCGGACACCACCGTGGCGCCCGGGGCGCTGGGTGCGGAGCTGGAGGGGGCGGTGCGGCCGGGGCACTTCGCGGGGGTGCTCACGGTCGTGGCGAAGCTCCTGCACGTGGTCGCCCCCGACGTCGCGTTCTTCGGCGAGAAGGACTACCAGCAGCTCGTCCTGATCAAGAAGATGGTGCGCGACCTGGACTTCCCGACCGCCGTCGTCGGCGTCCCCACGGTGCGCGAGCCCGACGGGCTGGCGCTGTCCTCGCGCAACGCCTACCTGTCCGCCGACGAGCGGGCCCGCGCGGCCACGCTGCACCGGGCGCTGCAGGCCGGTGCAGGCGTGTCCGCCCGCGGCGCCCGGGCCGTCCTCGACACGGCGCACGGTGTGCTCGCCACCGAACCCGCGCTGATCCTGGACTACCTGGAGCTGCGCGACCCCGATCTCGGGCCGACCCCGGAGCACGGCCCGGCCCGGCTGCTCGTCGCCGCCCGGCTGGGCGGCACCCGCCTGATCGACAACGTCCCCGTCCGGCTGTAGGAGGCGCTGTGTTCCGCACCATGATGAAGTCCAAGATCCACCGGGCGACGGTGACGCAGGCGGACCTGCACTACGTCGGCTCGGTGACCGTCGACCGCGACCTCATGGAGGCCGCCGACCTGTTGGAGGGCGAGCAGGTCGCGATCGTCGACATCACCAACGGCGCCCGCCTGGAGACCTACGTCATCCCCGGCGAGCGGGGCAGCGGCGTGATCGGCATCAACGGCGCGGCGGCGCACCTCGTGCACCCCGGCGACCTCGTCATCCTCATCTCCTACGCGCAGCTCGACGACGCCGAGCTGCGCCGCTACCGGCCGCGGGTGGTGTTCGTCGACGACGCCAACGGGATCGTCGACGAGGGTCACGACCCCGCGCACGCCCCGGCGGGCTCGGGACTGCGCTCGGGCGCGGCCGCCTGATGCTGCTCTGCGTCGACATCGGCAACACCCAGATCGCGCTGGGCGTGTACGACCCGGCGAGCACCGGCGTGCGGCCCCCGCTCGTGCGCGACTGGCGCATGCGCACCGACCGGCGGATGACCGCCGACGAGCTGGAGGTCGCGATGCGCGGCCTGCTCGGGCCGTACCGGCCCACCGCGGTCGCGGCGCTGTCCACCGTGCCCAGCCTGCTGCGCGAGCTGCGCGAACTGCTCGACCGGCGGCCCGAGCTGCCGCACGTCGTCGTCGGGCCCGGGGTGAAGACCGGCGTGCCGCTGCTGGTGGACAACCCGCGCGAGGTCGGCGCCGACCGGGTCGTCAACACCCTTGCCGCGCACCGGCTCTACGGCACCGCCTGCGTGGTCGTCGACTTCGGGACCTCCACGAACATCGACGTCGTGTCGGCGAAGGGGGAGTTCCTCGGCGGCGCGCTCGCCCCGGGCATCGAGATCTCGCTGGAGGCGCTCGCCAACCGGGCCGCCGCGCTCTCGGCCGTCGAGCTCGTCGCGCCGCGCGCGGTGATCGGCAAGAACACCGTGGAGTGCCTGCAGTCCGGCGTGCTGTACGGGTTCGCCGGCCAGGTGGACGGGCTGGTGCGGCGCATCCTCGCTGAGCTGGGCCCGGCGGCCGGGCCCGTCACCGTGATCGGCACGGGCGGGCTCGCGCCGCTGATGGCCGGGGTGTCGGAGACGATCGGCGAGTACGTCCCGGACCTCACGCTGCTCGGGCTGCGCCTGGCCTACCTGCGCAACGTGCCGGCCCCGGCCCCGGCGGTGGCGCGGTGAGCGTCGACCTCGAGCTGGCGACCGACCGGGCGACCTACCTGCCCGGGGACGCGGTGACCGCCCGACTGCGGCTGGTCGCGCGCGCGGAGTTCGACGAGGTCGAGTGCTCGGTCGCGCTCGTGCACCGCGACCGCTACGCCATCGGCGGCTCCACCCACGACGACGACCGCGCCGTCGCGGGCGAGTACGTCCTGGACACCGAACCGCTGCGCGCGGGCACCGTGCGCGAGTGGACGGTCGTGCTGCCCGTGCCGCGCCGGACCACCCCGCCCGCCGGCCCGCAGGACTGCGCCGACGAGCGCTACCCGTCCTCGGGCGACGACGCCGACCCGGAGAGCTACGACCTGTGGATCGAGCCCGACGAGCGCTGGGGGCCGCCGACGAGCGTCGGGCCGGGCGCGTCGTCGTCGTGGGTGGTGCGCTGCGAGATCTCGGGGCGGGGGACGCCCGATCCGGTCGACGTGCCGGTGGTGGTGGCGGCACCCGCGGTCGCGATGCCTGCCGACCCGCCCGCCCGGGTCGGCAGCGGCACCCCGAGGTGCACCGTGGCGTTCCACGGCCTGCCCCGGGGAAGCGTCGCGCCGGGCGCTGCGCTGCGCGGCTCGGTGCGGATCACCGCCCGCGAAGAACTCTCCGCGCGTTCCGTGCGGGTGGAGCTGGCGCGAATCGCGACCGTGACATCCGGGCGCGGGGAGTCGGTCACCCGCACCGTCGTCGCGCAGGTAACGGCGAGCGGACCGGTGGAGCTGGCGCCCCGCCGACCCCGTGATCTCGCCTTCGACGTCACCGTCCCGGCCGACGCCGGCCCGTCGGTCGTCGGAGGCGAGTACCGCGTCGACTGGGTGCTGCGCGCCGTGGTGGACCGGCCGCTGCGCCGCGACGAGGTGTGGGAGCAACTCGTCGCCGTGCACACGGCCCCTTGAAGATCCGTGCTTGCGGTGCGATCCGGCCAAAGGTGGCCGGATAGCACCGCATCCGCGGATAACGCCCGGGGCGCGCGCAGGACCGGGGTCACGAGCGGGAGGTCGAACTCGGCCCGGGGCTCGGGGCGCGGCGACAGGTATTCGC
>JBQTJE010000209.1:0-2192 GCA_052387455.1 Pseudonocardia sp.
GTGCCGGGGCCGTGCGCGGTCGGCACCAACCCATTGGGCCCGGCCGGCGAACCCTGGGTGTCCCGGCGCGGGAGGACTCGTGTTTCGGGCGGCGGGGCATGCGACCCCCGGAGCCGTGCTGCCCCCACGGCTCCGGGGGTCCACGCATTCGCGCTCACGGTTCACAGCCGGACGAGATCCGGCCGGGTCGGTGGTTGTCCACCGGCCCGGCCGGAAGTCTGCGGCGTGGCGCCCGCCCGCGGGGAAAAGCCCTCGGGGGCGCCACGCCGGCGGGCATCCCGGGCTCCCTGGCGCGGTGCGACGCCCGCAGCATCAGGAGCGGAACCGGGAGCCGGCCCGCGGTCGGGTCAGGACCGCACAGCGACCGCCACCCCTGCTGCGGGCCGCTGGGCGCCCGGCGGGAGGTCGAGGTCGAACCGGGCCCGGGGAGCGTGGGCCGCGGCGGCGAGGATCACGTCGGCGCGGGGGAGCTCCCACCCGCTCTGCGCGGGCGAGACTCGCCAGTGCACCCACCCGTCCGGCAGCTCGGACGGCGGCGCGAGGACGACCTCGCCGCCGGTGTGCGCCACCATGTCGGGCCGCGCGAGACCCGCCACCGCGGCCGAGCCGGCGGCCACGGGGAACCACCAGGTGTCGGCCGGGGTGGCCGCGACGGGCACGACGAGACCGGCGTCGCGCAGCCGCGCGCACACGTGCCTGCCGGTCTCCGCGGGCATCTCCAGGACGTCGAGGACCGTGCCGGTGACGAGCAGCAGGCCCGCCGGCGAGCCGACCGCGGACCAGCCGTGGTCGCCGAACTCGCGGGCCGCCGCGCGCAGCTCCGCGCCGTACACCGCGCGGTAGCTGTCCCACCACTGCATGTCCGAACCTCCGGGTCGCGATCACGTGACTGTGTTCCTCAACACTGAGGATGCGCGCTGGGTCACGCTCGCTCCACCCCCGAGCGATGACCGCACGTGACCGCGAGACGAGCGGGATCAGCCTCCACCGGGCGCACCCGGTCGTCCGGTGGACAGCGGGTGACCGGCCGACGTCCGGAGATCGGCGGCTACTCCGATCGGGGGTGCCGACCGGTCGGCGTGCCGGGACCGTCGACCGGCGGCTGCGACGATGGCCGCATGCTGATGGTCACCGGAGCGACCGGCTACCTGGGCTCCACCCTCGTCGAACTGCTGGTCGGGAGGGGGTACGAGGTGCGCGCGGCGGTCCGTGACCCCGCCCGCGCCGCCGCGCTGCTGCCCGCGGTCGTGGACGTCGTGACCGCCGATCTCGCCGACGCGGTCTCGCTCACCGAGGCCGCCCGCGGCTGCACCGGCGTGCTGCACGTCGCGGGCTCGGTCGGCCATTCCCGCGCCGCGACCCGGGAGGGCAACGTCGAGGGCACCCGGCGGATGCTCGCCGCCGCGGTCGCCGCCGGCGTGGGCCGGTTCGTCTACACCAGCAGCAGCGCCGCCCTCCTCGACGCCTCGGGGCTGGTCGCGGAGCAGCCCGTCGGACCGCCCGCCCTCACCGACGCCTACTCGACGAGCAAGACCGAAGCCGAGGCGCTCGTGCTCGCCGCGGCCCGCGACGGCCTGGGCGCGTGCGTGGTGAACCCCGTCAACCTCTACGGCCCCAGCCCGCTCGGCCCGCACAGCTACAACGGGCTGTTCCTGGCCGCGGCGCGCGGGGAGGTGCGCACCGTCGTCGACGCCCCGGTGGGCTGGGTGCTCGCCGAGGACGCCGCGCTCGGCCATGTGCTGGCGCTGGAGCACGGCGAGCCGGGGCGCCGGTACGTGCTGTGCGGGGAGGTGGCCACGTTCGGGCGGGTGCTGCACACGTTCGCCGACCTGGTCGGGGGCGAGCGCGTCGCGACCGTTCCGCCGGGCTCGGCCCTCGGCCCGGACGCCGGCACCTTCGCGCGCCGCTCGGAGGTGTACGGCGGCTTCCCGCCGGTGCGCGTCGACGATCGCGGCGCCCGCGCGCTCGGGTTCACCCCGTGCGGGGTGGACGAGGGCCTCGCCCGCACCGCGGCGTGGACAGGCCCCGTCTAACCCGAGCCCAGCCCAGCCAGCCCAGCCCAGCCCACCCCACCCCAGAACAACCTAATGGGGGCAAAAGCACATTAACCCCAAAACAAGGGGGTGAAGTGGGGTTTGGGCCCCCACCCCCGGGTTTGGCCGGCGGGGGGGGGGACCCCCCCCGGCGGCCGC
>JBQTJE010000210.1:0-30336 GCA_052387455.1 Pseudonocardia sp.
GGCTCCCGGCGGCGTCGAGCTGCTCGACCAGCCCGACGCGCGCTGGTGGGCAGTGGCCCACGACGACGACCCGGCGCCCGCCGAGCGCGCAGCCCGCGCCACGCCCCCGACCGTGTTCGTCCTGCTCCCGGGCGTCGGCGTGGTGCGCGCGGCCGTCGTGGAAGATCACCTGCACCTTTCGCGACTCGTTGTCGCGTCCGGCGCGCGCAGGCGCGGGCACGCGACGGGGCTCGTCGCGGCGGCGGCCGCCTGGGGGGTGGCCCGCGGCGCCCGGTGGGCGGTTCTCGAGGTGACGTCGCCCGAGGGTGGACTGCCGGACGTCCCAGCCCGGGGGCTCGCCGAGCGGCTGGGGTGCACCGAGCACCACCGCCACCACTACCTGGTGGCGGTGGATGACGCTCACAGTCCATGATCACCGTCTCGGCGCGAGAACCGGTCGAATGTGACGCTTTCCGCGCCGAGCCGGTGATCATGGACTTCTACTGCCAGCCACGCCTGCGCCTGGCGAGCCGCACGCTTCAGCCCCGCCCATTCCCCGAGGTACTTCCCCGCCATCCCCACGACGGGCAGCATCGCCAACCAGCCGTGGTAGAAGCGGCCGTGCGGGCGCCTGTCCAGCTCGTCCTCCACCGCGAACAGCGCCCGCCCGAGCCGCCACACCGCGCTGCCGACACGGTGCAGCGTGGGCCGGTCGTCCGCCAGCGGGGCCGTGATCTCGGCCGCACCCGCCTGCGCGGCGCGCTCCTCGTCCTCGGTGAGGTCGCGCGAGGTGTCGAGATCGCGGCGGAACAGCACCGAGCCGAGCAGCGCGACCAGCGGGCCCTCGTCACGCACGCCGTACTCCCCCGCGATCGCGACCAGCAGCAGTCCCTGCCCGGCCGCACCCAACGCCTTCGACACCGGCAACCGGCTCGCCAGCGCTCCGCCCAGGCCCGGGACGGCGGCGAGCAGCGTGGTGAACCGGCCGACCCGGCGCACCCACCAGCGCGACCGCTGCTCCCGATCCATCTGCGCCCACGCCGCGGTGCCGGGCGCCTGCACCGATGCCAGCGCGTCGAGCAGCCGGTCGGTGGCGCTCCGCTCGGCCCCGTCGGGGACGTCGGTGACGACGCGGTTGCGCAACCCGAACGGGTCGGACTCACGCAACCCGTGGAGCACCGGGCGGGTGGCGCGGACGAACGGCCGCAGCACCGCCGCCACCGCGGCGTCGCTGATCGGGCCCTGGTCGGTTCCTGCGGTCATGGTCTCCCGTACCCCGAATCCCCGTATCCCGAATCGACGCGCCGCAGCGCGTGCAGCCCCGCCCCGAAACCCGCCGCACACAGCAGCAGCGACTGCCACGTCGCCGGTAGCAGCACGTCCCCACCCGGGCCGACGAAGGCGGCCACCACGACCGCGAGCCCCCAGGCCACCAGCGGCAGGACCGCGACCGCCGTGCGCGGGTCGACCTCGGCGGCCCGAGCCACCAGCCAGGGCATGACCAGGACGGTGAGCACCGCGCCCATCGGCAGCGGGACGGTCCCGGCGTAGAGCGGGTTGAACACCATGCCGAACACCGCGAGCAGCGCGCCGTCGATCACCAACACGGCCAGCGCGACACCCTCGATCACCCCGGAGCCACGCTCGCGCAGGCTCACCGCGCGATCCCGGCGAACAGGTCGGGCTCCGGGACGCCCGCCTGCTTGCCCGAGAGCAGCACGAACTCCTCGACGTCGGGCATGGGCTGGGCGACGCCGTTGCTCACCGCGTAGCTCGGCGGCGGCCCGTCGTGCGCCCACGCCTGCGTGCCGTGCGCACGGATCGCGGCCAGCCGCGCGGCCCGGTACGGCGCCACGTCGATCCGGGTGGTGACGGCCGCGTCGGGCACGCTGGGCAGCTCGTCGGGCCCGGGCAGGCGGAACGGCAGGTCGGGGACGGCGGCCAGCGCGGCGAGCCCGGCGTCGAGCAGCGCCCGCCCGCGCACGCAGGCGTAGCGCTTGCGCACGTACGGCACGCGAGCCGTCGCCTTCGCGGTGACGTCGTGGGCGCGGACGTGGTCGGGATGGCCGTACCCGCCGCCGGCGTCGTAGCTCACCACGACCTGCGGGCGCACGTCGTCGAGGATCTCCAGCAGGGCGTCCACCTGGGCGTCGAGCGCGCCGGGGCCGGCGAAGGCGCGCGGGTGCAGCACCTCGGGCAGCGCAGCGCGCACGCCGTGCCCGGCGAGTGCCATCCCCGAGTCGCGCCAGCGGCCCGCCCCGCCGAGGTAGCGGTGGTCGGTCACGCCGAGCGCGGCGCAGGCGGCCGCGAGCTCGCCGATGCGGTAGCCGCCGAGCTGGTCGGCGTGCCCGGCGGCGAGCTGCCCCAGCGCGGAGGGGATGACCTCGCCCTGCTCGCCCAGGGTGCAGGTGACGAGCGTGACGGTGGTGCCGGGTTCCGCGGCGTACCGGGCGATGGTGCCGCCGGTGGCCAGCGCCTCGTCGTCGGGGTGGGCGTGCACGAGCAGCAGCCGGCGGTGAGCCACCGGGTGAGCGTAGCCGCGCTGCCGAGAGCGCGGACTCGCCGTGTCGAGAACGCGGACTCGCGGGGTCGAGAACGCGGACTCGCGGGCAGGGGGCGGCGGTCGGGGGCTGATCGGGGTGGAGGGTTGGGCCGGATGGACTAGCGTTGGCGCGCGCGGTCGGGACTGCGGCGGGGACGGGGGACCTCATGCGATCACCGGTGCTGGTGGGCCTCGCGGTGCTGGCGGTGCTGGCCTCCGGGTGCGGGGACGGCGGCGCGGGCGCGACCGACCCCGGAGTGATCAGCGTGTTCGCCACCGAGCCGGAGAACCCGCTCGTGCCGGGCAACACCACCGAGACCGCGGGCGCCCGGGTGCTCGACGCGCTGTTCACCGGCCTGGTCGCCTACGACCCGCGCACCGCGCAGCCGCGCAACGCCGTCGCCGAGTCGATCACCACCACCGACTCCCAGGTCTTCACGATCACGCTGCGCCCCGGCTGGACCTTCCACGACGGCACCCCCGTCACCGCGCGCAGCTTCGCCGATGCCTGGAACCACACCGCCTACGCCCCGCACGGCCAGCAGGGCGCGTCCGCGTTCGCCCAGGTCGCGGGCTTCGACCGGGTGCATCCCGCCGACCCCGACGGCGACGGCCCGCAACCGGCCCCGCCGCCGTCCGCGCGGGAGCTGTCAGGCGTCGAGGTGCTCGACGAGCGCACGCTGCGGGTCACCCTCACCGCCCCGTTCTCGGTGTTCCCCGCCCGGCTCGGCTACGCCGCGTTCTTCCCCCTGCCCGCCTCGTTCTTCGCCGACCCGCGGGCGTTCGAGGCCGCGCCGGTGGGTAACGGGCCGTTCCGGTTCGTGTCGCGCCGCCCGGGCGTGGAGATCCGGGTGGCCCGTTACGAGGCCCACGCCGGGCCGTTGCCGAACGTTGCGGGCGTGGAGTTCCGCGTCTACGCCTCGTCGGAGGCCGCCTACCGCGACGTCGTCGCCGGCAACCTGGACTTCACCGACACCGTCCCGCCCTCGGCGCTGCCCGGGCGACTGTTCGAGCGCGACCTGCCGGGTCGGTCGGTCTCGCAGACCTACCTCGGCGTGCAGATGCTCGCCTTCCCCCTCTACGACCCGCGCTACGCCGATCCCGGCCTGCGCCGGGCGATCTCCATGGCCATCGACCGGGCCGCGGTGGACGAGCAGATCTTCAGCGGCACCCGCCCGCCCGCCGACGGGCTCGTCGCCCCCCGCGTGCCAGGGCGCGTCGACGGGCAGTGCGGGGCACTGTGCACCCACCGGCCCGACGAGGCGCGGCGATTGTTCGAGGCGAGCGGCTTCACCGGTCCGGTCGAGCTGACCTCCAACGTCGACAACGCCAACCAGGAGTGGATGCAGGCGGTCTGCACGACGATCACGAACGCGCTGGGCCGGGAGTGCCGGTTCGTGCCGGTGCCGACGTTCGGCGCGTACCGCAGCGCGATCAACGCCCGGGCGATGACGGCGATCTACCGGTCGAGCTGGCAGGCCGACTACCCGTCGATCGAGAACTTCCTCAACCCGCTCTACCGCACCGGCGCCGTCGCCAACGAGGCGCGCTACAGCAACCCGGCGGTCGACGACCTGCTCGCCCGCGCCGACGCGGCCCCGTCGGCCGAGGCCGGCCACGCGCTCTACCAGGAGGCCGAGCGGCTCGTCGTGGCCGACATGCCGGTGATCCCGCTGTACTTCCAGTCCGTGCAGGCCGGGTGGTCGCCGCGGCTGGGCGGCGTGGTCGTCGACGCGATGCAGGCCGACCTCGACCTGACGAGCGTCACGGTGTCGTAGGCGAGAGGCGGGGTCGGGCGGTGGGCGGCTACGTGCTGCGGCGGTTGCTGGCGCTCGTGCCGGTGTTCCTCGGCACGACGTTCGTGATCTACCTGCTGGTGTGGGCGCTGCCGGGCGACCCGCTGGCCGGCAAGTGCGGCGACCGCGCCTGCCCGGACGCCTACGTCGCGGCGATGAACGCCCGCTACGGCCTCGACGAGCCGGTGCTCGTGCAGTACGGCCACTACCTGGGCGGGTTGCTGCGCGGGGACTTCGGCGAGACCTACGCCGGGGTGGCCGTGCTCGACCTGGTCGCGGCCGCGTACCCCGTGACGCTGCGGCTGGCGCTCGTGGCGCTGGCGGCCGAGGCCCTCATCGGGGTCACCGCGGGGATCCTCACCGGCCTTCGCCGGGGCGGCTTCCTCGACAACCTCGTGCTCACCGCCACCCTCGTCGGCGTCGCGGTGCCGGTGTTCGTCACCGGGTTCGTGGTGCAGGTCGGGCTCGCGCAGGGGTTGGGGATCATCGACCCGACGGTCTCGGCCGCCGCCGGGTTCGGCGAGCTGATCGTGCCCGGGGTCGTCCTGGGCAGCCTCTCGATGGCCTACGTCGCCCGGCTGACCCGGGCGTCGGTCGCGGAGAACCGGGGGGCCGACCACGTGCGCACCGCGGTCGCGAAGGGACTCACTCCGCGCCGCGTCGTCGGGGTGCACGTGCTGCGCAACGCCGCGATCCCCGTCGTGACGTTCGTCGGCACCGACCTCGGCGCGCTCATGGGCGGGGCGGTCGTCGTCGAGGGGATCTTCAACATCCGCGGCGTCGGCGGGTTGGTGCACCGCGCGATCCTGACCCAGGAGGGCGCCGTCGTGACCGGCGTCGTGGTGCTGCTGGTGATCGTCTACCTGCTGGCGAACCTGCTGGTGGACCTCGCCAACGCCGCCCTGGACCCGCGGATCCGACATGGCTGAGCGCGCGCCCGACCGCGGCCCCGTCGCCGACGCCTGGGCGCACCTGCGCCGCCGGCCGCTGTTCGTCGTGGCCGCCGGGCTGGTCGCGGGGCTGGTGGTGCTCGCGGTCGCGCCGGGGCTGGTCACCTCCGCCGATCCCGCTGCGGGCGACCTCGCCCGCAGCCGCCATCCGCCGTCGCCGCAGGCCTGGTTCGGCTACGACGTGCAGGGCCGCGACGTGCTTGCCCGCACCGTGTACGGGGCGCAGGTCTCGATCGTCGTCGGGGTGGCCGCGACCGCGCTGACGGTGCTGGTCGGTGGTCTCGCGGGCCTGGTCGCCGGCTACCTCGGCGGCTGGGTGGACGCCGTCGTGTCGCGGGTGGCGGAGGTGTTCGCCGGGCTGCCCTTCGTGCTCGGCGGGATCGTCGTGCTCGCCACGTTCCGGGAGCGGGTGACCGGGCCGGTCGGGATCACCGTCCTCGTCGTCGCCACGATGGCGGGGCTGGGCTGGCCGACCGCCTTGCGGATCACGCGCGCCGCAGCCGTGGCGGCCCGCGAGCGGGATCACGTGCGCGCGGCGCGCGGTCTCGGAGCGGGCCCGTGGCGGATCGTGGCGCGCCACCTGCTGCCGCACTGCCTGTCCCCCGTACTGGCCTACGCGGGCGTCGCGCTCGGCGCGTTCATCGGCGCGGAGGCCACGCTGTCGTTCCTCGGCGTCGGGTTGCGCGACCCGGTCGTGTCGTGGGGCGTGATGATCAGCGAGTCGCGCGACCACCTGCGCACGGCGCCGTTGCTCGTGTTGTTCCCCGCCGGGTTCCTCGCCGTGACGGTGCTGGCGTTCGTGATGCTCGGCGACGCCGTGCGCGACGCGCTCGACCCGAGGGCCCGGCTGTGACCTCGCCGCCGCACTCGACACCGACCCCGCCGCCGCTGCTGGAGGTCGCGGGCCTGAGCGTGCAGTTCCGCACGCGGCGCGGCGTGGCGCGGGTGCTCGACGGGGTGGACCTGGCCGTCGACGCCGGGGAGACCCTCGCCGTGGTCGGGGCGTCGGGATCGGGCAAGAGCGTCACCGTCGCGGCCGTGCTGGGGATCCTCGACCCGGCCGCCACCGTCACCGGTGGGTCGCTGCGTCACCGCGGCGAGGAATTGCTCACCGCCACCCCCGCGCGCTACCGGGAGCTGCGCGGCGAGCACCTCGCGCTCGTCGCGCAGGACGCGCTCGCCGCGCTGAACCCGGTCTACCCGGTGGGGTTCCAGATCGCCGAGCAACTGCGGACCCGGCGCGGCACCGGACGGCGCGCGGCCCGGCGGCGCGCGATCGAGCTGCTCGACCTGGTCGGCATCCCCGGCGCCGCCGCGCGGGTGGACGAGTACCCGCACCGGCTCTCCGGGGGGATGCGGCAGCGGGCGGTGATCGCGATGGCGCTCGCGCTCGACCCGGACGTCCTCGTCGCCGACGAGCCCACCTCCGCCCTCGACGTCACCGTGCAGGCGCAGATCCTGGACCTGCTCGCCGAGCTGCGCGCGCAACGGGGGATGGCGCTCGTGCTCGTCACGCACGACCTGGGCGTGGTCGCGGAGACCGCCGACCGGGTCGCCGTGCTGCACGCGGGGCGCACGGTGGAGCAGGCCGACGTCGAGACGCTGTTCGCGCGGCCCCAGCACCCCGCCACCCGCGCACTGCTCGGCGCCGTGCCGCGCGCGGACGCGGCCATCCGCCGGCACGCGGCGGGGGCGGGCGCGGTGGCGGTCTGCGGGGCGGGCGGGTCGGGCGGGGCGGGCGGGTCGGGCGGGTCGCACGCGCCGCGCGGGTCGGGCGGGGCGGCTTCGCACGCGGCGGTGCCGGCCGGGTGACCCCGAGGACCGCCCCGGTCAGCAGGGCGGTCCTGAGGTCGTCGATCATCTTGCCGAGCTGCCTGCGCTCGTCCGGGCTGTCGAGGTGCCGCACGACCACCGACAGCATGTCCGCCGCCTCCCGGTACCGGAACGGGCCCTGTTGCACGATCGCGAGCGCCCGCTCGACGAGTGCGCTGAGCCCGTCCGCATGGCCGGCCAGCCCGTACTGCACGAGGTCACGGTTCACCGCCTCCAGCTTGGCCAGCACGGCCCGGTTGGCCTTGATCGTCGCCCTGGTCGCGTCGGTCGTCGCCAGCTCGTCGGCGCGGTCGTACCACGTGCCGATCGACGTTCGCACGACACCGGGCCGGCCGAGCGTGCCGGTCGCACAGTTGCTGAGCAGGATCGCCACCCCGTCGCGCAGCTCTGCGACCCGGCGGTTGCCCTTGTGCGGCAGGAGCGCATCGAGCCGCTCCAGCGCCGGATCGGCCGCGGTCAGCGCGCCCGCGGCGCCGGCGTAATCGTCCGCGTCGAGCAGCCCGGCCGCGCTCGTCGCCGCCGCTTCGACCTGCCCGAACAGCGGGGCGGCGGCATCGACCAGCAGGTCCTCGGCGAGCGTCCCGCCGAGCTTCCACTGCCGCGCCGCGGCGGCCAGCCGGGCCGGCCGCTGCGCGTCCACGGCCAGTTCGACGATCGGCACGACGAGGGTGCGCGGCAGCAGGTCACGGAGGGTGTCGATGACCTCCTCGCCGAGACGTCGGTCGTCCAGCACCATCATCCGGGCCCGGACGTGGTCCCAGAAGGCGGCCCGGCGCAGCACTGCCGCCCATGCCGTCGCCGCCCGGCCCCAGTCCGCGTCGGCGGACGACTGGCCCGGCCGGGGAAGCGGTGGGGCCTGGCCTCGCCGACCGCGCGCCGACGACCCGCTGCCGCGCCCGTAGGGCGACGCGGGTCCCGCGTTCGCGACCGACCCGTACTGCTCGGTGTCCAGGGCGCGGGCGTGTGCCCGCACCGCGGCGTCGTGCTGCTCGTGCAGCGAGATCGGGCAGGAGCACGCCGAGCGGTCCTCGCCCCACAACCAGAACACCTCGTCGACGATCCGGCGGACCGGATCGTCCAGGTCCTCCATGGCCCGCCGGATCTCGTCGGCGGCCACCATCTCGCGCAGGGGCAGCTCACCGCCGGTGCTGACCGCCCCGCCGAACGCGCCCTCGGCGGCCAGCAGCTGACCCCGGGTGGACACCACCGCCGGCGTGGCCTGCGCCGGCAGCCCGGTGAGCCGGAAGATGTTGCGCCGATAGAGCTGCGGGCCGGTCAGCTCCCGCAGCCGCGCCTGCACCGCAGCGTTCACATCATCACCCCGCGCCGCCAGAGCACGAGCTGGGGAAGGTGCTCGGCGCGCAGCCGCGGGGCCAGCGTCACCGCCTCCTCCATCAGGTCCGCGGCCTGGTTGAGCGTGGCCGGATGCCGGGCCAGGGCGACCGCCTCGTCGGCCAATCGCTGCGCATGCTCGTCGGGTGGGGTCGAGTCGACGGCGGCGGTCGCGGCCCCGACGCGCCCGCCGCCGGCCCTCAGCTCGCTGAGCGGGCCGGCGAGGTCGACCGCGCTCGCCGGCCGCTCCCGCGGGTCGACGGCCAGCATCGCGAGCACCAGATCGTCGAGTGCCGCGTCGACCTCGTCGTTGAACCGGCTCGGGGCGAGCAACGGCCGACGGAACCGAGCAAGCGAGTAGGACGACATCGGGTTGCCGTCGTCGAACGGGAAGTGGTTGGTGAGCAGCAGGTAGGCGATGGTGCCGAGCGACCACACGTCGCTGTGGCAGCCGTAGCCCTCGCCGCGCAGCACCTCCGGGGCCAGGAACGCGTAGGTCCCCTGGGCACTGGCCAGGCCGGTGAACGGATCGGCGTGCTTGGCCAGGCCGAAGTCGCTGATCCGGATCCGCATGCCGGATGCGTCGTAGCCGACGAGGATGTTGGCCAGGGTGAGGTCGCGGTGCACGATCGGCGGAGCCTGGTCGTGTGCCACCGCGAGACCCGCGGCGACCTGCGCGAGGACCTCGACGGCGACGTCGACCGGCACCGCCGCCCGGTGCGACTCGACCAGCCGCTCCAGGCTGCCCCCGACGACGTACTCCATGGTGAAGAAGCCGCGGACGCCGTCGGCGGTGGACACCGTGCCCGCGTCGAACAGCCGCACGATGTTGGCGTGCCCCAGCGTCGAGAGCAGCCGGGCCTCGTCGAGCAGCTCGCGCGTCCGCTCCAGCGACGTGACCTGCTTGAACAGCTTCATCGCCTGCCAGCCCAGATACTCGTGCACGACGCGGTGCACCTCGGCGTACGCGCCCTCGCCGAGCAGCCGTTCGGCGACCAGCGTCGGGCTGATCCGGGTGCCGGGGCTGATCAGCGTCACGACGTCACCTCCACCACGATCACCGTGACGTCGTCGACCGCTCCGGCCACGCGGGCGGCGGCCACCAGCTCCCGGCAGGCGGCGTCCGGTGGACGGGCGCCGAGCAGACGGCGCACGTCCTCGTCGTCGAGCGAGCCGACCAACCCGTCGGTGCACAGCAGCAGCCGGTCGCCCGGGCTCACCGCATGCAGAGACGCGTCCGGCTCGGCGCAGCCGGGCATGCCGACGAACCGGGTGAGCTCACCGGAGGGCAGCGCGTGATCCACGGTGAGCCGGCTCAGCCGGCCGTCGCGGGCCAGGTAGATCCGGCTGTCCCCGACGTGCACGGTGATCGCGCAGCCGCCCCCCACGATCAGCAGCGCCGCAGTCGCCCCGGTGGTGCCCGGCCCGTGCCGCGCGGTGGCGCGCACCCGGTCGTTGACCTCGGCGGTGGCGGCGCGGGCGGCCCGCCCGATGTCCTCGTGCGCCCGGATCCGGGCGAGGACGCGACCCGGCAGCTCGTCGACGACGATCTGCGCGGTCGCGCCGGCATCGGCCAGGCCACCGATCCCGTCCGCGACGACGCACCACCCGGCGCCGGCGTCGGCGAGCATCCGGTCCTGGTTGTCGTCGTGGTAGGACCCGACATCGGACCGGGCCGCCACCCTGATCACCTCGGCCCCCCGCGACAGACGTGCAACCGGTAGCCGATCCCCGTGACGGTCTCCAGGATCCTGGGTGAGCCGGGCTCCGGCTCGATGCGCCGCCGGGTCGCGAGGACCACTCCGGCGAGGTCGCTGCGGGTGTAGCTGCGGTGCGGCGGCCACTCCTCCGGGTCCCCCCAGAGCGCCTTGATCAGCTCGGTGTGGTCGCAGGCGATGGCGACCCCACCCTCGCTGCGCCCGACCATGTAGCGCAGCAGCTGGTGGCCCTGCGGGCGCAGCCCCTCGACGGGGGTCTCGACGCCGTCGACCACCCGGTGCGCGGCTGCCGCGACCCAGTCGTAGCGCAGGCACGGCCCTATGCCGGCCACATCGGTCGGCACCGCGAACGGCGCGGGCTGGGTCGTGTGCGGGTCGAGGAAGGTCAGCTCCCAGTAGAGCGGCCGGCCGTCCCGGGCCATGTCCCCGACGACCATGATCGTGTCGCCGTGCTGGACCCGCTTGCGCCCGTCCAGCCGGTGCACCCCCGCTGCGGTGCGCAGCAACGTCCCGTTCACGCTGGCGTTGTCAGCCACCGACCACAGGCCGTCGGCGTGCTCGAGCGTGCAGTGCAGCCGCCCGACCCACCGCTGCGGGTCGGGTCCGAGCGCGACGCCCGGAGCGTGGTCCAGGCCGGCCCGCCCCACCGTCACCGATCCCCCGTCCAGCACGGCGTGGGTGACCTCTCCCCCGGGCGCGGTGATCCGCAGCGCCGGCCCGCGCGGGGTCATGTTCCTCCTCGTGCCGCACCGTCTACGCCCGTTCGCGCAAGATTAGGAGGCGTACGCCCGGTGTGGGAATGGAAACCGGATGGACTCCGGACGGACGTGGCGGTTCGCGGGGCGCGACGATGCCGGCGCTACCGCGGCGGGCCCTGGTTCTCCGGGGTCGCGATGACGGTGGCCTGCGGGAGCAGCACGTCCTGGCCCTCGGTGAGCCCGGAGCGCACCTCGGTGCGCTCGTCACCCTGGAGCCCGGCCTCGAACGGCACCTGTTGGGGCTCGTCCTCGGCTCCGGGGACGTTGACGAAGGTCTGCGCGCCCTGCCGCACCACCGCGGCGTTGGGCACCGACAGCACGTTGTCCGCGACCTCGGTGAGGACGTCGGCCTCGGCGGTCTGGCGGTCGCGCAGGCGCGGGTCGGTCTCGGTGAGCACGACCGTGACGTAGTAGTTCGTCACCCCGGAGATCGACGTTCCGCTCGGGGCGACGGCGAGCACGCTGCCGGCGCGCACGAGGTCGGGGATCGCGTCGAAGGTCACCTCGACGCGCTGGCCGGGCTGCACGCGCGCGGCGTCGGACTCCTCGAACGGCACGACCACCTGGAACGCATCGACGGCGCCGATGACCATGAAGTTGCTGCCGCCGGGCGCGCTCACGGTCGTGGCGCCCCCGCCCTGGTCCCCCCCGGCGGCGGAGACCCCCGGGATGGCGGCGGTGCTGCCCGGCGCGAGCGGGGTGACCGAGGTGCCCTGCCCGACGAAGTCCCCGACGCCGCCGTTGATCGAGGCGACCGTGCCGCCGATCGGCGCGCGCAGCGTCGTGTTCGCCACGTCCTGCTGGGCGATGGTCACCTGCACGGCGGCGTTGCGGACCGCCGCCCGCTGCGCGGCGATGTCGGCGGGGTTGTTGCGGCGGGCGGCGTCGAGGCTGTTCTCGGCCTGCACGACGCTGCGGCGGGCGTTCTCGACGCTGAGCCGGCCGGACTCCTCGGTGACCTCCCGCTGCGCCCGCGCGCTGGACAGCTGCGACTCCGCCATGACGACCTGCTGCTTGGCCGAGCTGACGGCCTGCTGCTGGGACGCGCACATGTCGGCCGGCGGGATGGGCTGCGACTCGCATGCCTCCAGGGCCGACTTCGCCTGCCGCAGCTGCTTCTCGGCGAGCTCGAGCTCCTTCTCCGCCCGGAAGACCGCGCTGTCGGCCTGCTCGTTCTGGGCCTCGGCCTGGGCGTTCGTCGCGTCGAGCACGCGGCGGGCGGCGTCGAGGTCACGCTGCGCCTGCTCCACCGAGTTGCCGTTCACGATCTTGTCGAGCTGCGCCTGCTGCTGGGCGAGCTGCGCGCGGGCCTGGGCGAGCGCCTGCTGGGCGGCGAAGTCGTCGATGCGGGCCAGGACCTGCCCGGGGACGACGACGTCGCCGACCGTGACGAGCAGTTCCTCCAGCTCACCGCCCGTGCCGAAGCCGAGGTTCTGGGCCTGCACCGCCGAGAGCGCCCCGGACGCCGAGACCGACACCGACACGGCCGCGCGCTCGACCCGGGCCGTCGGCGGTGGGGCCAGCTCCATCGCGCAGGCCACGGCACCGGCGGCGACGAGCATGCCGACCGCGCCGACCGTGATCCACTTCTTGGCGGCCGCGCCACCCGGGACGAACGTCGGTCGCATGTGCGTCGCCTTTCCTTGCGGTTCGCGCCGCCGGTCGGGGGTCCGGAGCAACGCTGCGGGGAGCTCTACTGGAAGCGCAGGGCCTCGATCGGGCGCAGCTTCGCCGCGCGGTTGGCCGGGTAGCCGCCCGCGACGAGCCCGATGACGAGGCTGATGGTGAAGGCGATGACGATCGAGTCGATCGACACCGTGGGCGGCGGGAAGTCGGGGACCGCCGCCGGGAGGATCGCCGCGCCGGCCAGCGCCAGCCCCACGCCGAGGACGATGCCGATGATGCCGCCGAGCGCGGCGAGCACCGTCGACTCGATGAGGAACTGCCGCAGGATCGCGGTGCGGGTGGCGCCGATGGCCTTGCGGATGCCGATCTCGCGGGTGCGCTCGGTGACCGACACCAGCATGATGTTGGCGACGCCGATGCCGCCGACGATCAGCGAGATCGCCGCGATGGCCACCGTGAACAGGCTGAGGAACGACAGGAACTGGTTGGCGTTGTCGAGCAGGCTCTGCAGCGCGCGGGCGTCGAAGTCGCGCTCGGCCGGGTCACGGATGCCGTGGCGCTCGGACAGGATCGTGTTCACCTGCTCCAGCGCCGCGGGCACCGCCTCGGTGGCGGTGGCCTTGACGATGAGCTGGCCGACCTCGTCGCCGCCGCCGAGCAGGTAGCTGCGGGCCACGCCGACCGGCAGGACGACGACGTTGTCCTGCTGGCCGTCGCTGGCCAGCACGCCGATGACCTGGAAGTTGGTGCGCCCGATCCGGATCTCGCGGCCGAGCGCGTCGCCCGCCTGCCCGGCGAAGAGGTTCGCCACCGGGTTCGGGCCGAGCACGACGACCTTGGCGCGGCTGCGCTCCTCGGTCTCGGTGAAGAACCGGCCGACGACCAGGTCGCGGTTGTTGACCTCGACGTAGTCGGCGGTGGAGCCCGCCACCGACGAGCGGAACTGACCCGTCCCCGCCTCCAGGAGCGCGGTGCCGGTGACGACCGGGGTGACGCTCTGGATGTCCGGCGCGGCCCGGCGGTCGCGCAGCGCGTCGACGTCGGCGTCGGTGAGGTCGCGCGCGACGCCCCCGCCGGGCACGCTGCCGTCGGTCTTGGTGACGATGATCTGGGTGCCGAGCGCGCCGAAGGACTCGTTGAACCCGGTGGTGATCCCGTTGCCGAGCGCGACCAGCACGATCACCGCGGTGACGCCGATGACGATGCCGAGGGTGGTGAGCGCGGAGCGCAACCGGTTGGCGCGCAGGGCGCTGAGCGCGCTGCGCAGCGCCTCGCGCAGGCTCATCAGACCGCCTGCCGCGGCCGCTCGTCGCTGACCACCACGCCGTCGCGCAACCGGATGACGCGCTTGGCGAACGCCGCGATCTCGTCCTCGTGGGTGATCACCACGATCGTGCGGCCCGCCGCGTTGAGCTCGACCAGCAACCGGAGGATCTCGACGCTGGAGGCGGAGTCGAGGTTTCCCGTCGGCTCGTCGGCCAGGATCATCGCCGGGTCGGTGACGAGTGCCCTGGCGACCGCGACCCGCTGCTGCTGCCCGCCGGACAGCTCGTTGGGCCGGTGCCCGATCCGGTGCCCGAGGCCCACCTGCTCCAGCGCGCGCAGGGCCCGGTCGCGCCGCGCCCGCACCCCCGCGTACACCAGCGGCAGCTCGACGTTGCGGATCGCGCTGGTGCGCGGGATGAGGTTGAACGACTGGAAGACGAACCCGATCTTGCGGTTGCGGATCTCGGCGAGCTCGCGGTCGCGCAACCGCACGACGTCGACGCCGTCGAGGACGTAGCGGCCGTCGGTCGGGGTGTCCAGGCAGCCGAGGATGTTCATCATCGTGCTCTTGCCCGAACCGGACGGCCCCATGATCGCGACGAACTCGCCCTCGTCGATCAGGAGGTCGATCCCGTCGAGCGCACGGACCTCGATCTCTCCGAGCCGGAAGACCTTGGTGACGCCCTCCAACCGGATCATGCGACGGCTCCCTCGGCGCCTTCCGCGATCACCAGCCCCATGAACACTCTCCGTCTCCGGACCTGTGACGCACTGTACCGCTCAACGCTTGTTGAGTTCCACGAGGGTCGCGACGACCTCGTCCTCGGCCCCAGCATGCAGCAGGTGTCGGGTGCCGGGGACGCGGACGTGCTGCGCGCGCCCGTCCTCGGCACCGTTCGTGCTGGTCAGCGGGCCGTCGATCAGCTCGGCCATGCGCGCCATCTGGCCCTCCGGGGTGATCGACTCGGCGGCCTCCAGGAGCACCGTCGGGCACCGGACGCCCGCCAGCACGGCCCACTGGTCGTGCCGCGCCCACTCGGCCGCGATCTCCACGACGTGCGGCACCCGGGCGAGCAGGTGGAACCCGTCGGCCCGCTCCTCCACGCACTCGGCCATGTAGTCGCCGACCTCCCCGCCGCCGAACGCCTCCCGCACCGCGGCGAGCGCCGGGAACGGCTGGCGCACCGCCTCGATCCACGCCCGGGCGGCGGCGGCGTCGCGGCCCCGGAAGTCGACGCCCATGTCCTCGACGAGCAGCCCGCGCACGAGGTCGGGGCGCTGTGCCGCCAGCACCAGGCCGTGCAGCCCGCCCATCGAGTGCCCGGCGACCAGCGCGGGACCCGCCCCGAGCCGGTCGAGGACGTCGGCGGCGTCGGCGGCCAGTCGCTGCGTGGTCCACGGCCCGGCGGCCTGCGAGCGGCCGTGCCCGCGGGCGTCGTAGGCGAGCACCCGCCCGTGCCCGACCAGCCGGCGCGCCACCGGCCACCACGTCGTCGCCCGCCCCATCAGGCCGTGCAGCAGCAGGATCGGCGGGCCCTCGCCGCCGAACTCGACCACCGCCAGGTACACCCCGTCCGACGTCCGCACCGACCGCCGCCCCGCCCGCCCCATCCCACCCCCCACCGCCGCAACCTATCCCCGCGAGTCCGCGTTCTCGACACGGCGAGTCCGCGTTCTCGATACGGCGAACGGTCAGGCCGGTCAGCGGGCGGCCGACTCCGGGTGCTCGTCGATCTCGTCCGGGATGCCGTCACCGTCGCTGTCGGCCAGCAGCGGATCGGGGCGCCCGGCCCGGACCGCCTCCAGCTGCGCCGCGAGCGCGATCCCGGCGAGCAGCGCCACCCCGGTGCCGTTCGCCCACAGGAGCAGCGCCATGACCGCGGTGAGCGGGCCGTACGTGTCGCCGAAGTTGCCGGCCGCCACCACGTACAGCGCGAGCAGCCCCGACCCGGCGAGCCATGCGAGCACCGTGATCCCGGCGCCGACGGCGAGCCAGCTCAACCCCGGCTGGCGACGGCGCGGCGCGAACCGGAACAGCGCCGTCACCGCGACGACCAGCGCGGCCAGCCCGAACGGCCAGCGCAGCACGTCGAACACGGTCTCGGCGGCGTCACCCCAGCGGTACACCTGCTCGACGGCGTCCCCGAACGGCTCGCCCGCCACGATCAGCAGCAGCCCGGCGGCCATCGACACACCCGCGGTGGCCGTCAGCACCGCCGCGCGACCGTACTTGCGCAGCGCGGGCCGGTCACGCTTCGTCCCGTAGATCCGGTTGGCGCCGCGTTCGAGCTGCGCGAACGCCGACGTCGCCGCCAGGAACGCCGTCACCAGCCCGAGCACGACGACGACCTCCGCGCGCTCGCTGCCCTCGTCGCCCGCACCCCCCGCGTCGACGACGTCGGCCACGAGCGAGTCGCTGCTGCCCGGCGAGATCGCCACCACCGTGCGCGCGACGACCTCGGCGAGCGAGTCCGCCCCCAGCGCCGTGGCGAGCCCGGCGCCGGCGATCACCAGCGGCACCGCGGCGAGCGCGAGCTGCAGCCCGAAGGCCCGGGCGTGGCTGAACCCGTCGCCGTAGCGGAACCGGACGAAGCCCGCGTGCAGGAGGTTGCGCAGCCCGCACCGCCGGGCGGTGTGCCAGGCGTCGTCGGCGGAGAGGTCCTCGCCACCCATCAGCTCGGTCTCCGGGACCGGGCGCACCGAACTCACGTACAGACGGTAGCTGCGTACTGCTCACCCTGCCGCCCGCCGGTCGCGCGAACTCGGCCTGCTGAAACGCCGAACTCGTGGGTCAGCGGCCGGGACCGCGCAAGCCGAAGATCAGCGACGGGTCGCCGGGGACGAACGTGCCGTGCCGCTGGGAGGCGTCGCCGATCTCCCGGTTGCGCCGCAGCAGTTCCCGCCCGAGTGCGAGCTGGCGACGTTCCCACTCGGGAAGCGCGACGTCGGGATCGCCGCCGGCCGCGACGAGCTGCGTCGCGAGCTCCCAGCCGTCGGCGGCGGCCTTCGCGGTGCCGGCGGCGGCGTGCGGGCGCACCGCGAACGCCGCGTCCCCGATCAGGCAGACGCGGCCGTGCGCCATCCGCGGCACCTCGATGTCGTACACGACCTGCACGAACGGCTGCGGGACCGCGGCCAGCACCTCGGCGATCGCGGGCGCGAGCAGCCCGGCCGCGTCGGACCGCAGCCGGGCGACCTGCTCGGCGCGCGCCGCCCCCGGCGGCAGCGACACCTGGCGCAGCCGGCCGTCCCGGTCGGTCATGAGCGCGTCGAGGTCCGCGACGTTGCGGTACCAGACGACGTTGACCAGCCGCTTCCCCGGCTGCAGCGCCCCGTCCGGGCCCGGGATCGGGTAGACGAGGACGTGGCTGCCCGGCAGTACCTGGTAGGTGATCGCGTCGGACAGGACGTCGAACGTCGACGGTGCCAGCTCGCTCTCGGGCAGGGTGCCGCGCCAGGCGACGTAACCGGAGTACGTCGGCGTGACGCTCGGCAGCAGCCGCGCCCGGGCCGCCGAACCGATCCCGTCGGCGCAGACGAGCAGGTCGGCGCGGACCCGCTCACCGGTGCCGAGCACGACGTCCACACCGGCCGCGTCCTGGTCGAACCCGACCACCTCCCGGCCGAGCAGGTAGCGCTCGGGTGCCAGCCCGGCCAGCAGCGCGCGGTGGATCGTGTTCCACGACGAGAACCGGTACGGGTGATCACGCTCGTGCACGAGCGCGCCCGCGGCGTCGACGAACCGGATCCAGCGCGTCGTCGAGCACAGGTCGCCCGGGTCGACGGCGGTGCGCTCGACGAACCACCGCACCGTCTCGTCGAGCACCGCGATGCCTGCACCCCGGGCCTCCAGCGCGGACGTCGACCGCTCGTACACCGTGACGTCGCAGCCGGCATCGGCGAGCACCAGCGCAGCGGTCAGCCCGCCCAGCGACCCGCCGACGACGACGACCCGCGGCATCGGTGTCGGCACCTGCGGCTCAGGGACGGCCGAACGTCGCGATCGAGTCGACACCCATCTCGAACAGCACCCGGCGCTCGTCGCGCGAGGGATCGCGCAGGCCGTACGGCGGGGCGTTGCCGGTGTACTTGGTCCAGATCCTGTCGAGCTGGGCCGTGACGTCCGGGCCCTCCACCGGGTCGTCCTCGGAGACCTCGCGCCGCGTCGTGGCCTTGATCGAGATCCAGTGGTAGGCGTTGGCCGGGTTCATCAGCGCGAAGGTCGCCTGCGGGTTGAGCCGCAGCCACTCGACCTTCTTGCGGTGCGTGGCCAGGTTGAGCAGGACCGTGTCGCCCTCGTAGTCGAACCACACCGGGGTGAGGTTGGTTCGCCCGTCCTTGCCCGTCACGGACACGATCGCGGTGACCGGCTCGTCGAGCAGCTGCTTGTAGATCGGGTCGAGGTCGGCGAGCGAGGTGAGCGTGCCGTGGCTGCCGATCGTGAACTGCCCGGGCTGCAGCCCGTCCGCGACGTCGAGGAAGCGGGCGACGTTGATGGTCATGGCTGGTTAGCATAGGCACGTGCCGTCGGGGGCGGAACCAGGGCGCTCGACCATGGGCGAGATCGCGGACGAGCTGGTCCGATCGGGCGTGCGCCGGATCTTCGGGATGCCCGGCGGCGGGCCCAACCTCACGTTGCTGGGCGCCGCGGGCGAGCGCGGCATCGGCTTCACCCTCGCCCACGGCGAGACGGCGGCGTGCGTGGCGGCCGGCGCGTTCGGGCTGGTCAGCGGCTCGGTCGGGGCGGCGCTGGTCACCCGCGGGCCAGGCCTGGCCAGCGCCGTCAACGGGCTCGCCCAGGCGACGCTCGATCGCGCGCCGCTGCTGCTGCTCGCCGACTGCGTGTCCGCCGCCGAACGCGACCGCGTGGCCCACCAGCGGCTCGACCAGCTCGCCCTGACCACCCCGGTGACGCGCTGGAGCGGCACGGTCGGGCGCTGCTCGACGGCGGCCACCGTCGCCGCGGCGGTCGCGCTGGCCGCCGGCCCGCCCGCGGGGGCGGTGCACCTCGACGTCGACGTGAGCGTCTCCGGCGATCTCCCGCCCGCCACCCCGCCAGCCCTGGCCGCCGATCCCGTCGCGCTCGCGACCGCGCTGGCCCGGGCCCGCGGCGCCCGGCGGCCGGTCGCCGTGGTGGGCGTCGAGGGCATCCGCTCCGGGCCCCTCCTCGCGGGCACGGGGATCCCGGTGCTCACCACCTACCAGGCCACCGGGGCCGTGCCGGCCGGGAGCGCCGAGAGCGCGGGCCTGTTCACCAATGCCGCCACCGAGCGGCCGCTGCTGGCCCGCGCGGACCTGATCATCGGGATCGGGCTGGACCCGGTCGAGCCGGTACCCGCGGCGTGGCGGTACGACGTCCCCGCGGTGCTGCTCGCCCCCGTCCCCACCGATCCGACCTACTTCGGCGACGCACACGTCGTCCCCGGTCCGCTCGCCCAGACGCTGCCCGCGCTGCTCGCCGTCACCGATCCGGGCTGGGCACCCGACGCCGGCGCGCGGCACCGGGCCGCGACGCTCGCCGCGCTCGACGCCGACGGGCTCGACGGTTCCGGCGGCCTGCGCCCCGTCGATCTCGTTCGCACCGTGCACGCCCACGCCCCGGGCGCCCGGCTCACCGTCGACGCGGGGGCGCACATGCTGGCCGCGATGCCGTGCTGGCCCGCCGCCCGCCCGCACGAGGTCCTCATCTCCAACGGCCTCGCGACGATGGGGTACGCCCTGCCGGCCGCGATCGGCGCGGCGCTCGCCCGGCCCGGCGAGCGGGTGGTCTGCCTGACCGGCGACGGCGGGCTGGGCATGGTCCTGGCCGAGCTGGAGACGCTGGCCCGCCTCGCGCTGCCCGTCACCGTCGTGGTGTTCGACGACGCCGCGCTCACCCTGATCGCGCTCAAGCAGGGCCCGGACCAGGGCGGATCCGACGCCGTGCGCTACCGGCCGGTGGACTTCGCCGCCGTCGCAGCCGCAATGGGGGTCCCCGCGGCGACCGCGACCGACGCCGCGGAGGTCGACGCGGCGCTCCGGGCGACCGGCCCCGGCCCGTTCCTGCTGGACGCGAAGATCGACCCGGCGAGCTACCGGCACCTGCTCGCCGTCACCCGGGGCTGACCTACAGGCGCGGGTCCACCGGCTCCGACTCCAGCGCGAGCACCCCGAACACGCACTCGTGCACCCGCCACAGCGGCTCGCCGCGGGCCAGCCGCTCCAGCGCCTCGATCCCGAGCGCGTGCTCCCGCAGTGCGAGGGAACGCTTGCGCCCCAGACCCCGGGCCCGCAGCCGCTCCAGGTTGGCGGGCTCGCGGTAGTCGGGCCCGTAGATGATCCGCAGGTACTCCGGGCCGCGCACCTTCAGCCCCGGCTGGGCGGGGCCGCGCCGACCGCGCGCCGCCCCGGCCGCCGGCTTGACGACCATCCCCTCCCCACCGGCGTCGGTCAGCTCCGCCCACCAACGCCCGGCGGCCTCGACGGCGGCCGGATCGGTGGTGTCGACCGCCAGCGACCGCGTCGGCGCCACCAGGTCGGGTGCGGCGACGGCCAGCCGGTCGACGAGCCCGAGCTGCCACGGGTGCGGTCGCTCGGCGAGCGCGACCCCCTCCGCGGCGAGCACGCCGAACGGGGCGACCCACACCCCGTCGAGCCCGGACGTCGGCCAGCAGTAGCGCCGGTACGCGGCGGTGAACGCGGTTGCGTTCGCGACCCGGGTCCGGGTGCGCTCCAGCAGGTCGCCGACGTCGAGCCCGCGCTGCGCGGCCCGCTCCAGCATGGCGGCGGACGGGCCGAGCCCGGCCCGGGCGGCCGCGCCGACGGCCGCGTACTGCCCGCGCAGCAGCGCCCCGGCCTTCGCGCTCCACGGGACGATCTCGGTGTCGAGCAGCAGCCACGGGCTCGCCAGCTCGTCGAACAGCCCGGCGCGCTCGGCGGCCGTACCCAGCCGGTCGAGCAGCTCGGCGGTGCGCCCGGGGTCGAAGAACGGCCGCCCGGTGCGCGTCCACACCGCCCCGACCGCGTCGCCGGGTGCGCCGAACCGGGCCCGGGCCGCCGCGAGGTCGCGGCACACGAGCACGACCGCCCGCGAGCCCATGTGCTTCTCCTCGCACACCACCTCGGCGACGCCGTCGGCCCGGTAGGCCTCGAACGCCTGCGCCGGGTGCTCCAGCAGCCCCGGCTCGGCCGACGTCGCGACCGGGCTCATGGTCGGTGGCAGGTACACCAGCCAGCGCGGGTCGACGGCGAAGCGGCTCATCACCTCCAGCGCCGCGGCCGCGTTCTCCTCGCGCACCCCGACCCGCCCGGACAGGCGCGTCTCGACGACTCGGCGCCCGATGACGTCGTCGATGTCGAGCACGGCCGGATCACGCCGCGGCGCGGGGGGCACGTCGGCGTCGACCGGGAACGGCCGCGCCGGCTCGTAGTGCACGGCCCTCGCCGGCACGGCGACGATCTCGCGCTCCGGCCAGCGCAGCGCGGTGAGCCGGCCGCCGAAGACACAGCCGGTATCCAGGCAGAGCGTGTCGTTGATCCACTCCGGGGCAGGCACGGGCGTGTGCCCGTAGAGGACGACGGCCCGGCCGCGGTACTCCTGCGCCCACGGGTGGCGCACCGGCAGGCCGAACTCGTCGGTCTCCCCGGTGGTCTGGCCGTAGAGGCAGAACTCGCGCACCCGTCGCGACGCGCGGCCGTGGAAGCGCTCCGGCAGGCCCGCGTGGCACACCACCAGCGCGCCGCCGTCCAGGACCGCGTGCGACACGAGCCCGTCGACGAACGACGCCACCTGCCCGCGGAACTCCTCGGGCTCGCGCCCCAGCTGCGCCAGCGACTCCGCGAGCCCGTGCGAGATCCGGACCTTGCGCCCGTGCAGCGCGCGGCGCAGCTTGTCGTCGTGGTTGCCGGGCACCGCGAACGCCGTGCCGGCGGCCACCATCCCCATCACCAGGCGCAGCACCCCGGGGGTGTCGGGCCCGCGATCCACCAGGTCGCCGACGAACACCGCCCGCCGCCCCCCCGGGTGCCGGGCACCGCAGCTGCGGCCGTCGGCGTCGAGGTCCAGGACGTAGCCGAGCTCGCCGAGCAGCGTCTCCAGCTCCGCGCGGCAGCCGTGCACGTCGCCGATGACGTCGAACGGGCCCGTCTCGTGGCGCCGGTCGGTGAACAGGCGGGTGCGCTCGATCCGGGCGGCGGCGACGTCGTCGAGGGTGCGCAGGACGTGCACCCCGCGGAATCCCTCGCGCTCGAACCGCGCGCGGCGCAACTGGTCGCGCTGGCGACGGACGACATGCGGCCCGAACTGCCGCTCCGACCGGGCGGTGTTGCGGTCCAGGCAGAGCCGTTCGGGCAGGTCGAGGACGATCGCGACCGGGAGCACGTCGTGCTCGCGGGCCAGCGCCACGAGCTTGCCGCGGGCATGCTGCTCGACGTTGGTGGCGTCGACGACGGTGAGCAGCCCGCGGGCCAGCCGCCTGCCCGCGACGAAGTGCAGCACGTCGAAGGCGTCGGCGCTGGCGGACTGGTCGTTCTCGTCGTCGCAGACGAGCCCGCGACAGGTGTCGCTGGACAGCACCTCGGTCGGGCGGAAGTGCGCGCGCGCGAACGTCGACTTGCCCGAGCCGGACGCGCCGACCAGGACCACCAGGGACAGCTCCGGGATCGCCAGGTTCACGGCGCCTCCCGGGTGAGCACGGCGAGCTGGGTCGGCGGGCCGACCTCCGGGTCGTCGTCGCCGACCGGCAGGAACCGGGTGGTGTAGCCGTGCGCGGCCGCCAGCCCACCCGCCCACGCCCGGAACTCGGAGCGCGTCCACTCGAAGCGGTGGTCGCGGTGGCGCGGGCCGTCGAGGCCGTAGCGGACGTTGTGCTCGACGTTCGGCGTCGTGACGACGACCAGGCCCGGGCGGGCCGCGCCGAACACGGCGTGCTCCAGCGCCCCCAGCCGGGGCGGGTCGACGTGCTCGACCACCTCGCAGAGCACCGCCGCGTCCAGCCCGCGCAACCGCTCGTCGGTGTACACCAGCGAGGACTGGAAGATCGTCAGGCGGGCCCGCTGCGGCTCCGGCAGCCGGTCCAGCTTCAGCCGCCGGGCCGCGACCGCCAGCGCCCGCGCCGACACGTCGACGGCCACGATCTCGGTGAACGAGCGGTCGGCGAGCAGCTCGCCGACGAGCAGCCCCTCGCCGCAGCCGAGATCGGCGACGCGACGGGCCCCGGCCGCCCGCAGCACCGCGAGGATCGGCCCGACGCGCAGCAGCCGCAGCGGAGTCGGGCGCTCGTCCTCGGCGGGCACGGCGTCGTCGAGCCGCTCCGGGGTGGTGTCGTCGATCTCGGCGAGCCGGACCAGCGCGTCGCGGGTGAGCTCGCGCCGGTGCCCCAGATAGCGCCGGGTGATCAGCTCCCGCTCCGGGTGGGTCTCCAGCCAGCCCGATCCGGCGCGCAGCAGCTTGTCGACCTCGTCCGCGCCGAAGCGGTAGTGCTTGGCCCCGTCCAGCGCCGGGATCAGGACGTAGAGGTGGTTCAGCGCGTCGGCCAGGCGCAGCTCGCCGGCCAGGCGCAGCGCCACGTGCGGCGCGTCGCCCCACTCCGGCACGGTCTCGTCCAGCGGCGACGTGCCGACCTCGACCCGCCAGCCCAGCGGGCCGAAGAACCGCTCCGCAAGCTCGACGCCCCCGCGGCACGGCAGCGCGGCGACCTCGATCTCCAGCGGCAGCGAGGTGGCCGCGAGCTCGGGGCGCGCCGCGCACCGCCCGGCCATCGCGGTGCGGAACACCTCGCGCAGCGCCACCGCGACCAGGCTCGACGCCGCGTACGGCCGGTCGTCGACGTACTCCGCCAGCGCCACCTCACCACCCCGGCGCACCAGCCCGACCGGGTCGACCTCCAGCAGCAGCGCCGCCGTGCACCGCTCGTCGCCCGCCTCGGGATAGCAGACGTGGGCGGTGCCGCCCGTGGTCGCGTAGGCCTGCACCCGGTCGGGGTGCTTGTGCAGCAGGAAGCCGAGGTCCGTCGCCGGGGCGCGGGTCGTCGAGATGGTGATCAACACCGCCACATCATGCTCGGGCGAATGCCCGCCGCCCCACCGAGTTGCCCGCCCCAGGCCTCGTGATGTGATTCAGCTCACCCTGGCACGAGGCGCACGCCGACCGAACCGCGCAACTCGGCCTGTCGAAGTGCGCAACTCGCGGACGGCCGGGAGCACGCAACGGCCGGCCCGGGCAGCCCGGACCGGCCGTTCGCGAGGTGCTGGGCGATCAGTCCTCGCCTGCGCCCGCCATGTCGACGGGCGGGGCGTCCGGCACGACGATCGACGGCTTCGGCTCACCGCGGAAGGTGAACTTCGCCTTGTCGTCGACCGCGCGGGAACCCTCGGGCGCGTCGGGGTCGAGCCCCTCGACGTCCACGATCACGATCTGGCCGGGCGCCACCTCGCCGAAGAGGATCTTCTCCGAGAGCTGGTCCTCGATCTCGCGCTGGATCGTGCGGCGCAGCGGCCGCGCCCCCAGCACCGGGTCGAACCCGCGCCGGGCGAGCAGACCCTTGGCCGCCGGGGTGAGTTCGAGCGCCATGTCCTTGCTGGCCAGCGCACCCTCGACCCGGGTGATCATCAGGTCCACCATCGTGATGATCTGCTCCTCGGTGAGCTGGTGGAACACGATGACGTCGTCGATGCGGTTGAGGAACTCCGGCCGGAAGTGCTTCTTCAGCTCGTCGGTGACCTTGTTCTTCATCCGCTCGTAGTTCGAGCCCTCGTCGTTGCTCTGGGCGAACCCGAGGCCCACGGCCTTGGAGATGTCCTGCGTGCCGAGGTTCGACGTGAAGATGATCACGGTGTTCTTGAAGTCCACCGTGCGGCCCTGACCGTCGGTCAGGCGGCCGTCCTCCAGCACCTGCAGGAGGGTGTTGTAGACCTCCTGGTGCGCCTTCTCGATCTCGTCGAACAGCACCACCGAGAACGGCTTGCGGCGCACCTTCTCGGTGAGCTGGCCGCCCTCCTCATAGCCGACGTACCCGGGGGGCGCGCCGAAGAGCCGCGAGGCCGTGTAGCGGTCGTGGAACTCGCCCATGTCGATCTGGATGAGCGCGTCGTCGTCGCCGAACAGGAAGCTCGCCAGCGCCTTGGACAGCTCGGTCTTACCCACGCCGGACGGGCCGGCGAAGATGAACGAGCCGGACGGGCGCTTCGGGTCCTTGAGGCCCGCTCGCGTGCGGCGGATCGCCTTGGAGACTGCCGCGACGGCGTCCTCCTGGCCGATGATCCGCTTGTGCAGCTCGTCCTCCATCTTGAGCAGCCGGGTGGTCTCCTCCTCCGTCAACTTGAAGACGGGGATGCCGGTCCAGTTGGCGAGGACCTCGGCGATCTGCTCGTCATCGACCTCCGCCACGACGTCCAGGTCGCCGGACTTCCACTGCTTCTCCCGCTCGGCCTTGCCGGCGAGCAGCTGCTTCTCCTGGTCGCGCAGGTGCGCGGCCCGCTCGAAGTCCTGCGCGTCGATCGCGGACTCCTTGTCCCGGCGCACGTTCGCGATCTTCTCGTCGAACTCGCGCAGGTCCGGCGGCGCGGTCATCCGGCGGATACGCATCCGGGCGCCGGCCTCGTCGATCAGGTCGATCGCCTTGTCCGGCAGGAAGCGGTCGGAGATGTAGCGGTCCGCGAGCGTCGCGGCGGACACCAGCGCGTTGTCGGTGATCGTGACGCGGTGGTGGGCCTCGTAGCGGTCGCGCAGGCCCTTGAGGATCTCGATGGTGTGCCCGACGGTGGGCTCGCCCACCTGGATCGGCTGGAAACGACGCTCCAGGGCCGGGTCCTTCTCGACGTACTTGCGGTACTCGTCGAGCGTCGTGGCGCCGACCGTCTGCAGCTCGCCACGGGCCAGCATCGGCTTGAGGATCGACGCGGCGTCGATCGCGCCCTCGGCGGCGCCCGCCCCGACGAGGGTGTGGATCTCGTCGATGAACAGGATGATGTCGCCGCGCGTGCGGATCTCCTTGAGCACCTTCTTGAGGCGCTCCTCGAAGTCGCCGCGGTAGCGGGAACCGGCGACCAGCGAGCCGAGGTCGAGGGTGTAGAGCTGCTTGTCCTTGAGCGTCTCGGGCACCTCGCCCTTGACGATGTCCTGCGCCAGTCCCTCGACGACGGCGGTCTTGCCGACGCCGGGCTCGCCGATCAGCACGGGGTTGTTCTTGGTCCGCCGCGAGAGGACCTGCATGACCCGCTCGATCTCCTTCTCCCGACCGATGACCGGGTCCAGCTTGCCCTCACGGGCCTGCTGGGTGAGGTTGCGACCGAACTGGTCGAGCACCAGCGACGACGACGGGGTGCCCTCGCCGCGACCACCGGTGGCGCCCTCGGCGGGCTCCTTGCCCTGGTAGCCCGACAGGAGCTGGAGCACCTGCTGGCGCACGCGGTTGAGATCGGCGCCCAGCTTCACGAGCACCTGCGCGGCGACGCCCTCGCCCTCGCGGATGAGGCCGAGCAGTATGTGCTCGGTGCCGATGTAGTTGTGGCCCAGCTGCAGCGCCTCGCGCAGCGACAGCTCCAACACCTTCTTGGCCCGCGGCGTGAACGGGATGTGGCCGCTCGGGGCCTGCTGACCCTGGCCGATGATCTCCTCGACCTGCTGGCGCACGCCCTCCAGGGCGATGCCCAGCGACTCGAGGGCCTTCGCTGCGACACCCTCACCCTCGTGGATCAGGCCGAGGAGGATGTGCTCGGTGCCGATGTAGTTGTGGTTGAGCATCCGGGCCTCTTCTTGGGCCAGGACGACAACACGCCGCGCTCGGTCGGTGAACCTCTCGAACATCTACAGCTCCTCGCCTGCTGCGCCCACATCTGCGGCACCTGCTGCGCCGCGGACGCCCGACACCCATGGTATCGGGCGGGTGGGCATGCCCGCCCCTGGTGCGAACCTGCGGTGTAGAACACCGCACCGTCCGGTGGGATTCCGGCCGGGCGGGAGCTAGTTCTCCCGGTGGTAGGCGTCGAGGACGCTCGCCGGGATGCGTCCGCGGTCGGAGACCTTCATGTCGCGCTTGCGTGCCCACTCGCGGATCGCCTGGTTCTGCTCGCGGTCGATCGACGGGCGACGGGTGGCGACCGCGGCGACGGCGGCCGGGCGGCGGCCCGTCACCCGCCGGGCGGCGATGACACGGGCGGCGGCGACATAGGAGGCGAAGGCGTCGCGCAGCCTGCCCGCGTTCTCCGCGGACAGGTCGATCGCGTAGGACCTGCCGTCGAATCCGAACTCGACGGTCTCGTCGGCGTCCTTACCGTCCAGATCGTCGATGAGCCGGACCTCGCGGATCTGCGCCACTGTTCGGGCCTCTCTGTAGTGCGGTTGTTGTCCGGTGACAATAACCGCGCCGGACCGCGAACGGCTACTCGGCTCGCACCAACGGGTACAGGATCGTTTCCCTGATTCCGAGCCCGGTGAGCGTCATCAACAACCGGTCGACGCCCATTCCCATGCCGCCGCTGGGCGGCATTCCGTACTCCATCGCGCGCAGGAAGTCCTCGTCGAGCGCCATCGCCTCCGGATCACCGGCGGCGGCGCGCAGCGACTGGGCGGTGAGCCGCTCGCGCTGTTCGACAGGATCGACCAGCTCGGAGTACGCGGTGGCCAGCTCGGTGCCGAACACGATGAGGTCCCACGCCTCGGCCAGCCGCGGGTCGTCGCGGTGTGCCCTGGTCAGCGGCCTGACCTCGACCGGGTAGTCGCGTACGAAGGTCGGCTCGACGAGCGTGTGCTCCACGAGCTTCTCGAAAAGCTCCAGCACGATCTCACCGGGGCCGTCGGAATCGTTCAGCTCGATGTCGTGGGCATCGGCGAGCTTGCGCAGATCTTCCCGGGAAGTGTCCAGCGTCACTTCTTGCCCGACCGCTTCGGCCACCGCATCGTGCAGCGTGACCGAACGCCACTCCCCGCCCAGATCGTGAACCGAGCCGTCGGCGTGGCGCACCGTCGTCGACCCGAAGACCGCCCGCGCCGACTCCGTGACGAGATCCTGGGTGAGCCGCGCCATGTCGTCGTAGGTGGCGTATGCCTGGTACGCCTCCAGCATCGCGAACTCCGGCGAGTGGGTGGAGTCGATCCCCTCGTTGCGGAAGTTGCGGTTGATCTCGAAGACGCGCTCGATACCCCCCACCACGCAGCGCTTGAGGAACAGTTCCGGGGCGATCCGCAGATACAGGTCGGTGTCCAGCGCGTTGGCATGGGTGACGAACGGGCGCGCGGTCGCGCCGCCGTGCTGCAGCTGCAGCATCGGGGTCTCCACCTCCGTGAACGCCCGGTCGTGCAGAGTTTCACGCAGCGTGCGCACCACGGTGGCGCGGGTGCGCACCATCTCGCGGGCCTGCGGCCGGACGATGAGGTCGACGTAGCGCTGGCGCACGCGCGTCTCCTCCGACAGCTCGCGGTGCGCCACCGGCAACGGCCGCACCGACTTGGCCGCCATCGCCCACGAGTCGGCCAGCACCGACAGCTCCCCGCGCCGGGAGGTGATCACCTCACCGTGCACGAAGACGTGGTCACCCAGATCGACGCTCGCCTTCCAGCGGGCCAGTTCGGCCTCGCCGACGCTCGCGAGGCTCAGCATCGCCTGCAGCTCGGTGCCGTTGCCCTCGCGAAGGGTCGCGAAGCAGAGCTTGCCGGTGTTGCGCCCGAAGATCACCCGGCCGGTGACGCCGACGAGCACGCCGGTGGCGGTGTCGACCGGCAGGTCCGGGTGCGCGGCGCGGACCTCGGCGAGGCTGTGCGTGCGCGCGACGGCCACCGGGTAGGGGTCGTGACCCGACGCCAGCAGCTCCGCCCGCTTCGCCCGGCGTACCCGCATCTGCTCGGGGAGGTCGGCGTCGGGAGTGCGCTGGTCGTCCACGGTCCGAAGGCTAGTGAGCTGTGACGGGCGCGCAGGCGGCGGGCGGACCGGGGGAGCGCGGGTCGGGTGGGCGGGCGGGCGGGGCCGCGCCCGGGCACTCGGCGGTGAACCGGGTCCGGTTACGGTGCGTGCTTGGTATCGTTCAGGCATGAAAGCAACCATCGATGCTGCCGGACGATTGGTCATCCCGAAGCAGCTCCGTGACCGGCTCGGCCTGGTGCCGGGCGAGGTGGACGTGGAGGCCGTCGGGGCGGACCTGCGGGTCCGGCCGGTCGCGGAGGACACGCTCGAGGAGCAGGACGGCTGGCTTCTCGTACCGGCATCGGGAACCGCGCTGACCGACGCCGACGTGCAGGCGCTGCGCGATGCCGACCAGCGCTGACCCGACCGGTGCCGACGGTCCGGAGCTGCTGGTCGACACGAGCGTCGCCGTCGCGCTCAGCGTCGCCGACCACGACGGCCGCGCCGCCTGCCTCGCCGCCGTGAAGGGTCGCCGGATCGGGCTTTCCGGGCACGCCGCGTTCGAGGCCTACTCCGTACACACCCGGCTCCCCGTTCCTGCCCGCCGCACGCCTGCCGCCGTGGCGCGGTTGCTCGCGGCCAACTTCCCGCATTCCCGGTTCCTGCCCGCCGATGCCACCGCGGCGCTCCTCCGCGGCCTCGCCGGCGCGGGTGTCGCGGGCGGATCGGTGTACGACGCCCTCGTCGGCGCCACGGCCAGGCATGCCGGAACGCCGCTGGTCACCCGCGATCGCCGCGCGCTCGGCACCTACCGGGCACTCGACGTCGAGCTGGTCGTGGTCGGGTGACCGGTCCGTCGTCGCCCTAAGCTCGCGATCATGGACGTCCCCCGGGCCCGCACCTTCGGCGCCGTCGCGGCCGCCTACGCCCAGCATCGTCCCGGCTATCCCGCGGCGGGCGTCGAGTGGGCGCTGGGTGGGCGGGCGCCGGTCGACGTGCTCGACCTCGGCGCGGGGACGGGCGCGCTCACCGTCCAGCTCGCGGCCCGCCCGGCCACGACGGTGACGGCCGTCGAGCCGGACCCGGCGATGCTCGCCGAGCTGCGCTGCCGCGTCCCGGCCGTCGACGCCCGCGCGGGCAGCGCCGAGGCGATCCCGCTGCCCGCCGCCGCGGTGGACGCGGTGCTCGTCGGGCAGGCCCTGCACTGGTTCGACCTGGACCGGGCGCTGCCGGAGATCGTGCGGGTGCTGCGGCCCGGGGGCGTGCTGGCCGGGCTGTGGAACGCCGACGACGACGCCGTCGAGTGGGTCGCCGGCTACCACGCCGCCGCCACCCGCGACCGGCCCGTCCCCGGCGTGCCCCCTGGCCGCGACCGGCCCGGCCTGCCGGACTGGCCGGGCCTGCACGACGCGCAGCGGGCGGAGTTCCGGCACACCCGCCGGCTCACGGTCGAGGGCCTGGTCGCGGTGCTCGGCACGCACTCCTGGGCGCTGGTCAGCGAGCCCGCCGACCGCGAGGCGACGTTCGACCGCATCCGCGCATACCTGTCGACGCGCCCCGAGACCCGGGCCGAGTTCGACCTCCCGCTCGTGACCACGGTCCTGCGCGCGACCCGGGCGTGATCCGCGGATGCGGTGCGGTGCGGCCACCGGTGGCCGGGTCGCACCGCAAGCACGGCTCTTCAAGGGGCCGGGTGCACCGCGCCGCGTTGCACCCACAC
>JBQTJE010000211.1:0-12293 GCA_052387455.1 Pseudonocardia sp.
TCGGACATCGGACCATCACGGCCGTGGCTATTCTGGCTCCGCCCCCGTTAGGGATCCTCCCCCCCCTTCCTTTCCATAAACCCAACTTGGCCCCGGGCTGGTGGCCGTAAAGGGGTTTTGGTCAAACCGCGGGCGCGGCGGGGGTGCCGCGGGTGGGAGGGCGGCGGGGCGGTCAGAGTCGATGCTGGAGCGCCTCGGCCGCGGCGAGCAGGTCGGCGGCCCACCGCACGCCGGGGCGGCGCCCGATCCGCTCCACCGGCCCCGACACCGACACGGCGGCGACGACCTGCCCGGCGCCGTCGCGCACCGGCGCCGACACGCTCGCCACACCCGACTCCCGCTCGGCGACGCTCTGTGCCCAGCCGCGCCTGCGCACGTCGAGCAGCACGCGCTCGCCGAACACGGCCTCGGCGAGGACGGTGCGCTGCACCGCGGGCTCGGCCCACGCGGCGAGCACCTTCGCGCCGGATCCGGCGGTCATCGGCAGCCGGGTGCCGACGGGCACGGTGTCGCGCAGGCCGCTGGCGGGCTCCGCGGCGGCGACGCACACGCGCTGGACGCCCTCGCGCCGGTAGAGCTGCACGCTCTCGCCGGTGATGTCGCGCAGCCGGGGGAGCACGGCCGAGGCTGCGTCGAGCAGTGGGTCGCCGCCGCCACCGGCGAGCTCGCTGAGCGTGGGACCGGGCCGCCACCGGCCGTCCGGGCTGCGGTGCAGCAGCCTGTGTGCCTCCAGCCCGACGGCGAGCCGGTGGGCCGTGGCGCGGGGCAGGCCGGTGCGCTGGCACAGCTCGGCCAGGCCGCACGGATCGGCGGCGACGGCCCGCAGCACGGCCACCGCCTTGTCCAGCACCCCGATGCCGCTGGTCACACCGGAAGCGCTACGCTGTCTCACGGTGCGATACTAGCTTCCTAGCATGTGAGACGCCAGCTCGAAACCAGCAGTAAGTTCAACGCAGTGAGATCAACCCAGCAGTGCGGAGGTAGCGCGATGGGACGCACGCTCGCCGAGAAGGTGTGGGACGGTCATCTCGTCCGCAAGGGCGAGGGTCAGGAACCCGACCTGCTCTACATCGATCTCCACCTCGTGCACGAGGTCACCAGCCCGCAGGCGTTCGACGGGCTGCGCCTGGCCGGCCGGAGCGTCCGCCGCCCGGACCTGACACTCGCCACCGAGGACCACAACGTCCCGACCGTCGACGTGGACCTGCCGATCGCCGACGAGGTGTCCCGCACCCAGGTGGAGACGCTGCGCCGCAACTGCGCGGAGTTCGACGTGCCGCTCTACCCGATGAACCACGCCGAGCAGGGCATCGTGCACGTCGTCGGCCCGCAGCTCGGTCTCACCCAACCGGGCATGACGGTGGTCTGCGGCGACAGCCACACCTCCACGCACGGCGCGTTCGGGGCGATGGCGTTCGGCATCGGCACCTCCGAGGTGGAGCACGTGCTGGCCACCCAGACGCTGCCGCTCAGGCGGTTCAAGACGATGGCGATCAACGTCAACTCGGCCGACGGGCGGCTGCGCGAGGGCGTGACCAGCAAGGACGTCGTGCTGGCGATCATCGCGCAGATCGGCACCGGCGGCGGGCAGGGCTACGTGCTGGAGTACCGCGGCAACGTGGTCGAGGGCCTGTCGATGGAGGCCCGGATGACGATCTGCAACATGTCGATCGAGGCGGGTGCGCGCGCGGGCATGATCGCCCCGGACGAGACCACGTTCGCCTACCTGTCGGGCCGCGACCACGCGCCGAAGGGCGCGGACTGGGACGTGGCCGTGCAGGCCTGGCGCGCGCTGCGCACCGATGACGACGCCGTGTTCGATGCGCAGGTCGACGTCGACGCCGACGCGCTCACCCCGTTCGTCACCTGGGGCACCAATCCCGGCCAGGGCCTGCCGCTGTCCGAGCGGGTGCCCGACCCGGCCACGATCGTCGACGAGGGTGAGCGGGTCTCCGCGGAGCGGGCCCTGCACTACATGGGTCTGGACGCGGGCACGCCGCTGCGCGACATCCGCGTCGACACCGTGTTCGTCGGCTCCTGCACCAACGGCCGGATCGAGGACCTGCGCTCCGTCGCGGAGATCATGAACGGCCGCCACGTCGCCGACGGCGTGCGGATGCTGGTGGTGCCGGGTTCGATGCGGGTGCGGTTCCAGGCCGAGGACGAGGGCCTGGACAAGGTGTTCACCGACGCGGGCGCCGAGTGGCGTTCGGCGGGCTGCTCGATGTGCCTGGCGATGAACCCGGACAAGCTCGCGCCCGGCGAGCGCAGCGCGTCGACGTCCAACCGCAACTTCGAGGGGCGCCAGGGTGTGGGCGGGCGCACCCACCTGGTGTCGCCGCTGGTCGCGGCCGCGACGGCCGTGCGCGGCACCCTGTCGAGCCCGGAGGATCTGAGCTGATGGAACCGTTCGACACCCACACCGGCATCGGCGTGCCGCTGCGCCGCTCCAACGTCGACACCGACCAGATCATCCCGGCCGTCTACCTCAAGCGGGTCACCCGCACCGGCTTCGAGGACGGGCTGTTCGCCGCGTGGCGCGCCGACGAGAGCTTCGTGCTCAACGTCGAGCCGTTCTCCCGGGGCAGCGTGCTGGTGGCGGGCCCGGACTTCGGCACCGGCTCGTCGCGCGAGCACGCCGTCTGGGCGCTGATGAACTACGGCTTCCGGGTCGCGATCTCCTCGCGCTTCGCCGACATCTTCCGCGGCAACTCGGCCAAGCAGGGCTTCCTCGCCGCGCAGGTCGCGCAGCCGGACGTCGAGCTGTTGTGGAAGCTGCTGGAGAACGAGCCGGGCACCGAGGTCACCGTGGACCTGCGGGAGCGCACGGTGCAGGCCCGCGATCTCACGGTGCCGTTCGAGATCGACGACTACACCCGCTGGCGGTTGCTGGAGGGTCTCGACGACATCGGCCTCACGCTGCGCCACGCCGACGACATCGACGCCTTCGAGGCCGCCCGCCCGTCCCGGATGCCGGTCACCGCCCCGGCGTAGGCGAGCGATGGTCGAGCGGCGATCAGGGTGAGCGCGTCAGGATTCGCACTCCCCGGACGGCGGTGGCCAGCCGAAGGATGTCATCCGGATCGGCGGTGATGACCGCCGCGTTGTCGACCCCCGCGCACACCGCGACGACGTGCGCGACCGCGAGCAGCTCGCTGCCGCTCGCAGAGTCGTGCAGGATCGCCCCGACCAGCTTCGCGACCCGTTCGTCGGTCGGAACGACGCGGATCCGGCTGCCCCCGCGCGAGCGGGCGAGTGCCGCTTCCACCCAGCCGGTGCGCGCCGTGCCGCGACACACCTCCGCGAGCGTCACCGCCGCGCAGCGCACCTCGGCATCCCGGCCGAGGGCGATCTCCAGTAGCGCGCGCAGCTTGCGCCCGCCCGGCCCGTCGATGACGTCGAACGCCGCCGCGTCCAGTACGATGCGCGATCTCACGCGGCGCCGGCGCTGGTGTCACGACCCTGCTCGAGCGCGTCCAGGAAGGTGGCCGCCTCGGTGTAGTCGTCGTTCCCGGGTGCGCCGTGCCGGTCGTTGAGCTCGGCCAGCCACTCCAGTAGTGCCACCTGGTGGGCCTTGCGTTGCAGCGATTCGCGCAGCGCCTCGTTCGCTATCGCGGAAATGCTGCCGCCGCCGATGGCGCGCAGCGCCTCCACGACGTCGGCGTCGAGGTTCAGCGTGATGCGACGCTTGTTCATACGATCAGCATGACGGTCACGTCCAGTGGCCCAGCCAGGATTCCCGTGAGGTCACCGAGACTCCGGTGATCCCCGCGCCGTCGGGGTCGGCGGCCAGGCGGGTGCGCCACGCGCGTTCCAGGGACTTGCACAGCCGGGCCGCGGAGCTGTCGGTGCGGGTCGGCGGGAAGCCCGCGTCGAGGTGGGCCTTGCACACCGAGAGCTTGCCCTTGCCCAGCAGGCGTGACGGCCCGGATTGGCGGCAGGTGAGGTGGTCGATCGACGGTGCCGTGCCGGGCTGTCCCGCGGGGCCGAGCCCGACGACGTCGACGGCCTCGGCGAGGCTGCGGACGGGCACGTGCAGGCCGGGCCCGTCGGGCGCCGCGGGCATCTGCCAGGTGAACCAGATCGGGACGCGGACCTCCGTGGAGTCGCTCTGCACCGGCAGCGCCGGGCCGACGACGACCTGGTAGTCCTCGGCGGCGGCGAGCACGGCCCGCGGGTCGAGGTCGCTTCCGGGCGTGCCGCCCAGCAGCTCGTCCAGGACGTGCGGCAGGATCCCGGCCGGCCCGTCGGGCCGGTCCGTCCATGCAGCCAGCGCCCGGTTGATGGCGGTCAGCCGCCCCCGGGAGGCGCCGTTGACCGCGAGCTGCAGGTGCACGAACGCGAGCTCGTCGAGCGGGGTCATCGCGCACGCCAGCACCCCGACGTCGGGGAAGCCGGCCAGGAGCTCGATCACCGCGTGGGTGGAGCCGAGCCGCGCCGGGCCGACGAGGGTGACCGGCAGGCAGCCCTCGGCGGTGTTGCCTCGGACCCGGCGCCGCGGCCCGGGGTCGTAGCCCGCGCGAGCGGCGGACCGCTCGTGGCGGGCCACGATGAACCAGTCGCCCTGCTGGTAGCCGGGGCGGGTGTCGGCGAGCCACAGGCCCAGGCCCTTCGCCCGGCAGTACGCGGCGAGCCGGTCGGCGATGCGCAGCCGGACGGCGGCGCGGGGGCGGGCCAGCGCCATCGAGAAGCGCAGCGCCACCGACGACGACCGCGACGTCTCGACCGCCCGCATCGGGGTGCCCCCGGTCATCCGCCGCGAGGCCTGCGGCGGTATCTGGGCGGGGCTCTGCAACGACAGCAGCGGGGCGCGCTCCTGCACCGAGACCTGGGTCACCTCGTGCAGCGCGTCGCGCATCGCCAGCCCGTGGCGCAGCGTGATCCGGCGCGGCTCGTCCTCGATGCAGATCACGGCCTCGAACAGCTCCGCGGAGTCGTGCTGGAACGTGGGGTTCGGCCGGGCCGTGCCGTAGCAGACGGCGCGGCTGGCGCCCGGCTCCAGGTGCACGGCCGAGCCGGCGCCTGCGCGCCGCGCGAGCCCGGGGGCCGCGACGTCGGCGACCCGGGTGCCGACGACGAGACCGACGCCGTTGCCGCCTGCGGACAGGGTCTGGGTGAACGTCTCGCCGGGGCGGTCGAGGATCGTCACCAGCCGGCCGGGCTCGTCCACGACGTGGTGGATCTCGAACTCGACCTGCATGGACGGCTGCGGCAGGCCCAGGAATCCGGCTCGGGCGAGGTCGGCGAGGCGCCCGGTCGGCGGGCGCGGCGGGGCGACGTCGCCGTCCCAGGCCGGGCTGAGCGGCGACGGCGCGCGCAGCCGGGCGAGGGCGGCGCGGGCGCGGCCGGTCACGGGCCCGTGCCGATCGAGGAGAACCGGGCGTCGACCGGCACGGGGCCGGCGGCGGCGCGGTCGAGCCAGCGGGGCGCGCCCAGGCGTACCAGCTCCGCGGTGGCCCCGGCGCTCGGCCGGCGCACCAGCAGGGCCGCGGAGCCGAGCAGCGGCACGACGACCATCCCTGCCAGCGCCGCGGCGACCAGCCCGCCGGAGACCCCGGCGGCGATCGCGGCGGCGGCGAACGCCACCGACGCCACGCACAGGTTGGCGACCAGCCGCGACAGCGCCTGGAGCTGCCCGGACACCGAGTGCCGGTCGGGCAGGGCCAACCTCGTGTAGAGGAAACCGGGCACGAGCAGCAGCACCGCGATGACGGCGTCGGCGTCGGCGATGTCGTCCAGCGCCGCGGCCGCGGCCGGACCGAACGGCCAGGCCCGGCCGCTGAGCATGCACGCCGCGACGAACCCCATCGCGGCCACGGCGAGCCCGTAGAGCCGCACGGCGCGCGGGCCCGCCGCGGTGGTGTCGCGCAGCAGGGCGGCCGCGTAGAGGTCGACCTGCGTGCTGGCGCCCACGTCGCCGCGGGCCCCGCGCCAGTAGGCGTGCGCGCGGTGGCTCTCCGGGTCGCGCTCGATCGACAGGTCGCGGTGCACCTGCCCGCCGCGCAGCTCGGCGGCGGCCCGCCGCAACTGCTCGGGGTGCAGCCGCGGATGACGCAGGATCGAGCTGTCGACGCTCGCGTCGTCGGACTCCACACCCTCCCCGGACACCGCGACGCGGGCGAGCGCCGTGCACGACGGCAGCGTCGCCGGCAGCGGGACGTCGGCGTGGTCGGCCTCCCACTCCCGGCGGCGGACGAGGTCCGCGAGCTTGCGCAGCGTCGTCTGCATCTGCAGTTCGAGGATCTTGTGGGAGGCGCGGTCGGCGGGGTCGTGGGAGCCGAGCCGCCCGCCGAGCACCCCGAGGTCGGCGTGCAGCTCGTCGGTCAGCGCGAGGTCGGCGTCGGTGGACAGGAACATCCGCTCGATGTGCACGCCGGGTTCGGTGTCGAGGACGAGCTGGTAGGAGCGCACGCTGGAGGAGATGCGGCTGGTGTAGCTGAGCAGGTAGCCGTCGGCGCTGGTGCGCAGCATCCGGGCCAGGCGCCCGCGCCGGTCGGTGGTGTCGGCGTAGAGCGGCATGTCGTAGGTGACGAGGTGCTCGTCGCGCGCGGCGTCGAGCGGGACGACGAGCAGGTGGTCGTTGACGGCGACGTCGAACAGGGCGAAGTAGTCGTCGAGCAGGTCGGCGTACTCGTCGAGCACCTTCAGGGCGAGGCGGCGGTAGCGGGCGCCCTGGCCGAAGACGGTGGCCGCCGCGCCGTCGCCGTGCGCGCCGGGCTCGGGGCGGTGCTGGTCGCCGAGCAGGCTGGTGAGCGCGAACTGGATCAGCCACCGCGCCTCGTGCGCCTGGTGCAGCAGCTCGCGCAGCAGCGTGTCCCCGCGGGCGTCGGGGTGGCTGCTCAGGATGCCGCCCAGCAATCGGTACAGCCCGGCCGCGAGCTTGCCGCCCAGCTCGTCCTGGGTGAGCAGCGGCAGCCGGTCGCCCGCGGCGTCGCGCACGTCCACCGGGGCGACGCTGCGCCGGGAGATCCGCGACACCGGCACCCACACGGTCGACGTCGCGTCGCGGCGCGCGATGTGCAGCCCGCGCAGGCTGATGTCGACCTCGGTGGTGCGCTGGGCCGAGCGGTGCGCGACGACGGTGAGCCGCTCGGTGAGCCTGCGCACGTGCTCCAGGCGCAGACCCGCATCCAGGAACGACAGGCCGGCGGCGGCGTCGGCGCGGGCGAACCGGGGCGGCGCCCCCGGCACCGGCACGCTCATGATCGCCTCGCGCAGCGCGCTCTTCCCGTCCACGGTCGCCGCCCCCCGTCCCCCTCGTCGCCCGGGTGGGGACTCGTCGCCCGGCGTCACCGGGTTACACCGCAGCGTACGGAGCCGGGGTCGAGCGCCGGTAGTGCTCGGCGTGCCCCCACCGCGGGGGTCCGACCAGGCCTTACGGTGCAGGGATGAACAAGACCCAGCTGGTCGACGCCCTCGCGGGCCGGTTCGGTGGCGACCGCCGGACCGCCGCGGCCGCGCTCGACGGCGTGCTCGAGACGATCGTGGCGGCAGTCGGCGCGGGGGAGTCGGTGACGCTCACCGGGTTCGGGGTGTTCGAGCCGCGGGCCCGCGCGGCGCGGACCGCCCGCAACCCGCGCACCGGCGTCAGCGTGGACGTGCCGGCGACCGTGGTGCCGGCGTTCCGGCGGGGGGCGGGTTTCCGCGCGGCGGTCGGCGGCGCCGCTACGGGTGCCGCGCCGCCCCGCCCGCGGCCGACGGCCGTCCCGGGGGCTGTCGCGCCGGTCGCCGAGCCCGTCGCCGAGCCGGTCGCCGAGCCCGTCGCTGCCCCGGAGCCCGTCGCGGCGCCCGGGCCGGCCGGCAAGCCGGTGCGCCGCTCCGCAGCCTTCGCCGCGGATGCCCCGGCCGTCGCTCCGGCGGCGCCGGCGAAGAAGCCCGGCAAGAAGAAGGACGCCGGGCGCGGGGAGGCGAAGAAGGGCAGGAAGGCGAAGAAGTAACCGCGACAAGAGAACGTAAACCCGCCGGAAACCGCCGGCCGCTACGGTCGCCCGCCATCACGACGGACAGGTCGTGCCCGACGGATCCGGTGGGGGTTTGCCGACGATGGTGCCGGAAGGCGACGCGGTGCCGGTCGCCGTCGTCGGGTCGCACGATCTCTGCCTCACCGCCATCGTCGACGCCCTGGGCTCGCGGGGATACCGGGTCGCGCTCGTCCCGCTGCCGCGGGCCAGCGCCGAGGGGTTGCCCGCCGCCGGGGACGGCCCGGGCGTGCTGATCGTCGACATCGACCGCCCGCATGCGGCCAGGGCGATCCCCGGGGCCGTCGCCGCCGGGTGGACGGTGCTCGCCGTGGGCGGGGCGACGAGCAGGGAGGCCGCGGCGGCCGCCGTCGTCGCGGGTGCCGAGGAGTGGATCGGCAAGGACGCGACCTTCGCCGCTCTCGTCGAGACCGTGCACGCCGCGGCGGCGGGTGGTCTGCGGATGGGCGATGCGCGCCGGGGCGAGTGGCACGAGGTCTACCGGGAGGCGGTGGACGTGGTCCGGGCCCGGGCGCGGCGCCTGGCGCGGTTGTCCCGCCGCGAGGGTGACGTGCTGCACCAGCTCGCGGACGGCCTTCGGGCGGCGGACATCGCCACGGCGTCCTTCGTGTCGATCGCCACGGTGCGCACGCACATCCGGTCGATCCTGACCAAGCTGGAGGTCAACTCGCAGGATCAGGCGGTCGCCGAGTACCGCAAGTCGGCCGAGCGGTGGTGGCCCGTCGTCGATCCTCGGGACTGTCCGGGACACTGACCGCGTGGGCCGTCACCGGGCCGTGGAGGACGGGGTCTTCCGGCTGCTCTTCGTCTGCACGGGCAACATCTGCCGGTCGCCGTTCGCCGAGATCCTCACCCGGCACCTGCTCGTCGGGCGCCTCGGGGGTCGCCGCGCGGCGAGCTTCGACGTCCGCAGCGCCGGTGTGCAGGCCGTCGTCGGCGCGCCGATGCACCCGGACTCGCGCGCCGCGCTGGCCCGCTGGGGGTTGCACGGACCGGCGTCCGGAGGGTTCGTCGCCCGCCTGCTGGAACCGGCGATGGTGGGGGAGTCCGATCTGGTCCTTGGCGCGAGCCCGCGGCACCGCTCCGCCGCCGTCGAGTGCAACCCGACCGGTCTGGGCGTCGCGTTCGGGGTGCGGGAGTTCGCGAGGTTGGCGGCTCGGGTGGATCAGCGCCTGCTGCCTGCCGAGCCGGTCGACCGCGCGCATGCTCTGGTCGACCTGGTCCGCCACGGCCGCGGCCTGGCGCCCCCGGCCCCGCCCGAAGCCGACCGCGTCCCGGACCCGATGGGCCGGCCCGCCGCCGCCCATCTCGAGGCGGCCGCGCTGCTCACCGGCGCGGTCCGGGTGATCGTCGACGTGATCGCCCCGCCGAGGCCGGGGCCTGCGGCGTAGCGCTCGGGGCCGGTCCCGCCGGTCGCGCCCGGCGCCGCGCGGGTGGCTCATCAGGGTTGATGAGCCGGCGGCTTTCCGGTAACGGTGCGGCGCGCGCTGCGGAAAAGCCACATAGTCGCGGACGATCCGTCCCGGCATGTGGAGCAGGGCCGGGAGGGTCGTGGGTAGGCACGGGCGGCGGGATCGGCCCGTTCCGGTCGTGGTCGGCGACGACCCGACGGTGCGGCTGCCGGTGCTGTGCGGATCCCCGGGCGACCCGCCGCGCCGGTCCGTGGCGGTCCGGCCACGGCGCCGGCGGTTGCTCGTCGCGCTGGGGGCACTCGCGGGCACGCTCGTCGTGCTGGTCGGCGGCGTCGCCGCCCTGCTGGGCCACCTCGGTGGCAACGTCGACCGGGTGCCGGACGTGTTCGGTCCGCTGGACAAGCAGGCCCGCCCGGCCGACCAGCCCGCCCTGACGTTCCTCCTGGTGGGCACGGACTCCCGCGCACCCGATCCCACGACCGGCACCGACGCGGCCCCGGACGCAGACGAGGGCTCGGCCCGCAGCGACGTCGTGATGCTCGCGCAGCTCGCCCCGGACCGGACGACCGCGGCGGTGGTCTCGATCCCGCGCGACACCTGGGTCGAGATCCCCGGGCGCGGCCGCGACAAGATCAACGCGGCGTACGCGTACGGCGGCCCGTCGCTGCTGGTGCGGACCGTCGAGCAGCTCAGCGGCGTCCGGGTCGACCACTTCGCGGTGATCGACTTCGCCGGTTTCCAGGCGATGGTGGACGCGGTCGACGGGATCGACGTCCGGGTGGCCGCCGCGACCGGCAACGAGGGTGTCACGTTCCGCGCCGGCACCAACCACCTCGACGGTGCCGCGGCGCTGGCCTACGTCCGGCAGCGCTACGACCTGCCCGAGGGCGACCTCGACCGGGCGCGGCGCCAGCAGGCCGCGTTGCGGGCGTTGCTGGCCCGGGTGGCGTCGGGCGGCACGCTCGCCGACCCGGTGGCGCTCTACCGGCTCCTCGACGCGACGACCAGGTCCGTCGGGGTGGACGACACGCTGAGCGACGGCGGGTTGCGCGAGATCGCGTTCGGGGCGCGCGGGTTGCGCCCGTCCGGCGTCGCGTTCCTGAGCGCGCCGGTCCGGGGGCTGGGGTGGGAGGGCGAGCGGTCGGTCGTCTACCTCGACGAGGCCCGCGCCGCTCCGCTGTGGGAGGCGCTGCGGGCGGGCACCGTCGACGAGTACGCCGCGGCGAATCCGGACGCCACCCTCGGTGCGGAGCCGTCGTGATGCACCCGATCCGACCACCTCGCGGAGTCGCGATATCACGCTGCGATAACGTTCGCGATTCAGATCACCCGAACGAGTGGCACTGCGGTTCGACGAGTGGGGGTGAACGGTGACGATCCAGGACTATCTGCGGGTGCTGCGCGAGCAGTGGCTCGTGCTCGCCGTGGCCGTCGTGCTCGGGCTCGCGGGGGCGGGCGCGGTGTTCGTCCTGCGGCCGGCGGAGTACACCGCGACCCTGACGCTCTACGTGTCCTCCCAGGGCGGCGACTCCACGAGCGCGGCGTACCAGGGCGCGCAGCTCTCCCAGCAGCGGGTGGCGTCGTACGTGGAGCTGGTGGCCAGCCGCGGAGTCACCGAGGAGGTCGTGCGGCGGCTGGCGCTGCCCGAGTCGCCGGGCGCGCTCGCCCGGCGGATCACGGCGTCCAGCGCGCTGGACTCGGTGCTGATCGAGATCGCGGTCGTCGACACCTCGCCGCGGCAGGCGGCCCGGCTCGCCGACGAGGTCGGCCGGGTGTTCACGGCGTTGACCGCCGAGCTGGAGCGGCCCGTCGAGGTGGGTGTCCCGCCCGCGGTGGACGTCCGGGTGGTGCGCCCCGCCGCGGTGCCCGACGCGCCGTCGACGAGCGGGTTGCCGACGCTGCTCGCCCTCGGGCTGCTCGCCGGCCTGGCCGTCGGCGTCGCGGCCGCGTTGCTGCGCCACGCCCTGGACGTGTCGGTGAAGTCCCCCGGCCAGCTCCACGACGCGGCCGGTGCGCCCAACCTCGGCACGATCGCGCTCGACCCGCAGGTCCCGAAGCGGCCGCTGACCGTGCACGAGGAGCCACAGTCGCCCCGCGCGGAGGCGTTCCGCCAGCTCCGCACCAACCTGCAGTTCGTCGACGTGGACAACCCGCGCAAGGTCGTCGTCGTCACCAGCTCGCTGCCCGCGGAGGGCAAGACCACCACGATCGCGAACCTCGGGATCGCGCTGGCCTCGGCCGGGGCCCGCGTGCTCGTCGTCGAGGCCGACCTGCGCCGGCCCAAGCTCGCGGACCTCTTCGGCCTGGAGCGCGCGGTCGGGCTGACCAGCGTGCTGTCCGGGCGGGTGGACGTGGAGCAGGCCGTGCAGCCGTGGTCGGGCGGGTTCGACGTCCTCGCCAGCGGCCCGCTCCCGCCCAACCCGAGCGAATTGCTCGCGTCCCAGCAGATGCGGCACATCATCGACGAGCTGCGCACCCGCTACGACACGGTGCTGATCGACACCCCGCCGTTGCTACCGGTGACCGACGCCGCCGCCGTGGCCCCGGCCACCGACGGGGTGATCCTGGTCTGCCGGTTCAAGAAGACCAGCCGCGACCAGCTGCGCGCAGCGGTGCAGGCACTCGCGGCCGTGTCGACGACGGTGCTGGGCACGGTCTTCACCATGGTGCCGACGAAGGGCCGGCGCGCCTACGCGCGGTACAACGCCTACTACTCCGGCGAGCAGCCCGGGATGCCCGCGGCCCCGGTCGTGCCGGCCGGTTCCGCCACCGCCGGGGCGCCGGCCGCGGCCGCACCCGCCGCGCCCGCACGCGCCGCCCCCCCAACCTAACCCCCGGCGAACCCCAGCCCCGCACCCGCCCCGCAGCGACCTCCCCAGCCCCCCCCCCCCCACCCCCCCCC
>JBQTJE010000212.1:0-5583 GCA_052387455.1 Pseudonocardia sp.
ACCACCCCGGCCGGGACGGGGCGGGGTGGGTCGGGGGCCTGCTGCGCGACCTGCCGGCGCTGGCAGCGCTCACCGCGCCGAGCCTCGGGTCTATCGCCCGGCTGCGGCCCGGCTACTTCGCGGGCGCCTACGGTTTCTGGGGCGTGCAGAACCGGGAGGCGCCGCTGCGCTACGTGCCCGGCACCGGCTTCCTCGGGGCCGACCACGCGAACGTCGAGCTGAAGACGTCCGACGCCTCGGCGAACCCCTACCTGGCGCTGGCCGCGCTGCTGGCCGCGGGCGCGGCCGGGATCGCCGACGGGCTCGCGCTGCCGCCGCCGGTGCAGTCCGACCCCGGGGGCTGGTCGGCGCAGGACCGGGAGGCACGCGGGATCGCCGAGCTGCCGCAGACCCAGCCCGAGCAGGAGGCGGCGCTGGTGGCGAACCCGCGGCTGCCCGGCGTGCTCGGCCCCGAGCTGCTCGGGGCGTTCCTCGCCGTGCGCCGCTCGGACGCCGCCGCCGCGCAGGGCCGGGAGACCGAGGACGTCCTCGCCGGGCTGCGCTGGCGCTACTGAGAAGGAGTTCATCGGCACACCCCGCGCCGCAGGGAACAGCGCGGACCCGCGCGGCATTGGACGTTGCGTGACGTCCCCACCCGACCGGGCGATCCCCGTCGAGCTCGCGAGGGGTGCGCGGCTTCGGCTGATCCTGTTGCTGGGCTCGTTGATCGCGCTCGGCCCGCTGACGATCGACGCCTACCTGCCCGCGCTGCCGGCGATCACCGCCGAGCTCGCCGCGAGCCCGGCGGCGGTGCAGCTCACGCTCACCGGCACGCTGCTCGGCCTGGCGCTCGGGCAACTGCTGATCGGGCCGCTGTCGGACACCCTCGGCAGGCGCGGACCGCTGCTGGCGGGGGTCGGGGTGCACATCGCCGCGTCGCTGCTGTGCGCGGTGGCGCCGACCATCGCGGTGCTCGGCGGGCTGCGCGTGCTGCAGGGGATCGGCGCGGCCGCGGGCGGGGTCGTCGCCATGGCGATCGTGCGTGACCTCTACACCGGGCGGGCCGCGGCGACGCTGCTGTCGCGGCTGATCCTGGTGATGGGCGTGGCGCCGGTCGTCGCGCCTTCGCTGGGCGGGGAGATCCTGCGGTTCGGCTCCTGGCGCTGGGTGTTCGTCGCCCTCGCGGTCTACGGTCTCGTGCTCGTGCCGGTCGTCGCGTGGGCGCTGCGCGAGACGCTGCCGCCCGCGCGCAGGCGCCCGGCCGGGCTGCGTTCGATGCTGCGGACGTCGGCGGATCTGCTGCGCGACCGGGTGTTCGTCGGGCTGGTCCTGGTGGCGGGCCTGGGGTTCGCGTCGCTGTTCGCCTACATCGCCGGCTCGCCGTTCGTGCTCCAGCAGCAGTACGGGCTCAGCGAGCAGGCGTTCGCGCTGGTGTTCGGGGCCGGCGCGGCCGCGCTGATCGGGGCCAGCCAGCTCAACGCCCACCTCATGCACCGCCACGAGCCGCGCACGCTGCTGCTCGCCTCGGTGACCCTCGGCGTGCTCGCCGGGTTCCTGGTGCTCGCCGCGGCCGTGACCGGCGCCGGCGGCCTGCCCGGGCTGCTGGCGCCGCTGGGGCTGGTGCTGTTCAGCGTCGGGCTGTTCATCCCCAACGCCCCGGCGCTGGCGCTGAGCCGCCACGGCGAGGCCGCGGGCACGGCCGCCGCGCTGCTCGGCGCGGCGCAGTTCGGCGTCGGCGGGCTGGTGTCGCCGCTGGTCGGCGCGCTGGGCAACGACGCGGTGGCGATGGCCCTGGTCATGTCCGGCACGCTCGTGGCGGCGCTGGTCGTGCTCGTCGCCGTCGTGCGGCCGTGGCAGCTAACGGACCTGGACGCGGCCGTCCCCCGGAGCGCCTCAGCCTCAGCCTCAGCCGACGAGCCGGTCAGCCGGGTGTGACCGGAGCGGGCCGCGGCCCGGTGGCGAACCACGGCAGGAACGCCTGCGTGAGCGGGCCGATCGCGAGGGCGTAGAGCGCCGTGCCGAGCCCGACGGTGCCGCCGAGCAGCCAGCCGATCCCGAGCACGGTGACCTCGATGCCGGTGCGGACCAGGCGGATCGAGCGGCCGGTTCGGGCGGCCAGGCCGGTCATCAGGCCGTCGCGCGGGCCGGGGCCGAGCCGGGCGCCGACGTACGCGGCCGTGGCGACCCCGTTGAGCAGCGTCCCGCCGACCATCAGCGCGATCCGCGCCGGCCACGCCTGCGCCGGCGGGATCAGGGTGAGCGCGGTGTCCACCGCGACCGCGATGACCACGACGTTGGCGAGCGTGCCGATCCCCGGCCGCTGCCGCAGCGGGATCCACAGCAGCAGCACCAGGACCCCCGTCAGCGCCGTGACCAGGCCGAAGCTCAACGGCGTCTGCATCGTCACGCCCTCGTGCAGCACGTCCCAGGGTTGCAGGCCCATCCCGCCGCGCACCTGCATCGCCATGCTCGTGCCGTAGAGGACCAGCCCGGCGCCGAGCTGCGGCAGCCGCCGCCAGGGGTCGCGCGTGACGGGGAGCGGGCTGAGGTCGGGGGCCACGGCTCCATCGTCGGTCGCGTGGCGGCCGGCGCCAGGGCCAATCCGGCACAACCGGCCCGTCCCGTCGCCGCCGCGCGCGTGGTGGCGCGCCGGTCCTTTGCTCTGCGCACCGATACGCACCGGCCGCCGAACGTGCATCGCGGCATCCCGGCGCCGGACGGAGTGGACGTTCGCCGTCGCCGGGCCCGTGATGCGTATAGGTGTGCAGAGCAAAGGATGTGCAGCCGGCCGCCGGTGCGCGGGCTCGGATCGGCGCTGCCCCCGGCGGACCCGGGCAGGTGGCAGAGTGTCCCCGTGGCGACGATCGCGCGGCTGCTGGTGGTGCTGGGGCTGCTGCTGCTCACCGGGGCCGGGGTCGCGGCGGCGGACCCGCCGCTGCGGCTGGCCGCCGACGTCGTCGACCGGGCGGGCGTGCTCGGGACGGACGCCGGGCGGGTGCAGGCCGCGGTGGCGCGGCTGCGCTCCGAGAGCGACGTGCGGCTGTGGGTCGTGTACGTCCGCAGCTTCGACGGGGCCGACGGGCAGAGCTGGGCCGACCTGTCCGCGGAGCGCTCACAGCTCGGCCCGCGCGACGCCCTGCTCGCGGTGGCGGTGGACGACCGCGAGCAGGGCGTCTCGATCGACGAGCGCTTCCCGTTCTCGGACGGCGCGGTGCGCGACATCGTCGGCGACGACGTCGAGCCCCGCCTCGCCGCGGGGGACTGGGCCGGCGCGGCCGTGGCCATGGCGGACGGCCTGCGTGGCGGCGGATCCGCCAGCGGGGGCGGGGCCACGCCGTGGGTGGTCGGCGGCACGCTCGCGCTGATCGGCGGGGCGTACGCGGTGTCGCGACGACGCAAGCGGGCGGGCACCGCCGGATCCGGTGACCAGCCCGCGCAGCCCGCCGACGAGTTCGCCGGCGTCTCCACCGAGGACCTCGGCTACCGCGCCAGCAGCGCGCTGCTGGAGCTCGACGACGCCGTCCGCACCTCCGAGCAGGAGCTCGACCTCGCCCGCGCGCAGTTCGGCGAGGAAGCGGTCGGGGAGTTCCGGGCGGCGCTCGACGCCTCGCGCGCGGAGATGGTGCGCGCGTTCGGGGTGCGCCAGCAGCTCGACGACGGCGTCGGAGAGGACGACCCCACGCAGCGGGCCATGCTCGCCGACATCCTCGGCACCTGCGCCACCGCCGACGCCCGCCTCGACGAGCAGGCCGCGGCGTTCGACCGGTTGCGCGACCTGGAACGCACCGCGCCCGAGGTCGTCGCCGCGCTCACTCCCGCCCTGGACGCCGCGCACGCTCGCGTGCCCGGCGCCGAGCAGCGGTTCGCCGAGCTCGCGGCGGCGTACGCGGCGAGCGCGCTGGCGCCCGTCGCGGACAACGTCGGGCAGGCCCGCGCGCGGCTGGTCGCCGCCCGGGAGGAGGTGGCCCAGGCGCAGGTGGCGCTCGTCGCCGGGAAGCGCGGCGAGGCCGTCGTGTCGGCCCGCGCGGCCGAGGACGCGCTGGCCCAGGCCGCGACCCTGCTCGACGGCATCGAGCGACTGGCCGACGAACTGGCCCGGGCGGGTGCGCGGATCGCCGACGCCCGCGCTGAGGTCGACGCCGACCTCGCCGAGGCCCGCACCCTCAGCAACGCCGACTCCGGCTCCAGCACCGGCTCCGGCGCCGGCGAGCTGACCGCCGTCGTCGCCCGGGCGCAGGCCGCGCTGGTCGCCGCCGACCGCGACCTCGCCGCCACCCCACCCGACCCGCTCGCGGCGCTGCGCAGACTCACCGACGCCGGCGCCGCGCTCGACGCGGGCATCGCCGCCGCGCGCGAGGGGCGGGTGCGGGCCGAGCGCGCCGCCGCCGCACTCGACCGCGCCCTGCTCGCCGCCCGCTCCGCCGTTGCCGCGGCGAGCGACTTCGTCAGCACCCGCCGCGGCGCCGTCGGCAGCCCGGCTCGGACCCGCCTCGCGGAGGCGGGGCGCCACCTCGACATCGCGACCGGCACCGCGGGCACCGACCCGGTCGCGGCGCTGCACGAGGCGCAGCAGGCCGACGCGCTCGCCCAGGAGGCGCTGCGCCTGGCCCGCGACGACGTGTCGCGATGGTCGGCGCCGGGCACCGCGGGCGGCACCGCGATCGACTTCGGCAGCCTCGTCCTCGGCGGCATCCTGTTCGGCGACGACCGCGGCCGGGGCGGCGGGTTCGGGGGTGGCGGGTTCGGGGGTTCCGGGGGCAGCAACCGCGGCGGCGGTGGCTTCTCCCCGGGCAGCTTCGGCGGCTCCGGCACCCGCGGACGTCGCGGCACGGGCGGGCGGTTCTGACCGTCCTGACGGCCCGGGCCGGGACGGCTCAGGGACTCGGCGTCCCGAAGTCCTCCGGGGAGACCTCGTCGATGAACTCCCGGAACGCCGCCACCTGCTGCTCGGGCGGCTCGTGGACGTCGGGGCCGTTGGGGAACATCTCCGCGACGAGCTGGCCGACGTCGTCGAGGATGGTCTCGGCCACCGCGATCGGGATGCCGTCGCGCACCGCGATCGACAGGGCGTCGCTCGGCCGGGCGGCCAGGCGAGTCTCCTGGTCGAACACCAGATCGGCGTGGAAGACCCCGTCGCGCAGCTCGGTGAGCTCCACACCCACGAGGTTGCGGCCGAGCGCCTGGACGGTGGGGACGAGCAGGTCCTGGGTGAGGATCTGGTCGTCCTCGGCGCGCGGCCCGGACGCGATCACGTCGGCCTGGGGCTGGCGCAGGAACACCGGCAGGCAGCGCTCGCCGTCCTCCTCCGCGAGCACGAGGACCGGCTCGCGCGTCCTCGCGTGCACGATCACCTTGAACACCCGCATCGCGCGCATCGGCTTCCTCGTCTCCCTGGCCGTCACCAGTGTCCGGTACGCGAGCGGCGTACGTACAGCCCGGCCCCACCATCGGTCGGGGCGCGCGGCAGGTAGGTGGCGGCCGTCGTGCACGCCGCGGACGCGGTCAGCGGGCGGCGGGGAGCACGGCGGCCGCGAACGGCCCCGGCCCGGAGGTGTCGACGAGGACGAGGTGGGCGCGCCGGCCGACGACCACCGCGCCCCGGGC
>JBQTJE010000213.1:0-2771 GCA_052387455.1 Pseudonocardia sp.
GATGGCCGCCCGGTTGGCCGGTGAGGAACTTGCCCCACCGACCAGCCCGGTCGAGATCGAAGCTGCCCGGCGGCTAGCAGAAGACCTCAAGGACTGACCGCCCGGGTTTCACAACACTCTCTGAGGCACGCATCTCGCTGACGCTGCCGAGGCTGACTGGTCGCGTCGTAGATCGAGACCTGGGGAGCGATCTCCACAATCGCGTCGATGATCTGCTTGCGGCGGCCGTCGCTCTCCTTGTTGAAGTGAAGCCGTCGCTGTCGCGGCATGACGAGTGACTGGACGATCCTCCTCGCCGGCGCCAGATCGCTGCTCAGCAGCGCCGCCGCCGTCACGACGTAGCCACGCTCCTTCACCTCGTCGACGAAGACGTGCAGACCCATCGGCCCATCCTGCCGGGACGTGGTGCAGCGACGGTCCGCGGGTAAAGCGCCTGGTCAGCCGGTGGGTGGCACGGTTCGCACGGTCGACCTCGTTTCGCGCCGGGGCGCCCGGTGACGGTCTCGCGAGCTGGAGTGCCTCGTCGGCGGGCCGCTGGGCGTACTCCTACTCCGTCGCCTTCGGGTGCCTCGCGCCGACGCAGCGCAGCGCGGCCCCAGCCACCCCGATCATGAGGAACGCCAGCCCGGACACCGTCGGGAAGCTCGCCAGGTCGAACGTCACCGACGCGACCATCGGCACCGTCACCGACGCGGCGATCGACAGGCAGAGGTCGCGGGAGTCCTCCGTCCGCGCCAGGTGCCGCGCCCGCAGCGCCGCGACGATCGCGGCGACGAAGAGCCCCACGAACGCCGCGAAACCCAGCACCCCGGTCTCGACGAGCGCCATCAGGTACTGGTTGTCGAGGATCTGGTACTTCGGCGCGTACCAGGTGCCCAGACCGTGGCCCAGCAGCACGTTGCGCTTCACCTCGGCGATGACGATCGGGTAGTCGTGCGTGCGGTACTGGGTGCTGTTGTCGGCGGTCGCGTAGGCGAACAGGCCGTAGAAGATCCCGAGCAGACCCGGGAAGGCCAGCTTGGACGCCACCAGCGCGCCCGCGACGGCCACCGCGGCGTGCACCCGCCTGCGCGCCGACCAGCCGACCATCAGCACGGCGCCCGCCACGACGAGCCCCAGCACGGCGGTACGCGACACCGAGAACAGCAGGCCCGAGCCGATCAGCCCGGCGCACAGCCACCAGCGGCCCGGCGACTGCCCCGAACGCTGTGCGCGGTAGCCGAGGTGCAGCGCGAGCGGGAGCAGGGTGGCGCAGACCGTGGCGAACTCGATGGGGTTGCTCGCGGTGCCGGCGACGCGACGCAGGCTGCCGCGGGCGCTGACGAACGGGTCGTCGGTGGAGAACTGCAGGCCGGGGAACGGCACGAGCTGGGTGAGGTCCAGGCCGAGCACGAACTGCAGCGCGCCCACCGAGGCCACCCCCGCCCCGGCCACCACCACCGCCCTGACCAGCCGCTCGAGCCGCTCGACGGCGCGGACCCCGTCACACACCGCGAGGCTCACCCCGATCAGCGCGGTGGCGAGGATCAGCCTGCGGTCGAGCTGGCGCAGCTCGTCGGCGGGCAGGTAGTTCCATGCCGCGTAGCCGTAGCTCGCGACCAGGCACGTCGCGTAGGTGAGCACGGCGAACCGGACGGCGTTGCGACCCTTGGCGGCACCGAGGTTCGTCGTCATCTGCGAGCAGAACCACAGCACCACCAACCCCAGGCCGACGAGGTTGGCCGGGCTGATCGACAGCGGGATGCCGCGCAGCACCAGCCGGGCGGGCACCAGCAGCAGCGCCGCCGCGTAGAGGCACAGCAGGAACACCGCATCGCCCGGCGCCCGGTCCCGGGTGGGCAGGAAGCGGTCGACCTCAACCGACACGGTCGCCCGCCTCCCGGCCGGAGCCGGCCTGCTCCGCCGCCCGGTCGTCACGCCGGGCGGTGACCTGCGCGGCGAGCTCCCTGGAGGCCAGCACCAGGGCGAGTGCGGCGGCGAACCCGGTGGGCACCTCGACGGGCCGGTCGGCGGCGCCGGCCGGCCCGTCCGGCGCCGGGGGCCCGGGCACTGCGGGGGGTTCGCGCCGCCGCCGCCACCACACCGCGACGCTCTCGCCCGCGTAGGTGACGGCCAGCGCGCCGATCAGCCCGAGGGCGAGCACCGCGGCCACCGAGCGCCGGGCGTCCCGGTCCGGTTCGAAGGCCACCATTGGCTCGACGAACACGGTGAACGTGATGTGCGTCGACGGGGCGGCCCCGAGCCGATTCTGCGCAACGGCGAGCTCGGTGCGGGCCAGCTCCACCGCCGCGGCCGCGAGCCGCCGGGCCTCCTGCGGGGTGGGTGCGACACCCTCGACGAACAGGAACGGCGAGTTGATCAGGTTCTCGGGGTTCTCGCTGCCGTTGTTCGCCCGCACCTGGGTGACGCCCCCGACCGCGCCCATCCGCTCGTCCGCACCCGGGGCGTTGACCGCCTGGACGAGGATGCGGACGGTCTCGCTGAGCCCGCGGCTGAAGTTGAGCAGCGGATTGGTGATCTCGCCTGCCTCCGCACCCGGCGTGAAGGACGATCCGGCCAGCGGCGTGGTGAGCACGACCGAGGCGCGCGCGACGTGCCGCGTCGGGATCGCGGAGTAGCTCCACGCCGCCAGGGCGACGGCGAGCAGGAAGGCCGGCAGGGCGAGGTACCACCTGCGGGCCGCGACGGCGACGGTGGCCCGGAAGTCCACGTCAGCTCCCGCCCGGCCCGGGAGCGCCCGGGCCGGCGCCTGCCCCGGCCGGGACCGGAGC
>JBQTJE010000214.1:0-6909 GCA_052387455.1 Pseudonocardia sp.
CAGACCATGGTGCAGGGCGGCTGGGGCACGTCCGGACCGGCGCCGCCGACCCCGCCCGCACGCTGCGATTGCTCTGGCGCGGCGCCGGCGCGCCTCGCCGCGGCCCGCGCCCGGGCCGCAGCGTCGACGACGTGGTCGCCGCGGCCGTCGGGCTCGCCGACGCGGCCGGCCTGGACGCGGTGACGATGCGCGGGGTCGCCGACCGGCTCGGCGTCGCGGCGATGACGCTCTACACCCACGTCCCCGGCAAGGCCGAGCTGCTGGAGCTGATGCTCGACGCGGTGTACGCCGCAACGCCGCGGACCGGCACCGCCGGGCGGCCCTGGCGCGAGCGTGCCGCCGCCGTCGCGTCGGCGAACCGGGCGCTCTACGCGGCCCACCCGTGGGCGGCCACCGTCGCCACCGGCCGCCCGCCGCTCGGGCCGGGGCTGATGGCGAAGTACGAGCACGAGCTGGCGGCGTTCGACGGGCTCGGCCTCGACGATGTCACGATCGACGCCTGCCTCACCCACCTGCTGAACTTCGTCCGGGGCGTGGCCCGCGACGTGCTCGACGCGCGGGCCGTCCGGCGGGCCACCGCCATGACCGACGCGCAGTGGTGGACCGCCAACGCGCCGCTGCTGGAACGCGTGCTCGACCCGGCCGCCTACCCGTTGGCAGTCCGGGTCGGCGGCGCGGCGGGGGCGGCCCAGGGCGGGGCGTACGACCCCGAGCGCGCCTACGACTTCGGCCTCCCTCGCGTGCTCGACGGCCTGGCCGCCCTGATCGACCGCTGACCCGCGCGCCCGCGTGGCGTCCCGCCGCCGCGCCCGCCGCTCCCCGCCGCGCACCGCGGGAGCCGCGCCGCACTGGCGTCACCGAGCCCGCACGGGCGTCCGGACGCGGGCGCGGGCACCGCAACGCCCGTGTGACGCCCCGGCTCAGGGCGCCGTGGGGTCGGCCGGGGTGACGCCGGTGCCGGTCGGGCAGCTCACGCCCGTGCCTACGATCGTGCAACAATGTGCCCATGTCTCGCGCTGCGATCTACTGCCGCATCTCACAAGATCGTGAGGGTGCCGGACTCGGCGTGACCAGGCAAGAGGCCGACTGCCGGGCCGTCTGCGAGCGCCGCGGGTGGGCGGTCGTCGAGGTGTACGTCGACAACGACGTGAGCGCCTACTCCGGCAAGCCCCGGCCGAGCTGGGCGCGCCTCATGGCGGACGTGCAGGCCGGGCAGCTCGACGCTCTGGTCGGCTGGCACGTCGACCGGCTCACGCGCTCCCCGCGCGAGCTGGAAGACGTCATCGACATGGCCGACAAGTACGGCCTCGAACTCGCGACGGTCACCGGCGAGGTGGACCTGTCTACTCCGACCGGGCGGCTCGTCGCCAGGATGCTCGGCGCCGCAGCGCGACACGAGGCAGAACACAAAGCCGAACGGCAGAAGCGGCAGCGACGGCAGGCGGCCGAGGCTGGTCGGGTGTCTGGTGGCGGCATTCGCCCGTTCGGCTACGCCGATGACCGGGTGACGATTCTTGAGCAGGAGGCTGCGGTCATCCGCGAGTGCGCGGCACGGGTGCTCGCCGGTGAGTCGCTGTCGAGCATCTGCCGAGATCTGGCGGGGCGGGGCGTCACCGGCACCAGCGGCCGAGGCTGGAAGGCGACGACGCTCCGCACCATGCTCATGACCGCCCGAATCTCAGGTCGTCGTGAGCACAAGCCGCGCAAGGCGGGCGAGCACAAGCGACCCGGCCCGGGCGACATCGTCGCCGATGCAGTCTGGCCCGCGATCATCTCGCCCGCCGACTCCGACCGTCTCCGGGCGCTGCTGAGTGATCCGCAGCGACTGACCCGGCAACCGGGTACCGGCCGCACCTACCTGCTCTCCGGCATCCTCCGGTGCGGCCTGTGCGGCGGCGGCCTCGTGGGTCGGCCGAAGTCTGGCACTCCTCGCTACGTCTGCCCGAACACGCCCGGTGGCTCGACCTGCGGAAAGATCGCCACGGTCGCCGGTCGCACGGACGAGCACATCCGCGACCTGGTCCTCATCGCGCTCGATTCCCCTGGGATGCTCGACAGGCTGCGTACGCGGCGGAACGACTCGGACGGGCTTGACGAGCAGGTACGCGACGACGAGCAGCGACTCGACGACCTGGCGGCCGCGTGGGCGACCGGCGAGATCAGCCGGCGCGAGTGGATGACGGCCCGCACGGTCATCGACCAGCGGCTCGACGCGGCGCGCGCACGCCTCGCCCGAGTCGACCGTGGGGCGACCCTGCGAACGTTCGTCGGGGCGGTGCCGGACATGTCCGCCCGCTGGGAGCGCCTGAACGTCTCCCAGCGCCGCGCGATCATCGGGGCCGTTCTGCGGTCCGTCGCCGTCCGGCCGGCCGATCCGCGGATCAAGTGGGATCCCGCCCGGTTCGTCCCGGAGTGGGTCGCCTGAGCGGCTGGAACAGGGGGGGGCGCCTGTTCCAGCGTCGTTCCCCGCCACAGAGTGACAAGAAGTTGTGGGTGGACCGGACGCAGTGACACCCGTCGAGGCTGTCACTGCGGTGTCACCGGGCATCGGTGCTGGTCACGGCGTCGGGGTGACGAAGTGACAGGAATGCCGGACGTCAGGCGGCGGCGCGCAGCTCGTCCCGAGCGGCGGCGGCCGCCCGCGAGTTCTTGAACCGATCGTCGTCGAGGAGGACGGCAAGCTCTGCCACTCGTCGATGTATCCACGAAATTTGACGTTCGGGTGGCAGCGCAAGAATCGGTCGAACCGCCGCCATCGCGCCTTCGATCTCGCCGAGCTTTAGCAATGCCGTTGCTGTATAGACGTGCGCGAGCGCTTCGTCATCGAGCGAGCGGAACTGCTCGCCCTCGTGCTCCCACAATACGATGGCTTCCTGTGCGTCGCGGGCCGCTCGGCGCAATGCTGGCTCGTCGTCTAGCCACATCAAGCTCGATCCAGCGTAGTAGAGCTGCTTCGCATAACTGAACGCGAACAGGCCATTAATGGTATCCGGCGTCGTTTGCTCGCGGGCGTTCAACGCCATGTCGAGGATGTGCTGCGCTGCGGACGAATCGCCGCTATTGGCTGCACATTGGGCAGCTCCGCAAAGCAGTCGGACGGTCGAGGTTCCGGGTCCGGCGTACTTCAGGCCGTCCACAATGAATTGTCCGGCCTGGCGGTAGTTCTTCTGAAACCGGGCAACGAGGGACTCTGTGCCGCGCACCCAAGCGCGCAGCTCGTCATCACGCGCGATGTCGGCAAGCTGCCAGGCTGCGCGGGCATGGATCGCCGCAGCCTCAGGGTTTCCGAGATCAAGCGCGGCGTAGCTGAGCACGCCAGATGCGCGGCCCGCTGCAAGGTAAAGATCATCCATCTCGTGCGGCCGCGCCGCGCCCTCGCGGATTCGACGGACGATTTCGCGTCGGAGCTTCACGCCATGCTCCAACATCGGCGCCGCCGGACTGCTGAGATATGCGACTCCGAGAGATGCTGCGCTCTCGTTCAATGCATCGACGTCCACCGCATCAGGGGCCGTCGCAAGGAGTATCTCCTCCGAGTCCTTTACTGATGCAAGAAGAATTGATCGCGTCCGCTTCTGTTCGTCTCGCTCGGCTTGTCCCGCGTCCCATGCGCGCAAGAGCAGGTCGCCTGCCTTCAAGACCTTGTCGGCCCGGTCGACCCAGTCCCGCTCGGGCCATCGCGCACCCGAAGCAACATTACTGATCCACCCGCGAGTGGCGAGAGTTGGCCGTTCAAGCTCACGGTACGAAAGGCCGCTCTCCTCGCGCAGATGCTTGAAGAGCATGGCGAAGGTCGTTTGTGCGGTTCGCTTCTCCGTCATCCCGTCTCCGCTGCTGCCGCTGGCCCGGGGTGTCTCCAACTTGCGGTGAACGCCGTTGGAGACACCTGTCCACTTCACCCGGGCCGTGTTCGGTCCGAATCTCGAAGCATGGCAACTGCGAACGCCTCACGGGGCGGATTCACTCAGATCCTCGGGCTGAACTCCGGCCCGACGGCCGCTCAGCTCGTTCACCGTCCGGTCGATCTCGGCAAGCGCCCGCCGCGCGCGTTGCACCTGCCGTTGCAGGTCCGCCAGCTCGCGCCGCTCGACGGCGACGATCGTCGACTCGTCATCCCGGCCGGGCTCGGCGACGTAGGTTCCGGCGCTCTGGCGAACCGTCACGCGGCCGTCTGCCATGAGCAGGCGAACGGCCGACTGCGCTGTGTTCACGGCAACGTCGTACGTGGTCGCCAGCGCCCGGTACGACGGGAGCTGATCGCCGGGCCTGTACCGGCCCGCGTCGATCTCGGCTCGGAGCACGTCCGCGACTCGGCGGCTCGCGGGCCGTTCGTCTGGCTCTGCTGCACCCATGGATCACAGGTTACCGACCGTCTCAAGACGGCGGTTGACACTGCGACGGTGCCGACCTACCGTCGCAACACAAGCAACCGTCTTAAGACGATTGCACCCACGCAGGAGGGAACCCGATGAGCACGGGAATCGATGCGGCCGCGCTGACCGAGTGCACCGCGCCGCTGGACGACGAGGAGTGCCGGGCGCTGCGCCGGTACTGGGACCAGGTCATTCGGGAGGAGTGGAAGCCCCTGGCCGGCCGTAGGCCGCTCCCGGTGCTTCTGGCCGAGGACAGCCGGCGACAGCGGCGGGAGGCGCGGCGGGCGATGGCTCGTGTCGTGGCTGCGGGCCGGTTGGCACGGGTGCACGCGTTGCCCGTTGCGGTCGTGGCGACCGCGACGACGAGCGCGGGGGCGGCGGCGTGATGGAGGTCTTCGACGTGAGCGAGCGCAAGGTGCTCGCGTCCGCTCGGGGCGCGGCGTGTGCGGAGTCGGGGTGGCTGGTGTTCCTGGTGGCCGTGACCGGGTTCGTGGTGTGGGTGGCGCTGGTCGGGGTTGCTGGGGTGGCGTCGGGGGTGTGGTGGTTCCTGGCCGGGGCGTTGTTCGCCGACGCGGTGACCCTGGCCCGGCAGGTGGCGGGGGCTTGGCGTGAGGTTCAGGTGCTCGGCACGTGCCCGGGTTGCCGCGCGGCGGCGGTGGGCGTGGTCGAGTCGCAGGAGCGTCGGCTTCGGTGCGTGAGGTCTGGGCATCGGCAGGTGACCCGGTGACCGCCCTGACGAGGCGCTGGCCCGACCAGGGGCGCTGGGCGGTCGGTTCCGGGATCGGGGGGCACGCCTGGTGTCCGGCGGACGGCTGGTGGGCGTGTGGGTGTGAGCGCTCGATTCCCGCCGATGACGACGTGTTCGACCTCGCCGACCCGGGCGGGGGCATGGGGTGCGCGATGGCGTGGCGGGAGTGCCGCCGCTGCGGGTGGATCGACGAGTGCCCGGCCGCCGAGCTGCACGACGACCGGCACGACAACGAGCTGCGCGACGACCGGCAGGACGGCGGCCGGGTCGGCGAGCGCGACGAGTTGGAGCACCGGTCCGGCGGGTCCCTCTGCCAGGACGTCCCCGCCGGGCCGGTTCTCCCCGACCACGACACCACTGGTGAGCACGTGAGCAGCGAGGAGAAACTGATGGTAGAGCGCGACACCCCGACCGGGCGCCCGGTGGTGGCGGTGGCGGTGGATGTCGTCGCCCCGGGCCAGGGGCTGGTGACGTGCGGGGCGGGGGACTTCTCCGGGGCGGTCATCCGCGACCGCGGACACGAGTTCGGGTCGACGTACTTCGTCGAGGACGAGTGGGGGCGGGTGCTCGGCGGGGTGCGCTCCTACCGGGCCGGTGCCGCACGCCTGGCGCGCCATCACGGGTTCACCGCGGGCGCGGTGGAGGTCGAGCTGGAGTACCGCGACGAGTGCGGCGGTGCCCGATGAGCCGCTACGAGCGTGGCCCCCACGGCCGGTATGTGATGCCGTGGGGTCGGGAGTTGGACGAGGCCGGGCAGCGGCTCTATGAGCTGCGCGAGTCCGGCTACACGGGCTGGGCCGACCAGGACGGCTACGCGGCGGCGTGCCCGCTGTGCGAGGACTTCTCGTGCACCCGTGACGGGTTCGCCGGGTCGTGCAACGGGAGCGGGTCATGACCGCCGCGACCGAGACGACCGCCGCCCCGGCCGCCCCGGCCACCCCGACCGTCCCGGCCGTCGTGGCGGCTGCGGCCGGGGGGGGCGGTGCGGGGCGGGTGGCCCGACTGGCGAGCGCGGCGGCGGACGCGGCGGCGGTGCGCGGGTTGACCACGCACCCGGACGTGATCGCGTTGCGGGTGGAGCGCGTCCGCGCTCAGGTCGACGCGCTGTTGTGGGCGGGGATCGTGCTCGGCCTGGCGTTCACGATGGTCAACGTCCAAACCTTCGCCGCCGCCGGAGCACCCGCGTTCTCGGCCGCCTGGTGGGTGGCGTGGCTGCTCGACCCCATGGTGTCGCTGGTGCTGCTCGCGGTGCTGCGCGCCGAGCAGGTCACCGCCCGCTACCAGGTCGCCATGCCCGCGTGGGCGCGCCGGACGAAGTGGCTGACCTTCACCGCCACCTACGCCATGAACACCTGGACGAGCTGGGGCCTGGCCGGGGCGCCGTTGTCGGCGTCGGGGGTGGTGCTGCACTCGGTGCCGCCGCTGGTGGTGTTCTTCGCCGCCGAGACCGGACCCGGGCTGCGCGACCGGCTCACCGAGGCCGTGCACCGCGCCCTGACCGAACACGCCACCGCCACCACGACCACCGCGACCACCGCGACGGCGGCGGGTGCGGTGGCGGGTGACCCGGTGAACGTTCACGAGCCGGTTCACGACCGCGCTCAGGAGCCCGTTCACGAACCGGTCAGCGGGCCGGTCACCACCCCCGCCCCGGTAGTGCGGCGGCGCCCCACCCGCCGGGCGCAGCCCCCGGCCCCGCGGCTGCTGCTGGGCGACTACGTGAGCGCCGCGCGGGTCGCGCTCGACCAGGCGCGGGCGGCGGGTGCGCCGGTGGAGCCCACCCCGGCG
>JBQTJE010000215.1:0-32731 GCA_052387455.1 Pseudonocardia sp.
GACCCGGCGGGCCCGGCAGTCGACGCGTTCGTCGTGCGCAAGGCCACCAAGGAGCACGGGCTGCAGCGGCTGATCGAAGGCCCGGACGTGACCGGCCGCCGGGTGCTGGTCGTCGAGGACACCTCCACCACCGGCGGTTCGGTGCTGGCGGCGGTGCGGGCGGTGCGGGCGGCGGGCGCGGAGGTCGTCGGCGTGGTCACGGTCGTGGACCGGGACACCGGCGCGCGCGAGGCGATCGAGGGGGCCGGCGCCCCGTACCGTGCCCTGCTGAGCCGCACCGACCTCGGCCTCACCTGAAGCCGGCGGGGACCCCGGAAGGCCACGCCCGGCGACACCACAGCGCCGGACGTGGCCTCCTCCTTGCGGGGGCCCGGGGCGTCGCCGACGTCATCGGCGCCCGGGGCCGGGAACCGCGGGACCGGCCGTAACGGAGGGGATGCCGGTCCCGCGGCACGCTCACTCGACCGTGATCCGCACGACGTCGAACGCGGGGGTCTGGTTGGCGCGCACCATCATCGGGACGCGGTGCGAGCCGTCGCCGGCCCACACGGCGCACTGTGCGGTGCCCTTCGCGGTCAGCCCGGTGACGTCGACGGTCACCTTGTCCTCGCCGGCGCCGCCCTTCTTGTCCTCGGTCGCGACGAAGAACGCGGGAACCGGTGCGGCGTCCGGAGCCTCGTCGGTGCTCTCCAGCATCCGGCACGCGGTGTGGAAATGGCCGCGCTGGATGCCGTCGTCGTCGAGGAACGAGCTCTCGGCGTAGTAGCCGCCGTCGGCGGCCTTGAGGAAGCGGTCGCGCTTGAGGTTGCGGGTGCTGACCGTCAGCGTGAACGCCTCGCCAGCCTTGATCGAGCGCGGCGCGTCTGCGATGAGCAGCGACGGGCTCTGCTCGGCGACCTCGCCGAAGGAGGTCTGCACGCAGCGCGGCGCCTTCTGGAAGCCGTCGTGCCGTTCCAGGTCGCTGTTCTTGCAGTTGGTGCCGAGGATGTCGAGCTTCGGCGGCGCGGCCGGATCCTTCTTCTTGCCCTCGCCGTCCTTCTTCTCCTTCTTCTTGTCCTTCTTCTCGTTACCGTCTGCGGCGGCCGCGGCAGGGTCGGCGGCAGGGTCGGCGGCCGCGGGATCGGTCGCCTGCGCGCCGTCCCCAGCGGGATCGGCTCCGTCGGCATCAGCGGCTTCGGCCTCGTCGTCGGCGAGCGGGACGATCTCGGTCCCGTCGGCGGAGTGCGAGTGGGCATGACCGTCGGCCTCGGTGGCGTAACCGTCGCCACCCAGGGGGTCGGGGCTTGCGGCGGCCGTCCCGCACGCCGCCGCGGTGACGACGACCAGCACCGTGGCGGCGGAGATCGTCAGAGCCCGGCGGACGCGGGCTGCTCGGGTGGTTACTGACATCGTGATGCCTCGGATCGGTGTTCGGGGAGCGACGGGCCGGACGGTCCGTCGCGGTCGGCGACCGGTGTGGGGAGCGTCGGTCGCGGTCAACTGCGCAGCGCGTGCCGGGAACGGGTCTCGGTGACGCGCGGCGCGGGGATCTGGATGAGGGGGGGCAGCGAGCGGCGGGTGGCCGTCCGGGTAGCTGCGGGGGACGCGGGGACTGCGGGGACTGCGGCGCGGCGCCCGGCGTCGCGGTTGCGCACCGCCACGGCCAGCCCGGCGGCGCCGAAGATCGCCGCGCCGAACACGAGCACGGGGACGACGAGGTCACCGGTGCCGCGACCGCCGGACAGCAGCCCCGGCGAGGGCGCCTCCGGCAGCGCGGCGTAGTCGACGAGCCCGGTGCCCTCCAGGTACTGGATGTGCCGGCTGACGAACGTGTCGGCCTCGGCGGCGAACTGGCGGACCAGGTCGTTGCGGGTACTCGCCCGCACCTCGGCGATGACGGGCAGCACGGCGCCGTGGGCCTCGCGCAGTCGCTGGGCGAAGGCGCGGTCGTAGTCCGAGCCCGTCTTCGACGAGATCTCGGCCATCCACGCCATCTGCTGGGAGTTGGGGGCGCTGGGCAGCAGGACACCGAGCTGGTCGGCGACCTCACGCACGCGCCGGTCGAGCTCGGCGTGCTCGGCGGAGATGTTGCGCCCGGCGTCCTTGACGGACACGGCGCTGCCCTGCTGTTGGGCCTGCTGGCCGGTGGGCTGCTCCCACAGGCCGGCGAGGCGCACCTTGACGAGCAGGTCGCGGTCGGCGGGACCGAGCGGGCCGAACGACGTCTGCACCCAGCCGCCGGTGCCGGGGGTGCTGTAGGACCACGACTGCCACACCGAGAACGTGACGGCGAGCAGCACGGCGGCGATGACGGCGCGGCGGAGGTTTCGGGGAACGCGGCGCAGCATGAGGGCCTTCCTGGGGACTGGTGCGCGCGAGGGGGAGCGAGCGCACCCTGTTCGAGCGGTCGGGGGTCGAGCGGTCGGGCGGGCAAGCGGTCGGGGGGTCGGGGGGGGGTCGGGCGTGCTGGGGAGCGGGGCGGGGAGGTCAGACCATGTCGAACTGTTCGGTGTGGACGCGGTCGGTCGGCACGTCGAGGACGGCGAGCGCGTCGAACGCGTCGGCGATGAGGCTGGGGGGGCCGCAGAGGAAGTAGTCGAGGTCGCCGAGGCGTTCCTCGGCGGCGAGCACGGCGGTGAGCAGGCCGACGCCGATCTCGCCGGTGTGGCCCGACCAGCCCGCGACCGGCCGGCGCAGCACCTCGGTGACCTCGAGGTCGAGCTGCTCGCGCAGCAGCGCCAATTCGTCGCGGAAGAGCAGCTCGTCGTGGCGCGCGGCCACGACGACGAGCCGGTAGGGGCGCCGGTCGCCGCGGTAGGCCGCGGTGCGCAGCATGCTCATCATCGGGGTGACGCCGACGCCGCCGGCGATCATGACGACACCGTTGCGGCCCGCGGTCGGGGTGAACGCGCCGTGCGGGCCGTCGACCCACACGGCGCTGCCGGGGTGCAGCCCGGGCAGGGCGGCGGTGAAGTCGCCCGCGTGCCGGATCGTGAACTCCACGCGCCGGTCGCGGCGTGCCGCCGACGCGATCGTGAACGGGTGCTCCTGCGCGGTCGGGGCGCGGCCGAGCCGGATCCACGCGAACTGGCCCGGCTCGAAGTCCCACAGCTCGTCGGAGTGCCGCGCGTTGCGGGGGGCGAGCACCAGCGTGGTGACGGTGGCGGTCTCGGCGCGAACCTCGCGGACCACGAACTCGGTGGTGGGGTCGAGCATCGTGCGCCACACCCAGCGGTAGCCGAGGACGGCGAGCAGCAGCCCGGCGAGGACGGCGAGCACCGCGTTCATCGACGCGTCGGCGACCAGGTTGTCGAGCAGCCAGACGTGCAGCGCGGCGAAGACGACGACAACGGCGGCGAGCAGGATGTGGGTCCACCGCCAGAACTCGTAGGGCCGCTGCGAGCGCGACCGGAACATCGCCAGCCCGATGCAGCCCAGCAGGGCCAGGGTGGCCACGGAGGCGGCGCGCGCGGCGGGGCCCGCCGCGCCGAAGTCGAGCAGGGTGACCTTGGCCGGATCGGCGGCCACCACGCACGCGAGGTGCAGCAGGGTCAGGACCGCGGTGGCACAGCCGAGGAACCGGTGCACGTCCAGCACACCCTCGATGCCGAACGCGCGGGTCAGCGACCGCAGCCGCGACGGCAGCACGGCCGCGCACACCAGCGCGGACAGCGCCAGCAGGCCGGTGACGACGGCGAGCCGGTCCCACAGGGGCTCGACCGGCGCGGTGACCAGGCGCAGCAGCACGGGCAGCACGAGCACGGCTCCGAACGCGGTGAGCCACGCGGTGCGCACAATCTGCTGTTCCATGGCTGGGGACGGTAGGCAAGGCGGGGCCGGCAAGGTTGCGAAGCTGAAACCTCAGTGGGGTGGGGGAACCGCCGGACGCGACGAGCGGTGCGAGATTAGGCCGAACGGACCAATGTGCTGGGCCGTCTGCCGAGCCAGCTCTCAGATTGGCCGGATTTCCCTCCATTCGCCGTCTCGACAGGGAGCCGAGTGGCGTTCCGCGCGGGTCGGCGGGGCGCTTCCTCGACCGTTTCGGCGCAACGCCGACGCCATGTTCGGGGCGCATACTTCGACCTATCACGAACAGGTCACGGCGCGTGCGTCGGGGCCGTCGGGACGAGTCATCGGGAGGACGGATGGCGACATCGGCCCGCTCCGCGCTCGCTGCGCTCTGCTGCGCCGTGACCCTCGTGGCTGTCGCGGCGTGCGGCGCACCCGAGTACACCTACGTGACGAACTCCGACCAGCGCACGTACGTCAAGATCCCCAGCACCTGGCGCCCCGTCGACCCGCGGCAGCTCGACGCGGCCTTCGGGCTCGACCCGGCGACCGAAGCCGCCGCCGCGGGCATCTGGCACGAGGCCTACGACGCCGCACCCGTCCCCGCCACCGAGCACCTCATCGGCTGGTCGGCCACCGCGCCGGTGGCGCTGGTGGGTGTCCGGCAGATCCCGGCGGGCCAGCGCGGGCAGTACTCGCTCGACGGGCTGCGCGACCTGTTCCTGCCGGTCTCGGCCACCTCACGCCGGCAGTTGCCGACCGGTCCAGCGGCCGGCGGGGGTCTCACCGACTTCGCGCTGTACACCGACGAGGTGCTCACCCCCGGTTCCGGAGTGCGCGGGGTGCACAGCGTCTTCCGCTACCGGATGGGTCTCTCCCCGCCGCAGACGATCAACCAGACCGTCTACCTCAACGACGACGCCAGCACGATCTACATGTTCTTCGTGCGGTGCTCGACGACCTGCTACGCCGACCGCCAAGAGGAGATCGAGAACGTCGTCTCCTCCTTCACCGTCCGGGGGGCCCCATGACCGCCGTGGCCGACGCGACACCCGAGGGTCTCACCCCGCCGGGTGAGCCACCGCACGCGCCGCCCCGCCCCACCCGCAAGCGCATGGCGCCGTGGGACCGCATCCGGTTGCTGGTGTTGCTGGCGGTGGCCTGGTTGATCCTGGTGTGGGCCGCGATGGCCGACAACCCGTTACTGCCGTTCGTCGACTCGGTGCGCATCCAGGCCGTCGAGTCGCAGTGGCTGCTCTGGTTAGCAGGCGCCGAACTGCTCCGTCAGATCCATTTCCTGATCAGCGAGAAATGGGCCGGCTACCACCATTTCTGGTCGGTGCGGGTGTTCGGCGGAACGAACCGCGTGCTGCGCAGGCGACTGTCGGACTGGTCACGCTTCCGGCTCGCCCGCATGCTCAAGTGGACGGCGTTCATCACGCTGTTCGCGCTGGTCACGGGCCAGATCCTGGAGACCTCGCCGGTGCTGGCGCTGTTCCAGGCGCCCGCGTTGCTGTTCTCCGCGCTGCCCTACGTCTTCCGGCTCGCATTCGCGTTCTTCTTCATCGCGTTCCAGTTCATCGGGCTGTTCTGGCTGCTGTCGCGCGGCGGCGTGGACACCTACTACCCCGACGACATCAAGACGCGCTTCCACGACGTCTGGGGCCAGGACCACGTCGTCGACCGGATCCGCGAGAACATCATGTTCCTGGAGAAGCCCGACGACATCGAGGCCAAGGGCGGCTACGTCCCCGGCGGCATCCTGCTGTGGGGGCCACCCGGCACCGGCAAGACGCTGCTCGCCGAGGCCGTCGCGGGCGAGACCGGCAAGCCCTACGTCTTCGTCGATCCCGGGGCGTTCATCAACATGTTCATGGGCATCGGCATCCTCAAGGTCAAGTCGCTGTTCCGGAAGCTGCGCAAGCTCGCGCTGCGCTACGGCGGTGTGATCGTGTTCTTCGACGAGGCCGACGCGCTGGGCAACCGCGGCACCCTCGCCCAGGTGGGACCGGGGGGCCCGCGCGGGTTCGGGGCCCTGCAGGCGGCGTCGACGCGGGTTCCGCTGGAGCTGCGCCCGGCCGGTTGCCACGGGCCCGCCTACCTGTCCGACGACACCCGGTGGCTGCTGGCGCGCGACGCGCTGCGGCCGGCGTCGCCCGAGCCGGACACCCGGCGCAGCCGGTTCATGATGGGCGGGATGGCCGGCGGCGGCGGCGGGTCGGGAACGCTGCAGGCGCTGCTCACCGAGCTCTCGGGCCTGAAGAAGCCGCGCGGCCTGATCAACCGGTGGGGCCGGCGCGCGCTGGGCATGCGGCCCAAGCCGCCGCCGAAGTACCGCATCCTCACGATGATGGCCACGAACATGCCGCAGGCGCTCGACGAGGCGCTGCTGCGGCCCGGGCGCATCGACCGGATCTACCGCGTCGGCTACCCGTCGAAGGCCGGGCGCATCCGCACCTACGAGGGCTACTTCGACAAGGTGCCCCACCAGGTCACCGCCGAGGACATCGAGAAGCTCGCCACGATCACCCCGTACGCCACCGGCGCGACGATCAAGGACCTGGTCAACGAAGCGCTGATCATCGCCATCCGGGACGGCCGGGAGGTCATCTCCTGGCGCGACGTCATGCGGGCCAAGCAGCTCAAGGACCTCGGCCCGCCCGAGGACGTCGAGTACATCGAGCGCGAGCGACACGCGGTGGCCGTGCACGAGGCGTGCCACGCGCTCGTCGCGTACCGCACCCGGCGGCACATGGAGATCGACATCGCGACGATCGAGAAGGGCAGTGACTACCTCGGCATGGTCGCGAGCATCCCGCCGGAGGACCAGTTCACCCGCTGGCGCTCGGAGTACGAGGCCGACATCCTCGTCTCGCTCGCGTCACTGGCCGGGGAACGGATGTTCTTCGACGGCGACTCGTCGTCCGGGGTGTCCGGCGACCTGGAGTCCGCGACGGCGGTCGCGTCGTTCATGGAGGGCTACTGGGGAATGGGTTCCACCGTGTCGTCCTACTCGACGGCGCGACGCCTGGAGGTCGGCAGCCCCGGCGGCGGGCGCGGCGGGCCGAAGAAGGGCGACGACACCGAGGCGGTGCTGCGCCAGGCGCTGGCCGACCGGATCGAGGACCAGCTCGCGATCCTGCTGGAGCGGGCCGAGGCGATCCTGCGCGCCGACCGCGCGGCCGTGCTCGCCATCGCGCACGCCCTGGAGACGCACAAGACCCTGTCCGGTGAGGACATCGCGGCCGTCGTCGAGGGCGTCGAAGGGCCGTCGGTGGACGGGCGGGTGTACCGCGATGCGGCCTTCGCGACGCGGCTTGAGGAGTACCACGCCGCCGCCGCCGGGGCGCACCGCGGCCACACCGGCATCACGCTCGCCATGCCCGCCGGTGGCCGGCGGGCGATCGAGTCCGGTACCGCCGCCGCCACCCCACCCCCGCCGTAACCCCCGCCGAAGCCCCCGCGAGTCCGCGTTCTCGGCACGGCGAGTCCGCGTTCTCGGTCGGGCGAGTCCGCGTTCTCGGTCGGGCGGCGGCATCATGGCGGGGATGAGCGGGGACACCGGGCCGACGGAGTGGGCGGTGCCCGGGCAGGTCGGCGTCGGGCCGTGGCCCGGCGGCCCGGCTGCGTGGCCGGACGGTGCCGAGTTCGACCCGGAACTGCTGGCCCGCGGCGATGCGCGCAACGTCGTCGATGCCTACCGCTACTGGCGACGCGACGCCATCGCGGCCGATCTCGCCACCCGGGCACATCCGTTCCACGTCGCGATCGAGAACTTCGCGCACGATCACAACATCGGCACCGTCGTCCGCACGGCGAACGCCTTTGCGGCGGCGGGCGTGCACATCCTCGGCAGGCGCCGCTGGAACCGGCGCGGGGCGATGGTCACCGACCGCTATCTCGCCGTGCATCACCACGTCGACGTCGGCGGCCTCGTGGCGTTCGCCGCTCGTCACGGCTTGGTCGTCGTCGCGGTGGACAACACTCCGGGGGCTCGGCGGCTGGAGACGACCGATCTGCCCCGGCGCTGCGTGCTGGTCTTCGGTCAGGAGGGCCCAGGTCTGTCGGATGCGGCCCGCGACGCCGCCGAGCTGACCGTCTCGATCGCGCAGTTCGGCTCGACCCGCTCGATCAACGCGGGCGTCGCGGCCGGTGTGGTGATGCACGCCTGGGTGCGCCGCCACGCCGATCTGTCGCACGCGTGGTGACGTCGCGGCTCCGCTCGTCGTGCTGAGAACGCGGACTCGCCGTACCGAGAACGCGGACTCGCCGTGCCGAGAACGCGGACTCGCGGGGGGCGGGGTGGGGCGGGGGTGGGTCAGGCGGTGGAGCGGCGGGTCTCGCGGCGGGCCCGCACGACCTCGACGATGATCGGCAGGATCGACAGGAAGACGATCAGGAGCAGCATCAGCTCGATGTTGTCGCGCACGAACGGGAGCTGCCCGAGCCAGTAGCCCAGCACGGTGACCCCGGCCGCCCAGGCGACGCCGCCGATCAGCGAGTAGGTGAAGTAGCGGCGCGCGTCCATCTTCCCGACGCCGGCCATGACGGTGATGAACGTCCGCACGATCGGCACGAACCGGCCCAGCACGATGGCGCGGTTGCCGTACTTGTCGAAGAACAGCTGGGTCTTGGCGACGTGCTCGGGTTTGAACAGCCGCGACCGCGGCTTGTCGAACACCGCCGGCCCGGCGGCGCGGCCGATCCAGTAGCCGACCATGTTGCCGAGCATCGCCGCGACCACCAGCACCACGCACACCAGCCACAGCGGCGAGTCGATCGCCCCGGTGGCCACGAACAGGCCCGCGGTGAACAGCAGCGAGTCGCCCGGCAGGAAGAAGCCGAGCAGCAGGCCGCACTCGGCGAACACGATGAGTGCGAGGCCCACCAGCGCCCACGGCCCGAGCCACGCGATGATCGTGTCGGGCTGGAGCCACTCGGGGCCGAGCGCGAGGGGTGACGGCACGGGTCGAGATTACCGGGCGTGATGGCAGCTCCGGGACCGCCGGTGCCGTTGGTTCAGCCCAGAGGCGGGAGCAGGCCGGGGACCAGCATCGACGCCAGCGCGACGCCCACCCCGAGGAGCAACCCGGCCAGCAGCGCGACGAGCAGCGCGACGACGACCTGCGTGCGCATTCGCCGGGGCCCCGCAACGGGGGCAGGGTCGGCCGGCGCGTACCCGCCGGTGACGGCGCGGGCGCGCAGGGCGTCGGCGAGGCGCTCGTCCGGCCGGTCCATCAGCTCCCCCCGGAACGCTGCGCCATCGCCCTGCTCACGGCGTCGAGCGCCCGGCTCGCCGTGGACTTCACGGTGCCCCTCGTGATGCCGGTGGCGTCGGCGATCTCCTGCTCGGACAGTCCGCCGTAGTAGCGCAGCACCAGCACCTCGCGCTGCCGCGGCGGGAGGGCAGCCAGCGCGTCCACGACGGCCTGGTGCTCGGCCGACAGCATCGCCAGCGACTCCGCCGAGCGTGCGTTCACCCCGTGCGGCAGCACGTAGTCGCGCGCCGTGCGCCGCCTGCGCAGCACCGACCGCGACCCGTTGACCACCGCCGTGCGCAGGTAGCCGACGGCGGCGGCCTCGTCGCGCAGCGACGACCAGTGCCGGTGCAGCCCGGTGAACGCCTCCTGCACGACGTCCTCGGCGGTGCCCGGGTCGTCGACGAGCAGGACGGCCAGCCGCACCATCCCCGCACGGTGGTCGCGGTAGAGGTCGGCCAGCGTGCGCGGGACGGCGGGATCGGGCGCGGGCCGGGCGTCGATGCGGCGCAGCCTCGTGAGCGTCTGCTCGACGGGGCTCTCCCGGCCCTCGTCCCAGCCGACACCCATCGGAGCAGGATATCGACCCCCGGGCGCGCTACGTCCGGGAGGCGGCGAAGATGCCGGCGATCGCGGCGTCCAGGGTGGCGTCGAACTCGTCGTCGGACTGGTCGGCGTGCAGCCCCTCGGTGAGCGCGCGGGAGAAGCTGGCGATCACGCCGTGGTTGCGGGCGAGCCGCGCGTTGGCGTCGTCGCGGGCGTAGCCGCCGGACAGCGCCACGACCCGCAGCACCCGCGGATGATCGACGAAGTCGGCGTAGAAGCCGTCCTCGTCGGGCAGGGTGAGCTTCAGCATGACGGGACGGTCGGCCGGGAGCTGGTCGAGGTGCTTGGCGATGGCCGCCTTGAGCAGTTCCTCGGCCTGGGCCTTCTGCGGGGAGTGAATGTCCACCTCGGGCTCGATGATCGGCACGAGCCCGGCGTCGAGGATCTGGTGACCGACCTCGAACTGCTGGTCGACGATCGCGTCGACGCCTGCGCGGTCGGCCAGCTTGATCACCGAGCGCATCTTGGTGCCGAACATGCCCAGCTCGACGCTGCGCGCCAGCAGCTCGTCGAGGCCCGGGATCGGCTTCATGACCTGCACGCCGTCCGTTTCGGCCGCGAGCCCCTTGTCCACCTTGATGAACGGGACGACGCCCTTCACCGACCACAGGTAGTCGCCGGTGCCGCGGCCGGAGACCTGGCGGTCCATCGTGTTCTCGAACAGGATCGCGCCGAGGATCCGCTCGCCGGTGAACGCCTTGCTCGTCATGATCCGGGTGCGCATCTCGTGCATGCGCGTGAACATCTCCTCGTCGCCGGAGAAGGCGCCCTCGCCGATGCCGTAGAGCGCGAGCGCCTTGGGCGTGCTGCCGCCGCTCTGGTCGAGCGCGGCGATGAAGCCCTCGCCGCTGCGGACCTTGGCCAGTTGATCCTGGTGGGTCACGGTGCTGTCCGTCCTCGTCGCAGTGGTCTCGCGGCGTCCGCACCCGGGGCCGTGGGCCCGCCGGTCCGCCGTCGTCGTCGCCGGTCATCGTGCCGCATCGGTGGCGCCCGCGGGGGACGGACGTGCGCAGCCCCACCGTCGGTGGTGCGCGCGGCGGCCTCGTTCTCGCCGGTGATCGTCGGTCGGGGACGCGCGAACGTGCCGGGTGCGGCCGGGCGTCCCGAAACGTGGATCATGGTGGCGCGTGTCCGGCCGTCCGCCCGCGCGGGCAGGATGGGGCCCATGACGTCGTTCGGCAACCTTCTCGGCCCCGACCCCACCCTGCTGCCCGTCGACCCCGCGGTAGCGGAGATCGACGGTGGCGCAGACCCGGCCGTGGTCGCAGCGGCGCGGCCGACGTCCAGCATCGCGTGGGCGGTACTGGCGGAGGACGCGCTGGCCGCGGGCGCCACCGTCACCGGCTACGCCTACGCCCGCACCGGCTACCACCGCGGCCTGGACCAGCTGCGCCGCAACGGGTGGAAGGGCTTCGGCCCCGTCCCGTGGTCACACGAGCCCAACCGCGGCTTCCTGCGCGCCCTGGCCGCGCTGCAGAGAGCCGCCGCCCTCATCGGCGAGACCGACGAAGCAGACCGCTGCGCAGCATTCCTGGCCGACTCCGACCCGTCCGCGCCCCCCGTCCCCCGCACCTAGTGACCTGGATGCTGTCCGCGGGGGTCCTCCGGCAGTGTTTCGGCACCGAAGTGCTGTTCCTGGGTGGCGGCGCCCGCCGTCGGTGATCAGCTGCCGGCGACGTCCGGGTGACAGCCGGCGACGAGGTCGCAACCGGCGCACGTCCCGCTGCACGCCGACGGCGCGGGTTCGCGTCCGGCGAGCCGGGCGGCGGCGCGGTCGCCCGCGGCCCCGCCGACCCCGGCGAGCACCAACGCCCCGACGGCGGCCAGCACGAGCACGACCCACCCCGGTGCTCCCGGCGCGGCGAGCAGCGCCACCGCCCCGCCGGCCGCCGCCACGGCGCCCGCCGCGGCCAGCGGTGCCGCCGCCACCTGCTGGGCCAGCGCGAACGCCGCCTCCGAGCGCAGCGTCGCGGCCGTGCGCACCCCGGCGAACCGGTTGCGCGGCAGCTGCGAGCGGCCGCCCAGCACGGCGACGGTGAGCAGGGCGCCGCCCGCCCCCGCGAGCAGGGCGCCGGCGACCAGACGCAGCGTCTCGGACATGGGGCCAGCGTAGTTGCCGCTCCGGGCCGACCGGGTCCCGCTGCGCCCGTCCCACCGCTGCTCCGCCGCCCTCGCTCGCCGACAGTGCACTGACGCACCTGACGAGGCGACGCAGCGCACGCTCGGCGGCCCTCGCCCGGCCCCGCCCGTCCCCCGCCCCGCGCGTCCTTCGCCGAGCGTGCACGCAGGCACCGGGCGAGGCGACGTACCGCACGTTCGGCGACGACCCCACGCCCGCTCAACCCCGTCGCGATGCCGCCGGGCCCGGGGCTACCCTGGGGACGTGGCCCAGCAACACCGCACGCAGCGACATTTCACCGAGCGACTTCTCACCGAGGCCGTGCACGTCTGAGCCGATTCCCGGCTCGACCGGCGCGGCAACCCCTCACGTCCCCGGGCGGAGGGGTTTCTCACTTCACGGGCCCCGACACCTCGCGGGATGGACATGAGCACCGACACGAGCACCGCGCCGACGGGCGTCCCCGACGGCTCGGACGGGGGAGCGCCGCCGTTCCGCTACGGCGCCGCGCTGGCCGCGGACATCGAGCGCCGCTGGCAGGAGCGGTGGGAGGCCGAGGGCACGTTCCACACGCCCAACCCGGCCGGCGCCTGGGCCGACCCGGCACGCACCGCCGACCCGGCGGCGAAGGTCTACCTGCTCGACATGTTCCCGTACCCGTCGGGCTCGGGCCTGCACGTGGGCCACCCGCTGGGGTTCATCGGCACCGACGTCCTGGGCCGCTACCTGCGGATGACCGGCCACAACGTGCTGCACGCGATGGGTTTCGACGCCTTCGGCCTGCCCGCCGAGCAGTACGCGGTGCAGACGGGCACGCACCCGCGCAAGACCACCGAGGACAACATCGCGCGGTACCGGGCGCAGCTGCGCCAGCTGGGCCTGGCCCATGACGACCGGCGCAGCGTCGCGACCACGGACGTCGAGTTCTACCGCTGGACGCAGTGGATCTTCCTGAAGATCTACGACTCCTGGTACGACGGGGAGCGCGCCCGGCCCGTCGCCGAGCTGGAGCGCGAGTTCGCCGACGGTGCGCGCCCCACCCCGGACGGCCGCGCCTGGGCCGCGCTGTCGTCGGTCGAGCAGCGCCGCCTGATCGACTCGTACCGCCTGGCGTACGTCTCCGAGGCCCCGGTGAACTGGGGCCCGGGCCTGGGCACGGTGGTCGCGAACGAGGAGGTCACCGCCGACGGCCGCAGCGAGCGCGGCAACTTCCCGGTGTTCCGGCGCAACCTCAAGCAGTGGATGATGCGGATCACCGCGTACGCGGACCGCCTGGTCGCCGACCTGGACCGGCTGGACTGGCCGGACTCGGTGAAGGCCATGCAGCGCAACTGGATCGGCCGCAGCACCGGCGCGCAGGTGCGGTTCGCGGTGCCCGGGGCGTCTGCGATCGAGGTCTTCACGACCAGGCCGGACACGTTGTTCGGGGCCACCTACATGGTGCTGGCGCCGGAGCACCCGCTGGTCGACTCGATCGCTCCGGACGAGTGGCCGGCCGGCGTCGATCCGCGCTGGACCGGCGGCGCCGCCACCCCCGGTGCGGCCGTCGCGGGCTATCGGTCCGCCGCCGCGCGCAAGTCCGACCTGGACCGCCAGGAGAACAAGGACAAGACCGGCGTCTTCACCGGCGCCCACGCCGTCAACCCGGTCAACGGCGAGCAGATCCCGGTCTTCGTCGCCGACTACGTCCTGATGGGCTACGGCACCGGCGCGATCATGGCCGTCCCGGGTCAGGACCAGCGGGACTGGGACTTCGCGGTCGCCTACGGCCTGCCGATCGTCCGGACCGTCGAGCCGCCGCACGGCTGGGACGGGCAGGCGTACACCGGCGAGGGCGCGGCGATCAACTCCGCGAACGCCGAGATCAGCCTCGACGGGCTGGGTATCGCCGAGGCGAAGCAGGTGATCACGGACTGGCTGGTCGCGCGCGGCGACGGCGAGGCAGGAGTCCAGTACAAGCTGCGCGACTGGCTGTTCTCCCGGCAGCGCTACTGGGGCGAGCCGTTCCCGATCGTGTGGGACTTCACCGACGACCCGGCCGGGATGCCGGTCGCGTTGCCGGACGCGCACCTGCCCGTCGAACTGCCGGACGTCGACGACTACTCGCCCAAGACCTACGCCCCGAACGCCGCGGACACCGAGCCGGAGACGCCGCTGTCGCGCGCGTCGGACTGGGTGGAGGTGGAGCTCGACCTCGGGGAGGGGCCGCGCCGCTACCGGCGCGAGACGAACACCATGCCGCAGTGGGCCGGCTCGTGCTGGTACTACCTGCGCTACCTGGACCCCGCCAACCACGACCTGATGATCGACCCGGAGATCGAGCGGTACGGGCTGGGTCCCGACCAGTCGCGCGCGGTCGGCGCGGCGCCCGACCCCGGCGGCGTCGACCTGTACGTCGGCGGGGTCGAGCATGCCGTGCTGCACCTGCTGTACGCCCGGTTCTGGCACAAGGTGCTCTACGACCTGGGGCACGTCAGCTCCGAGGAGCCGTTCCGCAGGCTGTTCAACCAGGGCTACATCCAGGCCTACGCCTACACCGACGCGCGCGGCGTGTACGTCCCGGCCGAGGAGGTGGTCGAGGACGTCGAGACCGGTGGTTTCACGTGGAACGGTGAGCCGGTCCGGCGTGAGTACGGGAAGATGGGCAAGTCGCTGCGCAACGTCGTCACGCCCGACGAGATGTGCGAGCGCTACGGGGCCGACACGTTCCGGCTCTACGAGATGTCGACGGGCCCGATGGACGTGTCGCGGCCGTGGGCCACGCGCGACGTCATCGGGTCGCAGCGGTTCCTGCAGCGGGTGTGGCGCAACCTGGTCGACGAGCAGACCGGCGAGATCCGGGTCACCGACGACCAGCCCGGACCGGACACGCTGCGGGCGCTGCACAAGGCCATCGCGGGCGTGCGCGCCGACTACACCGCGCTGCACTACAACACCGCCGCGGCCAAGCTGATCGAGCTGAACAACCACCTCACCAAGGCCTACGCCGGCCACGGGGTGCCGCGGTCGGTCGCGGAGCAGCTCGTGCTGATGATGGCGCCGCTGACCCCGCACGTCGCCGAGGAACTGTGGGCGCTGCTCGGGCACGACGCCGGCCTGGCGCACGGGCCGTTCCCGGTTGCCGACGAGCGGTGGCTGACGGCGGAGACCGTCGAGTACCCGATCCAGGTCAACGGCAAGGTGCGCTCGCGGGTCACCGTGGCCGCCGACGCGGGCACCGACGATGTGCGAGCCGCGGCGCTGGACGCGGTGGCCGCGACACTTCAGGGCCGGGAGCCGCGCAAGGTGATCGTGGTGCCCGGGCGGCTGGTCAACGTCGTCGTCTAGCGGCGGCGTCTGGCCGGCTTCGCCGGGGCCGCGGGCTCCACCGGGACGGCGCGGCGCTGCACCGGGCCCTGCGCGGTGCGCACCGGCTCGTCGAGCCACGCCTCGACCGCGTCGACGACGGTGGTGGCGTCGCGCACGGCGACGACCGCCTCGTCGGGCGGGACCGGTTCGAAGGTCAGGTCGGCGAGCAGGGCCCGGTTGTGGAGCAGGCGCAGCAACCGCCCCGCCTCGGGGTTGAGCGCGCGCTGGCGCACCACGCGCTGCACGAACCCGGCCACCACGGCGGCGTCGCTGGTGCGGGTCTCGCCGATGGTGAGCAGCGCCGCCTCCGCGGCGTAGCGGGCGGCGTCGAACGCGCAGGTGACGGCCTGCGCGGCGTGGCCGTTCTTGGCGAGGAGGGTGGCGGCGGCGAGGGTGTCGCGCGCCCGGTCGACGGCGGTGCTCATCCGATCCGCACCGCCCCGGACCGCACCCGCAGCATCGCCGGCGTCGACGGCCGGCCGAACTCGGCGCGGCTCACCGGCAGCGCCGTGACGCTGACACCCGTGCGCTCGGTGTGCCGCCAGAGCACCTCGTCCATCCGGACCAGCTCCATCCACGTGGAGTCGAGCTCGGAGAGCACGACGAGCAGCTCAACGTCGGACTCCGGGCCCCCGCCGCCGTGCGCGCGCGGGCCGAACATCAGCACCTGGCGCAGGCGCTCGCCGTAGAGCGCGTGCAGCTCGCCGACCAACGCGGTGGGCAGGTCGTCGTCGCTGACCCGCGGATCGGGATGGTGCGTGCAGGCGATCTCCGCGGCCTCGACGGACACCAGTCCGCGGTCGGCGAGCCAGCGCAGCGCGCGGCGGCGCGACCGCGCGTCGCGGAAGCGGAACCAGCGGTCACGCAGCTCGGGGAACTCGTGGAGGGTGTTCTTGAACCGGCGGAAGGCGCCGCGTCCAGCGATCGCCCGGCCGAGCAGGTCGCCCGCGCGCGGATGCTGCACGGTGGCGACGAACTCGGCCATGTCGCGGTAGCCCTCCGACGCCTCGGTGGAGCGGACCGGCACCCACCCGTGCGGGCCGCGGTCGGTCTCGGCGTCGGGGCCGTGCGCCTGGAGCTCGCCGGTGACCGGGTCGATCCACCACGTGACGCCGGCGGTGCGGTCGTCGCGGGCGAAGCACAGCTCGTCGAGGTCCAGCCGGTCCGGGTCGAGCATGTGCCGACTCTACTGAGTGCGGCGGCCACGTCACTACGATCCGCGGGTGTCGTCGATCCGGGTGGCCGAGGTCTTCGCCGCGCTCTCGTTGACCACCGACCTCGCCTCGGGTGTCCCGGTGGAGAAGGGGCTGCGGACGTGCGTGGTCGCCACGGCGTTCGCGGGCACGCTCGGGCTCGCCGAGGACGACCGGGCGGCGGTGTTCCACGCGGCGTTGCTGCGGGCGGTCGGGTGCACGGCGTTCGCGCCGGAGAACGCCGCGCACTTCGGTGACGACGTCGCGTTCCAGGCGGTGCTCAAGCGGCTCGACCCCGGCGACCAGGCCGTGTTCGGTGCGCAGCTCGCGCAGTTCGGGGCGTGGGCCGGGCCGCGGCAGGCCGAGCTGATCCGGCACTTCGCCGACATCGCCCCGACCGAGGGGCCCCGGGCGGCCGCCGCCGGGTGCGAGGTCAGCCGGGCGCTCGGGGCGCGGCTCGGGCTGCCGACGGGGGCGGTCGCGGCACTCGACGACGTCTACGAGCGCTGGGACGGGCTCGGCATCCCGGGCGGCCGCCGCGGCGACGAACTGTCGCTCGCCGGGCGGATCGTGCACGTCGCGGAGCAGGTGGTGTTCGCGTACGCGGCGGGCGAGGCGGCCCGGCCGTCGGATCACCGCGCCGGGGTGGGGGGTGCCGCCGCGGTGGCGGAGGTACGCCGGCGCGCGGGCGGGCACCTCGATCCCGACCTGGCCGCCCGCTTCGTCGCCGACGCCGACCAGGTGCTCGCTGGGCTCGACGCGCCGGACCTGCTGGCGGCGGTCGTCGCGGCCGAGCCGGGCCCGGGCGCATGGGTGGACGACGCGGGGCGCGAGGAGCTGTGCGCGGCGCTGGCGATCGTCGTCGACCTCAAGGGCCGCCACCTCGTCGGGCACTCCGCGCACGTCGTGGCGGTGGCGGACGCGGCGGCCGACCTCGCGGGTGTGGCGGGCCCGGACCGGACGGCGCTGCGCGCGGCGGCGCACCTGCACGATCTCGGGCGGGCCGCGGTGTCCAGCGCCATCTGGGACAGTCCCGGCCCGCTCGGCGCCGCGGACTGGGAGCGGGTGCGGCTGCACGCCTACTGGACCGACCGGGTCCTGCGCCGCTGCCCCGGCATCGCGCCGCTGGCGGAGGTCGCCGCCGCGCATCACGAGCGCTGCGACGCGACCGGTTACCACCGCGGCGTCCGGGCGTCCGAGCTGCCGTTCACGGCCCGGCTGCTCGCCGCGGCCGACGTCTTCGCCGCGGCCACCGAGCCCCGCGCGCACCGCCCCGCGCGCACCCCCGCGGACGCCGCGCGACTGCTCACCGACGAGGCCGCGGCGGGCCGCCTGGACGCGACGGCCTGCGCCGCGGTGGTCGAGGGCGCCGGGCTGCCCCGGCCGCGGCGATCTTGGCCGGCCGATCTCACCGACCGCGAGGTGGATGTCCTGCGCCGGGCCGCGCGCGGCCTGTCCAACCGGGCGATCGCCGCGGAGCTGGGCATCTCCGAGCGCACCGTCGGCCACCACCTGGCGCACGTCTACGACAAGACCGGGCGCCGCACCCGCGCCGGCGCGGCGGTGTTCGCGATGGAGCACGGCCTGCTCCCGTAGGTCGAACGACCGATGTGGACGGCGCCGGGCCCGGCCACGCTCGCGCCATGACGACAACCACCAAGACCAACGCCGACACCGTCGGCGCCCTCTACGCCGCCTTCGGCCGCGGCGACGTGCCGGCGATCCTCGACGTCCTCGCCGACGACGTCGTCTGGGAAGGCTGGGCCGACAACACCGCCCAGCGTGCGGGCGTGCCCTGGATGGCGCGGCGCTGCGGCCCGAACCAGGTCGCCGAGTTCTTCGCCGTCGTCGGCAGCTGGACCGTCGACGACTTCGCCGTGCTCGACGTGATCGGCACCGGCCGCCAGGTCGTGGCGGAGGTGCGCGCGGCGTTCACGTTGCCGGGCGGTGGCCGCTTCGCCGAGGAGGAACTGCACCTGTGGACCTTCGACGACGCCGGGCGCGTCATCGGCTTCCGGCACTACCTCGACACGGCCAAGCACATCGCCGCCGCCCGCGGCGAGGACACCACCGCCTAACGCCGCGTGTCGGCCCGGTGGAAGTTGAGGTAGGCCCGCGACGGCGTCGGCCCGCGCTGCCCCTGGTAGCGCGAGCCGACCCCGGCGCTGCCGTACGGCCGCTCCGCCGGGCTGGACAGCCGGAACAGGCACAGCTGCCCGATCTTCATCCCCGGCCACAGCGTGATCGGCAGGTTCGCGACGTTCGACAGCTCCAGCGTGATGTGCCCGGTGAAGCCCGGGTCGATGAACCCGGCCGTCGAGTGGGTGAGCAGGCCGAGGCGGCCGAGCGACGAGTTGTGCGTCGGAATGAAGGTCCGTCCGACGAGGAACATCCCGTCGACCGCACCTACCTCGACGCACCGCACCGCCCGGCTCGGGACGGGCTGCACGTCGATGACCGCCCGGTGCCGGTGATGCGGCCCCGACACAGTCCGGGCGAGCTTTCGTCGGAGGCGGAACACCGCGTGCCACGGCGCGAACTTCACCTGGTAGGCCACACCGTGGTCGACGCCCTGGAAAGTGACCCTCTTCTTGCGCTTGGTCGGGCGCAGGCCCAGGCTTGCCGCGAGCTCCAGGACGGCGTCCGACAGGCACTCACGGACATTGACGAACTCACAACGGCCGAACTCGTCGATGTGGCCGTCGGAGTCCATCAGTCCCTGCAGAAGGGCGAGCCGTTGCACGACGGACCCACGCAGGTACGCCGGCGGCACGTGCTTGTTGCCGAGCAGCCCGGCGGCACGCAACGTGCTCGACAGCGACGCGTCGGCGTAGAGCCGTCCCCTGGCATCGCGCGCGCGCGCCGACTGGCCGCGTCCCAGGCCGCCGATGCGGACCGCCCGCGGCTTGCTCGCCGGCCAGACGGCGTATCCGGCGGCGCGGATCTCATCGAGCACCTGCTCGTCGCCGGCCCCACTGGTGATCTCCGCTGAGGTGCTGGTCCCGTCTCCGAGCCACACGCCCAGCACGTACGGATCGATCGGGAGATCCTGGTCGGCGTACTCGACGGGCTGGCCGAGAGCGATGTGGTGGTTCCACTCCTTGCCGGCCCGCAGGCTTGTGGCGAGGTCGGCGGTCGTCACGACGGTGGCCGGCTTGCCATGCTTTCGAGCGCTCTTCGTGCGGGTCAGCCAGCGGTGGTCGGCATCGGCGACGACGGACTGCCCGTCGGAGAAGCACACCTCGTAGCACGGCCGCCCGAGCATGATCTCACTGACGGCGACGACCGGAACCGGAGCGCCGTCGATACCGAAGCACTCGTCCCCGACGCGGAGCTCAGCCATCGTCCGCCAGCCGGCGGGCGTGGGAACGGGAGTATCGACGGCCAGGGCCTTGCCTTCGAGACGCCCCGCGACGTCGTCGGGCAGCCCGACGGACTCGTAGGTCGAGCCGAGCACGAACTCGCCGGGGTGCAGCACGAACGGCTCCTCGCCGGCGGCCTCGATGAGCGAGGTGAGCTCGTCCTGCTGCAGGCGGGGGTCGATGTGGGTGTAGCGGGAGTTCTGGAAGACCCGGAAGAAGCGGTCGAGCCGCACGTCGATGCTCGAGGGCTGGAGCATGGCGGCGTCCCACGGGTCGAGGACCAGGCGGCCGGAGTCGATCTCCTTGCGCAGGTCACCGTCGGACAGCAGCACGGCGACACCCTACGGCGGACGGTCAGCCGTCGCGGCCGGAGGGATGCTCGACGGGACGCTCGGTGGGGGTGCGCGGCGCGGGGACCTGGGCGATCCCGTAGTGCGGCGAGTCGCACAGCCCGAACATCCACGCCACGGCCTGCTCGGCGCGGGCAGCGGCGAGCCCGTCGGCGGGCTCGGTCGGACCGACGGGGGTGGCCAGCAGTTGCCGGACCGTGCTCAGCACCGCCGGGCTGCCGATGCTGCGGAGGGAGTCGCCCAGCTCGGCGACGTGCGGGCCGTCGACGAGCACGGCGGGGGTGCCGAAGCCGGGGGCGTCGGCGACCAGCTCCGGGTCGTCCGCGACGAGGACGGTGGCGGCGGCGAGCAGGCCGACCAGCTCCGGGAACGGCACGTCGCGCACGACGACGGCGCGCTCGTGGCGGGCCAGCGAGTGCGCGGCGCCGTGCGCGCCCAGCTCGCCGAACAGCACGACCTCGACGCCGGGCGTGCGGGCGAGCAGGTCCGGCAGGCCCGCGAGCACGCCGAGGGAGTCGGTGCGGTCGAGAGCGACGAGCGCCAGCCGCGACGCGCCGGCCCGGACCCGCCGCAGCAGCGCGGCGAGCCGCAGGTCCTCCGAGCGCGGGTTGGAGGTGATGGTGTCGCCGACCGGGATCGTGTTCGGGCCGATCGGGCTGCCCAGCGCCGCGCCCCCGGTGGTGAGGAACAGCGACGCGAGCTGCCCGATCACCCGCCGGTTGGCCTCCTGCGGGAACGGGCACAGCAGGTCGTCGGTGGCGACGCCCGCCTGCAGATGTACGACCGGGATCTGGCGCCAGAACGCCACCTGCGCGGCGACCAGGGCCGTCATCCCGCCGCCGTGGACCATGATCGCCGACGGGTCGAGGTCGACGAGCAGCTCGTCGAGCCGGGTCGTCAGGGTGGCCGCCACCGCCGCCGGGTGCGGGGCCGGCGGTTCGCGCAGCAGCACCGTGACGTCGGCGGACACCCCCAGTTCCTCGAACGCGTCGTGCACGGCCATCGGGTTCTCGCCGGTGGCGACCGTGAGCGCGTGGATGCGGTCCGCCGTGCCGAACGCCGTCGCCACCGGCGCGAGCCGCGCGACCTCGGCGCGGTTGCCGGCGACGAGCAGCACGTCGTCGTCGTGCTCGGGAACCGGAAGCGAACCCCGGAGGGGGTCGTGCTCGGACATCAGGGTGAGGGTCCTTCGGCAGCTGGGGGAGCTGGCTGGGCGCGGCCAGTGTGGTGGCGTGCGCAACCGGACGTCGAGGCTTGGTCCCAAGTTATGGACACTACCGGGTGGTAAACACCCTGATGGCGGTATGGCTGCGGCCGAACATCTTACCCTGAGTGAGGTGATAGTGTCTCGGATGCACCGTGCGGATGTAGTTCAATGGTAGAACATCAGCTTCCCAAGCTGAACACGCGGGTTCGATTCCCGTCATCCGCTCCAGTTGTGAAGGCCCAGGTCAGAGGCTGTCTCCTCCGATCCTGGGCTGCCGATCTGCTCGGGGTCCGGCACCCGCGCCGGCACCGCAACTACCTCGTCGGACGAGCGAGCCCGCGGCTCCGTCGTCGTCCTCGTCGTCCGGGTCCTCGGGCTGCTCACGGTGCTCGACGACGAGTGCCGACAGCCGGTCCGTCATAAGCCGATTGGCCTCGCTCGGGGCCCGCTGGTAGATCAACGCGGCCCGCATGTCGTCCTGCCAGGCGGATGGCCTCGGGATCGCGACCGTCCGCACGCCAGCCCGGGACTTCGGCGGGCCGACGACGATCCGGCGCCCGGCGAACTCGGTGTGCGCGAAGCGCACCCGCTCCCATCCGGAGCGACGTCACAACGGCGGAGCGCCGTCGCCTCGCCCCACCGGAGCGTGGCGAACGCGGTCTCCAGTGGGTTTTCATGATGTTCAGATCGGCGCGGAAAGTCGCGGTTTCGGCGTGTCCTACCATCGGTTGCGATCGCCCGTATGGTGGTGCGATCAGGTGCGCCAACCCGGTTGGCGCACCTGACCGAGATGTGGCCGTGCCGGTTATGCCGTCAGCACGACCTTGAGCGCCTGCTGCTCAGCTGCGTTCGCGAACGTGTTCCACGCCGAGTCGATGTCATTCAGCGCGAACTGGTGGGTACCCATCTTCTCCGACGGAATTCGGCCGGAGGCGACCATCTTCAGAAGGGTGGGTGTCGACGACGCATGGACCAGGCCCATGGTCACAGTGATGTTCCCGATCCAGAGTGCTTCCATCGGGAACTCGACCGGGGCGCCGTGAACCCCGATGTTGGCGACGCGCCCACGCGGGCGAACCAATGAGAGCGCGGCCTGGAGCGTCTCCGGGAAGCCGACCGCCTCGATGGCGACGTCGACGCCGAGCCCGTCGGTCATCCCCAAGACCTGATCCTTCATGCCGTCACCGGCGACGACGGCGTCGGTCGCCCCGAACTCGAGCGCCTTCTTGAGGCGGAACTCGTTGGTATCGATGGCGATCACCCTGCTGGCGCCGTACAGGCCCGTGGTCAGGATCGCGGCGAGGCCGACCGCTCCGGCGCCCACGACGGCGACCACGTCGCCGGGCTTGACTCCTCCGGCGAGAACGCCGATCTCATAACCGGTGGGAAGCGAATCGGACAGGAACACGGCCTTCTCGTCCGTGACACCCTCCGGAACCTTGTGCAACGAAAAGTCGGCGAACGGGACGCGTACCGCTTCTGCCAGGGTTCCATCGACCAGGTGTCCGAGGATCCAGCCGATGCCGGCACCGGTTCCCTGGCAGTGATCCGGGAACCCGGCCTGGCAGAACTGGCATGAGCCGCATTTGCTGATGCACGACACGATGACTCGATCGCCCTTTTTGAAGTTGGTGACGCCGGACCCGACATCGACGACGGTGCCGACGCCTTCGTGGCCGATGGTGCGTCCGGCCTCGACCGTGGGGACGTCCCCGTGGAGGATGTGCAGGTCGGTGCCGCAGATCGTGGTGGTCTCGATCTTCACGACGGCGTCGGTCGGGTTGAGGATCGACGCGTCCGGCACGTCGTCCCATGCCTTCTTCCCGGGGCCGTGGTAGACGAGAGCCTTCATCGCAGTCTCCTTTGACTAGGAGCGGTGAAAGTTGATCGCGCCCTATCGAGGATAGGCCGCGCGGTTGGTGCGGACTGTCTCAATAAGCGACCGCGCGACACGGCTCAGCGGCGCCAGAGAGGGACGTCGCCGCGGGCGGCGAGCATGGAGTCGTCAAGCTCCCCCTCGGCCGTTGATCGTCCATGCCGCGCCAGTGCGTCAAACCGCGACGAGGAGAGCGGCCAGTACGAGGGAGCAAGGAAGATTGAAAAGTATGGCCGGGTCACTGGCGGGCCATTACGTGCGATCTACCACGGCCAGCCCGTGGCGCTGTGCCTGGAGGTCGACGTCGCCAGCCAGGGGCAGACGGGCGAACAGCCGAACACCGCTCGTCACCTCGTTCCAGGTGCCCGGCGCGGCGTGAGTCCCGCCCTCGCTGACCGAGCGGTGCGCAAGGTCATCCGTGCGCTGGAGTCCGCCGGCTTCGTCCACAAGCGCACCGCCGGCAGCCACGCCGTCATGCGTCATGCCGACGGCCGTGTCGGGATCGTTCCTCAGCACGGCACGGTGAAGCGCTGCACGCTCGCTTCGATCCTTCGCCAGGCCTCAAGCCGGACGAGTTCCCTGGCCTGCTGCGCTGATCGCCGTGCCCCACGCGGGTTCGATTCCCGTCATCGGCTCCACCGCTGGTCACGATCGCGGGGTGCCTGCACCCGGGGCCGGGGCGTCCCCGAGGAGTTGGCGTGCGACCGTCGCGTGCAGCCACTCGGCCATCCGGGCCTCGGACCAGCCACGGTCGTGCACGAGGGCGTGGTAGAGGCCGGGGTCCATGAGCAGCCACAGGACGTCGGCGGCGGTGTCCGGGTCCAGGATCGGCGCGCTGCGCCCGGCGAGGAAGGCGACGACGCGGCGGGCGACGTCGGCGCGCCTGTCCTGGTAGTCGTCGTAGAGCACCCGGACCCGCTCGTCGCCCGCCGCGGCGCGCATCGCGACGTGGATCGGCCCGGTGCGCGCGCCGATTGCCAGGCAGTGGTCGATGTAGAGGTGCATGCCGACGACGGGGTCGGGCTCGGCGACGATCCGCTGGATGCCCGGCCGGTCGGCGACCGCGACCTGCTCGTGGTCGCCGGCGAGGGCGGTGTCGTAGGCGAGCTTGAGCAGCTCGGGTTTGCCGCCGACGACGTACACGGTCCGGCGGGCCACCTGCGCGGCGGCGGCGATGTCGTCGATCGAGGTCGCGGCGTAGCCATGCGCGACGAACAGATCCCGGGCGGCCTCGACGACCGCTCGGCGCGTCACCTCCGCCTGCTGGTCGCGCACGACCGACCGGTACGGCCTCTTGACGTCACCTGCCATTTGGCTGCATTCTCAGTGCGTCCAACACACTGTGAGTATATCCAACGAGGTTGTCATGGATGTCCTGACCGCGGTCCGCACCCAGTTCCGGGCGCTCGAGACCGGCGATCCCGCCCTTGCCCATGCCGCCGTCGCGCCCGACTGGATCGACCACGAGGCGTCGTTCGAGACCGGTCTCGGCGAGTTGCGGGGCCCGGCGTGCCTGCTGGCCGTCGGGGCGTGGCTGCGCGCGGGCCTTCCCGATCTGCGGTTCGAGGAGCAGGCCACGGTCGCCGACGACCAGCACGTCCTCGCCTACTGCGTGCTCACCGGCCGGCACGACGGGCCGTTCGTCCGGTACCGCGACGGGCGCGCCGTGGCGGTGATCCCGCCGACCGGGCGCCGGATCGCGGTGAAGCACGCGCACGTGTACGAGCTTCGCGACGGCCTCGTCGTCAGCCACGCCGCGGTCCGCGACGATCTCGGCATGTTCGTCCAGCTCGGCCTGATGCCGCCCACGCCCGTCACGCTCGGCCGCAGTCTGAGATGGCGACTCTCCGGGCAGGCCAGGCGGGCGATCCACGAGGTCGGCGAGGCGATCCGGCTGGCCGTCGAGAGCGCGGCCGCCGCGCCACCGGTGGATCAGCGGCGTTGACCTGGCGGCGCACAGCGTCGTCGAGCCCGGGCTACCGGATGGCGAATCCGGCGTCGACCGGCAGCGTCACACCCGTGACGTACCGCCCCTCGTCGGACACCAGCCACGCGATCGCGTGGCTGACATCGGCCGGCTCCACCGCCTGCACCGGCATCAGGTTCTTCCCCAACGCCCTGGCCATGTCCCGGCGCGGGGCCAGGAACGTCATCAGCGCCTCGTTGTCGATCATCGGTGTGTTGACGCCGTTCGGGTGCACCGAGTTGACGCGGATGCGGTGGGGCGCGAGCCAGTGGGCGAACGAGCGCATCAGCCCGACCACCCCGTGCTTGGCGGCGCAGTACCCGCTGATCTCCGGGCTGCCGTCGCCGCCGCGGCCGCTGAGGCCCTGGGCGGAGCTGGTCAGCACGATGGCGCCGCCGCGACCCTGCTCGATCATGATCGGAGCGGCGACGTGCACCGTGTTCCACACTCCGACCAGGTTGACGTCGAGCACGTCCCGGAACACCGTGTCCGCGTCCGGCCCCTCCCCGAGGCCGACCTGGGAGATCCCGGCATTGGCCAGGACGATGTCCACGCCGCCGAGCTGCGCAGCCCCCGTCTCGACCGCCGAGCGCAGCGCGGTGACGTCACGGACGTCGGCTTCCGCAGCCACGATTCGGCGGCCGTGCGCCTCGACCTGCCTGACCGTCTCGGCGAGGTCCTCCGGGGTCGACAGCGGGTAGGGGACGGTGTCGATCTGCCGGCAGATGTCCACCGCGATGACGTCGGCGCCCTCCTGCGCCAACCGCACCGCGTGGCTGCGTCCCTGGCCGCGGCCTGCTCCGGTGATGAACGCGACCTTGCCCACCAGCTTGCCCATCGCCGCCCCCGATCGGCCGCGCAACGTACGCGGCACGGCGCCAGCGTGGGCCCCTCGGCCGTGCACGACAATCCAGTTGGTGACAGCTGGTCGTTGTCCGGTGCCCTCTCGTTGTCGATCGTGCTCGACACCCCGGCCGTCGGCCCGGCCATGATCACCGTTTCGGGACCGGTGGCCGTGCGATCCGGTGCGTGATCGCCGTTCGGGGACCGGGAGCTGCGGATAGCGCGGCTTGCCGTCCCGATTCGGTGATCATGGGCCGTCAGCTGTCCCGAGCTGGTGATCATGGCGCCCCGAGGAGCCGACCTGAGGTGCATCTCGTTCCCTTCCCGGCGATCGTGCGGAAAGAGGTTGCGGCCCGCACCACCGGAGATCAGGGTCACGTCGTGACCGTGCCGTCGCCCGAGTTCGTCGCCCTGAACGCCCTGGTGCGCGGCTACCAGCGCTCGCGCGCGCTCGTCGTCGCCGCCGAGCTGGGCATCGCCGACCTGCTGGGCGATGGTCCCCGGGACGCCGACGACCTCGCCGCTGTCACGGCGGCCCACGCTCCGTCGCTCTACCGGCTGCTGCGCGCGCTCGCGTCGATCGGGATCTTCCACGAGGACGACGGGCGCCGCTTCGCGCTCACCCCGGTGGGTGAGTACCTGCGCCGCGACCATCCGCAGTCGGTCGACCCCATCGTGCGGATGTTCTGCGCGGACCACGAGTGGCGGGCCTGGGGGGAGCTCGGCCACAGCATCCGGACCGGCGGGAGCGCCGCCGTGCACGCGCTCGGGATGGGCAAGTGGGACCACCTCCGCCGGCACCCCGCCGACGGCGAGGTTTTCGACGCGGCGATGCGCACTCTGTCCCGCGGCAACGTCGCCGGGGTCCTCGCCGCCCACGACTTCGGTCGCTACGGCGTGATCGCCGACGTCGCCGGCGGCACCGGGGCCCTGCTCGCCGGGCTGCTCGCGGCCCACCCGGGGGTACGGGGCGTGCTGTGCGACCAGCCCCACGTGGTCGCCGAAGCCGGGCCCGTGCTGGGCGCGGCCGGCGTCGAGGACCGCGTCGTGCTCGTCGCCGGCGACTTCTTCGCCGCCGTCCCGGAGGGTGCCGACGCCTACGTGCTGTCGCGGATCCTGCACGACTGGGACGACGACGACGCCGTCCGGATCCTGCGCACCGTGCGGGCCGCGGCGAAGCCCGAGGCTCGGCTGCTCGTCCTCGACGGCGTGGTCGGGCCGCCGAACGAGGATCCCCTGGTGAAGTTCCTCGACCTGGTGATGCTCGTGTCGCTCGGCGGCCGGGAGCGCACCGAGCCCGAGTGGCGGGCTCTGCTCGCGGCCGGCGGGTTCACGCTTGTCGGAGCCACCCGGGCGACGCCGAACATGCACGTCATCGAGGCCACCCCGGCCTGACGCCGCCGAGCGGCCACCGGCGAACGACCCCGAGCGTTCCGCGGAACGCTCGAGACAGCCCTCACCCCACCCCCACCCCCCCGCCGCCGGGACAGGACGGGGGCGGGGGTGGGCGGTCAGTAGGGGGGTGGGGTGAGGAGGAGGGTGGCCAGGGCTTCGGGCTCGTTGTGCTGCACCATGTGGTTGGTCGCGATCTCGTGGTAGTGCCAGCGCGGGTCGGTGCGGGCGTGGTCGGCCGCGGCCCAGAACGCGGCGCCGCCGGGCGCGTCGCGGCCGTCCGCGGTCGCCTTCACGTAGGTCAGCGTGACGTCGTGCTCGGCCAGCGGGCGGCTCAGCCGGACCGGTTCGAGCACGGTGCGCACCGGGTGCGGGCGACGGCGGGGGACGGCGAACGCGGTCTCCTCCGGGGTGGCGAACTCGCGCGGCGCGGGCGGCAGCAGCCAGTCCCCGGGCGGGAGGGTCGCGGCGACGTCGCGGGGCGGGCCGAGCAGCGGCCGCACCGCCTCGCCGTCGCGCGGCACGAAGGCGTCGAGGTAGACGAGATGGCGCACCCGGTCGGCGACGTGGTCGAGGCAGCCGGTGATCACCGCGCCGCCGTAGGAGTGGCCGAGCAGCACCACCTCGCGCAGGTCCTCGTAGCGCAGCACGTTGACGACGTCCTGCACGTGCGTGGACAGGTCGACCTGCGGGCTCACCAGGTGCGCGCGCTCGCCGAGGCCCGTCAGCGTCGGGGTGAACACCTCGTGCCCGTGGCGCGCCAGCAGCGGGCGCACCCGCCGGAAGCTGTGGCCGCCGCTCCACATCCCGTGGACCAGCACGTATGTCGTCATGGGGCCGATCCTGCCCGACGGCGCCGGTAACGCCACGGCCCGGCGCGGCGAGTCACCCCGAGATGCCCCGCGACGACCACCGTCCCGCCGCTCGCCCGTCGTGGCCGCGCCGGACCGCCCTCCTCGCGGTGCTCGCGGCGGGCCTGACCGGGGCGGCGGCCTGCGGTACCACGCCGACGCCCGACCCGCCGCCCGCGTCGTCGTCGGCGGGGGTCACCGGCACCCCGACCCCGACCCGCTCCACGCCGCCCAGCAGCTCCCCGTCCACTTCCACCACGACGCCACCGCGGGCCTCGACGAGGGCCGCGACCCCACCGACGAGCCGGTCGAGCGCCCGGTCCTCGCCGAGCCGCACCACCCGCCCCGGCTCGACGACGCCGCCCGGCACCTCTCGATCGGCGCCACCCCCGCCGGCCCGGACCAGCACGGCACCGCAGGTCTCCGCCGGACCCGGCCCCCTCGGCGCCACCGCAGTCGGGACGTGGTGGCACCCGGCCCCCGACCAGTTCAGCGCGGCCAACCTGTGGCGCTTCGACCCCGTCTCCGAGGCGCTCCCGGTCGGCACCCGCACCGGCTACCAGCCCACCGGGACGATCACGCCGTTCGGCACCCAGTTCGCGTTCGTCTACGCGCGCAGCGGCGACGACCTGGAGCTCTCGTTCCCGACCGGCACCCGCCAGCGGCTCACCCTGCTGCGCTACGACCGGGCCCGCGACGTCCTCACCGTCCGGTACGAGGGATACGTGCAGGTGTGGGTGGGGTGCCGCTCGGGGCTGATGCCGGCGGTGGCGCTGGCGGCCTGCCGCTGACCGCGCTCGACCGGAGGCGGCCGGTCACCGCGGTCCCGGCTCGCCGAGCGAGTCGCGCAGCTCGGCGGCGCGGACGGTGTCCGGGTTCGGTGGCCCGAGCAGCCGCGTTCGGCGGGTGCGCACCTCGTCGGCGAGGTCACGCGCCGCGACGATCTCCCCGAGCGCCGCGAGGTCCCGGGCGAGGCCCTCGGCGGCGAGCAGCGTGCGCTGGTCGTCGTCGCCGAACATCCGCCGGCAGCGGGCCAGCAGCTCCACGCCCCGCGCGCGGGCCTCGTCGGGCCGGCCCAGTGCCCGCAGGTCGGCGACCAGGCTCAGGGCGGAGGTGAGGGTCTCCGCGTGGTCGTCGCCGTAGCGCTCGCGGGTGCGGTCCAGCCACTGTGCGTCGAGAGCGTGAGCTTGCTCGGCATCCCCGCACTCGCGCAGGACCGCGGTGAGGTCGCGCAGCACCATGGCCGCGGTCGGGTGCTCGTCGTCCAGAACGCGGTCGCAGGTCTCGTGGGTCGCCACGGCGAGGGTCCGGGCCTCGTCGTGGTCGCCGACCTGCGCCATCAGCGCGGCGACGGCACTTGCGTTGGCGAGGGTGTCGGGATGCTCGTCCCCGAGCTGGGCGCGGCGCTCGTCGAGCGCCTCGCGGACGACCGCCAGTGCGCCCGGCCGGTCGCCCATCGCGAGCAGGGTCGTGTGCAGGCTCACCGCCGTGCTGAACCGGGCGGGGTCGTCGACCGGCCCGGCCCGGTGCCGGCTCAGGGCATCGTCGAGCACCGCCCGGGCCTGCTCCGGTCGCCCGCTAGCCGCATGGATCCAGGCGACCTGGCTCGCCGCGGTGATCGCGCCCGCGATGCCCTCGCCGTGCGAGCGCCAGCGCGTCGCGGCATCCTCGGCCACGGTCAGTGCCCGATCCCGCGCGCCCGCCGAGCACAGGGCGAAGACCAGCCGCCCGGCCACCGCCAGCGTCACCTGGTCGTCGGCGCCCCGCACCCGCCCGCACCGGTCCAGCAGCTCGGTCAGGATCGTGGCGGCCTCGTCGTACGCCGCCAGCTGGTGGTGCGCGGTGGCGAGCTCCCAGGTCGCGCTCATCGTCGACATGTCGTCCTCGCCCACGGCGTCGCGGCGCTGCTCGTGGACCTCCCGGCTCGCATCGCGCAGCTCGGACCAGCGCATGAGCTTGCCGAGCGTCGACAGCAGGGTGTCCGCGGTCATCACCGTCAACGGGTGGTCCGCGCCGAGAATCTCGGTACGGCCGGCGAGGGCCTCGCGCAGGTGCGCGCAGGCCGTCTCGTTGTCGTCGAGGGCCGAGCAGTGCACCGCGAGACCGTGCAGCGAGTGCAGCGTCGACGGATGGTCCCGGCCAAGCAGCCGCGCCCGCCGGTCGAGCGCGTCGCGCTGCATCGCGCACGCCTCGGCGTACCGCCCGGCCCGGTGGTAGTCGTTGGCGAGGTTGCTGATCGAGTCGAGGGTGTGCGGGTGGTCGGCCCCGAGAATGCGCCTGCGCCGTTCGAGCAGGTCCTCGTTCGAGGCGCGCGCGGCGTCGGGGTCGCCGGCCCCGCCCAGCACGACGGCGAGGTTGCCCATCGCGGTGAGGGTCTCGGGATGATCGGGCCCGAGCGCCTGCTCGCTGCGGCGCAACGTCTCCTCGCCGAGGGTCCGGGCCGCCCCGTGCTCACCCAGCTCGCCCAGCAGGAACGACAGCGCAGACGCCACCGCGAGCGTCTCCCGATGGTCCTCGCCGAGTACCCGGCGAAGCAGCGGCAGCACCTCCTCGAACCGCTCGCGCGCCTCCTCGCGGCGCCCGAGGAAGGTCAGGTTCGACGCGACCCGGCCCGCCGACACCAGCGTGTCGGGATGGTCCACGCCCAGCACCCGGCGGCGACGGTCCAGCGTGTCCAGGTTGACCCGCCACGAACGGTCCAGCTCGCCGGCCGAGCGCAGGCTCACGGCGAGATCGCTCGCGGCGTCCAGCGTGTGCGGATCATCCTCGCCCAGCCGCTCGGATCGCGACCCGTGTGCCCGCTCCAGCAGCGGCACCGCCGTCCGGGGCTCGCCCCGGCCCTGCAGGTAGCCCCCCGCCTGGTCGAGCAGCGTGGTCACCTCCCCGGCGACCGGACCGAGCTCGCGCGCCGGCGCCGTCGCCGTCAGGACGTGGGGGAGCAGCCGTTGCCAGACCGGCCACGCCGCCGGATCCGTGCGGCCGTCGGGCGGCGCGACGTCGTGCAGCAGCCGCACCACCCGGGCCGCCCACCCGTCCGCCGCGGACCGCGTGCGCAGCAGGGCCGCCGGGACGCGGTGCACCTGGATGCTGCCCGGCGTGACCCTGGCGAGACCGCGACGGCGCAGCAACGACGTCCGGCCGGCGAGGCCGAGCGGGTCCGCGACCGTTTCGGCGAGCCCGGGCGGCAGCCGCCCGGGGCTCGCCGACAGCAGCGTCAACGGCACCGGCTCCGGTGCCAGCCAGGCCAGCAGCGTCAGCAGCTCCAGCGCGGCCGGCTCGTGCGGGGCCAGGTGGTCGAAGGCGACGGCCCACACGGCGGCCGTCGTGCGGGCCGTGCCGCTGTCGTGGGCGAGCAGCCGGTCGGCCCGCTCGCTCAGCAGCCCCAGGTAGCTGTCGACGGTCAGCCCGGTGGTGGCGAGCATCGCCCCCGCCTGCTCGACGGCCAGCGGCAGGTCGCCCACGGCGTCGGCCACGCGGTCCGCGTCCGGGTCCGGCAGGTGTGGCAGCCGCGCGCGCAGCAGCTGCACCGACTCGGCCCGGCTGAACTCCGCGACGTCCAGCCCGGCCGCGACCCCCTGCCAGTCCGGGTTGCGCGACGTGATGAGCACGTGCCCGGGGCCGCCGGGAAGGAAGCGGGTCAGGTCGTGCGGGCTCTCGGCGTTGTCCAGGACGAGCAGCCAACGGTCGCGCCCGCGCAGCGCCCCGAACAGCCGGGCGAGCGCGACCTCGCCACCGTCCGCCGGGCCGGCCACGTCCAGCGCGCGGGCCAGCTCGGCGAGCTGGTCCGGGACCAGCGTCGGGTCCTGCGCGTTCACCCACCACGCCACGTCGTAGTCGGTGCTGTGCCGGTGTGCGTACTCGATCACGGCGGTGGTCTTGCCGACACCGCCGATGCCGTGCAGCGCCCGCACCACCGCCCGCCGGTCGACCGCCACGGTCGCCCGCAGCGAGTCGAGCAGGTCGTGGCGCCCGGTGAACGTCGCCGGCCGGGCCGGGATGTTCCACACCCGGCCCACGGGGTTGCCGGCTGTCCGCGCCCGCGGCAGTGCGAGCAGCGCCTGCAGGAGCGCGACCTCGAGCTGGTCCGGGGAGGTCACCATGGCGGCGGTCACGCCGGAGTCCAGCAGCCGCGCCCGGAACGCCGCCTGCCGCGACCGGTGCTCGGCAACCTCGCCCCCGTCCGCGGGCAGTGCCGCCTCGTCGACGATGAAGACCAGGCGCGGCAGGCCCGCCACCGTCGCGGCCTCGAACTCCAGCTCCGTGTAGGACTGGCCGGGGAGGTCCCGCACCGGGGAGCCGTACCGGGAGCCGGCCATCAGCACGAAGACGTCGGCGGCCTGCACCGTCTCGCGGCAGACGTGCGCGGGCTCGCGGTCGACGGCACCGAAGTACGCCATGTTGACCACCGCGTTCCCCGCCCGGGTGACGGCCGCCTCGGCCGCGGCGACGAACGACCGGTCGCCGGGAACGCTCCGAAGCTCCGAGGTGTGGCTGAGAAACACCCGCAGCGGCGGCGGCCGGTCGGCGCTCATGGCCGAGATCGTGGCATCGATCCGGCTCGGCGGGTACAGGCCTCAGCTCGCGTCGGCGTC
>JBQTJE010000216.1:0-5882 GCA_052387455.1 Pseudonocardia sp.
TCCTGCTGTTCGGCGACGAGGTGCGGGTCGCGAGCGCGGACTACGAGCTGCTCGCCGAGGGGGACGCGTTCACGGGGCTCGCGCTGGCGCTGCTGGTGCTGCGCTCGTTCACCCAGGGCTGCGCGGCCCTCACCGGGGTCGAGGCGATCAGCAACGGCGTGCCGGCGTTCCAGAAGCCCAAGTCCCGCAACGCCGCGCGGACGCTGGCGCTGCTCGGGCTGATCTCGGTGACGATGTTCATGGGCCTGATCGGGCTGGCCCGGCTGACCGGCGCCAAGCTCGCCGAGCACCCCGCGGAGCAGTTCCCCGGACTGCCGGAGGGCTTCGTCCAGCAGACGCTCGTCGCCCAGCTCGCCGACGCCGTCTTCGCCGAGTTCCGGGTGGGGTTCTTCTTCGTGGTCGTGGTGACCGCGCTCATCCTCGTGCTCGCCGCCAACACCGCGTTCAACGGGTTCCCGGTGCTCGGCTCGATCCTCGCCCAGGACCGCTACCTGCCGCGCCAGCTGCACACCCGCGGCGACCGGCTGGCGTTCTCCAACGGCATCGTCTTCCTCGCCGCGTTCGCGATCATGCTGGTGATCGGCTTCCAGGCCGAGGTGACCCGACTGATCGCTCTCTACACCGTCGGGGTGTTCGTCTCGTTCACGCTGAGCCAGACGGGGATGGTGCGGCACTGGAACCGGCTGCTCGCCGCCGACGGCACCGACCCGGCGCAGCGGGCCCGGATGCGCCGCTACCGCATCGTCAGCGGGTTCGGCGCGACGATGACCGCGATCGTGCTGGTCACCGTGCTGATCACCAAGTTCACCGTCGGGGCGTGGATCGCGATCGCCGCGATGGCGGTGTTCTTCGTCGTCATGCTGGCGATCCGCAAGCACTACGACCGGGTCGCCGACGAGCTGGTCATCGGCGAGGCGGACGGCGTGCTGCCCTCGCGCAACCACGCGATCGTGCTGCTCTCCCGGCTGCACAAGCCCACGCTGCGCGCGCTGTCCTATGCCCGGGCGACGCGCCCGGCGGTGCTGGAGGCGATCACCGTGAACGTCGACGACGCCGACACCCGCCGGTTGGTGCGCGAGTGGTCGCAGCGCAAGCTGCCGGTGCCGCTCAAGGTGATCGAGTCGCCGTACCGGGAGGTCACCCGCCCGGTGCTGGACTACGTCAAGCGCATCCGCACCGACAACCCGCGCGACGTGGTCACCGTCTTCATCCCCGAGTACGTCGTCGGGCACTGGTGGGAGCAGATCCTGCACAACCAGAGCGCGCTGCGGCTCAAGGGACGCCTGCTGTTCCAGCCCGGGGTGATGGTCACGAGCGTGCCGTGGCAGCTGGAGTCCTCGGAGCGGGCGAAGCTGCGCGCGGACCGGTCGCTCGACACCCCGCTGCGCGGGCGCGCGTCGCTGGGTGACGACGGGCCCGCTCTGCCCGCGACCCCGCCCGCGCGGGACACGGTGCGCCGGTGACGGCGGCCCGTGCGGCGGCGCGTGCGGCGGCGGGGACCTGGGTCGACCGCGTCCTCGACCTGACCGTCGGCCCGGTCGCGCATGGCGGGCACTGCGTGGCCAGGGCGGGTGACGATCCCGCGGGGCGCGTGGTGTTCGTCCGCCACGCCCTGCCCGGCGAGCGGGTGCGCGCGGTGGTCACCGAGGACGGCGGCGGCTCGTTCTGCCGGGCCGACGCGATCGCCGTCGTCGAGCCGTCACCGCACCGGGTCGCGGCGCCGTGCGTCTGGGCGCGGCCGGGCGGGTGCGGCGGGTGCGACTTCCAGCACGTCGAGCCCGGCGCGCAGCGCGAGCTCAAGGCCGCGGTGCTGGCCGAGCAGCTGCGCCGGTTGGCCGGCATCGAGCGCGACGTGGTGGTGGAGGAACTGCCTGGCGGGCCGCTGGGCTGGCGGCACCGGGTGCGCCTGGCCGTCGACGACACCGGCCGCGCCGGGCTGCGCGCGCACCGCAGCCACGACGTCCTGCCGATCGGCGACTGCCCGCTCGCCCCGCCGGGCGTGCTGCCACCGGTGCTCGACGGCGCCTTCCCGCCCGGCGCCGAGGTGGACGTCGCGGTGGACGCCGACGGCACCGTGCACGTCGATCCCCCCGCGAGTCGGGGTCTGCGGCAGGGGGAGTCGGGCTGTTCGGCAGCCGGCTCCGTGGTGCAGCGGGCGGTCGGGCGCGAGTGGCGCCTCGCGCCCGGGGTGTTCTGGCAGGTGCACCCGGAGCTGGCCGGCACGCTCGCGGATGTGGTCGCGGACTGGGCGCAGGCGCCCGCGGGTGGCACGGCATGGGACCTCTACGGCGGCGTCGGGCTGTTCGCGGCCGTGCTCGCCGGCCAGGTCGGCGCCGACGGCGCGGTGCACGTCGTGGAGTCCTCGCGCCGCGCCGTCGACGACGGCCGCGCGGCGCTGGCGGACCTGCCGCAGGTGACGTGGACGGCCGGGCGGGTCGAGACGGTGCTGGGCAGGCTGCCCGGGCGCACCCCGCTCACCGGGCCCGACGTCGTCGTCGCGGACCCGCCGCGACGCGGGCTCGGGGCCGCACTCGTCGACGCGCTGTGCGCGCGGGTGCCCGGCCGGATCGTGCACGTGGCGTGCGACCCGGCCGCGCTCGCCCGCGACCTCGCGCTGTTCGCCGGCCGCGGCTACACCCTCGCCGGGTTGCGGGCCTTCGACGCGTTCCCGATGACCCATCACCTGGAGTGCGTCGCGCTGATGGTGCGGCCGTGACGGCGCCCGTCCGCTCGCACCGCGCCCACCCTCCGGGGCCGCGCCCCCCGGCGGGCCGGGGGGGGGGGGGGGGGGGGGGGGGGGGGCGCGGGCGGAGGGGCGCGGTCGCGGCAAGGGCTCCCGGCGGCGCGGCAGCGGGGACGGCGGGGCGGGGTGAGCCTCGCGGAGCACGTGCGGGGGTGGGCGCCCGCGCCCGTCGAGACCACCGACGCCGTGCGGGCGTGGGCGGTCGAGGCGTTCGCCGCGGCGCTCGACGTCCCGTCGCCGATCTCGGGAACCGGCGACGTCGTGCCGCCGCTGTGGCACTGGTTCGCCTTCCTCGACCACCCGGCCCGCGCCGAGCTGGGCGCGGACGGGCACCCGGCCGACGGGCACTTCCTGCCCCCGGTCCCGGACCGCCGCCGGATGTTCGCGGGTGGGCGGCTCGAGCTGCGCGCGCCGCTGCGCGTCGGGGAACCGGTGCTGCGGCGCTCGACGCTCACCGCCGTGACGGCCAAGCGCGGCCGCAGCGGGGAGATGCTGTTCACGACGGTGCGCCACGAGTTCCTCGCGGGCGGGGTGGTCAGGGTCGTCGAGGAGCAGGACGTCGTGTATCGCAGCCAGCCCGCCGGGACCGCCCGCCCCGCTGCGCCCGAGCCCCAGCTCGCGCCGGCCGCGCCGCCGGAGCCCGAGGGCCCGTGGCGGATCACGCTCGACCCCGACGCGGCGCTGCTGTTCCGGATGTCCGCGCTGACCTACAACACCCACCGCATCCACTACGACCAGGCCTACGCCACCGGCACCGAGGGCTACCCGGGTCTCGTCGTGCACGGCCCCCTGCTGGCGCTGCTGCTGCTGGAGCTGCCGCGCCGGTTCGCACCGCAGCAGCCGGTCGGCCGCTTCGGCTACCGGCTGGAACGCCCCGCCTTCGCCGGCGTCCCCGTGCTCGCCCGGCGCGAGCCCGGCGGCGGGCTCGTCGCCGGGGTCGCGGGCGCGCCGGCGTCGGTGCGTGGCGAGGTGCATCTCGGTTGAGGGAGCCGGCGCGGGGCTGACGCGCCACCGGCGTATCCCGGCGCCCGCGGGCAGGCCTTGCCGGACGGGCCTTGGCTGGACGGATCGGCGGGAGCGGGGATGCGGGAGCTAGCGGGCGGGGGTGCTCGGCGGGGTGGCGAGGGACTCGAGCAGCTCGGCGAGCTGGGCCCGCCGCGGCGGGTGGGCCGAGCCGAGGGCGGCGCCGACCCGGCGCTCCACGCGCAGGCACACGCGCTCGACGACGGTGCGGCCGTCGCCGGCCAGGTGCACGAGCACGCGCCTGCGGTCCACCGGGTCGTGACGGCGGTAGGCCAGCCGGTGGGCGACCAGGCGGTCCACCACCCGGGTCGCCGTGGGCGCGGGCAGGGCGGTGTGGGCCGCGATCTCGCCCATGCTGCGACCTCCGCCGCGGGCGAGCATCAGGAGCACCCGCCAGCCGTCCCGGCTCACCCCTTCGGCCTCCGTGGACGGCACGATGGCGGTGGCGACGGCCCGGTCGACCCGGTCGAGAAGCTCGACCATTCCGGTGACGCGCGGCGCCGGTATGGGGGTGGCTACCGGCGCCGATCTACTCGATGTCTCGGACACGCTGACTGACTGTACCTAGTTCCCCCAGCTCGTGGCGCTGTGTGACGTTCATCACCCGGATGGACCTATGAACTTCACGGAAACACCACACGAATGCGCGTGTCGCTCGTCACGCCCAAGCTAGGCCGAACGGGTGAATACGATCTTCCCCGCGGTGTCGCCGTCCAGCATCGCGCGGAAGCCCTCCTCGGCCCGCTCCATCGGCAGCTCCAGGCCGATCTCCGGGCTGATCCCGGCGTTGGCCACGAAGGCGAGCATGTCGGCGAGCTCGTCGCGGGTGCCCATCGTGGAGCCCACGACGCGCAGCTGGAGGAAGAACAGCCGCTGAAGGTCGGCGGGCGGGTTGGGCCCGCTCGTGCTCCCGGAGATGACGACGATCCCGCCGGGCTTGAGCGAGCGCATCGAGTGTGCCCAGGTGGCCTCGCCGACGGTCTCGAACACCGCGTCGACCCGCTCCGGCAGCCGCTCGCCCGAGGCGAACGTGGCGTGCGCCCCCAGCTTCTCGGCCAGCGCCCGCTTCGCATCCGTGCGTCCCGTGACCCACACCCGCATCCCGGCCGCGCGCCCGAGCTGCACCAGCGCCGTCGACACCCCACCCGAGGCGCCCTGCACCAGCATCGTCTGACCTGGCCGCAACCCGGACTTGTTGAACAGCATCCGGTAGGCCGTCAGCCATGCCGTGCCCATCACCGCGGCCTGGGCGGCGGAAAGGCCGTCAGGGCGCGGCACGGCGTTGCGCGCCGGGACGACCACCTGGTCGGCGAACGTGCCCTGGTGGCGCTCGGTGAGCAGCGTGCGCTTCGGGTCGATCGTCTCGTCGCCCTGCCAGGCCGGGTCCCCGATGATCGAGTGCAGGACCACCTCGGTGCCGTCGGCGAGCCGGCCCGCGCCGTCGCAGCCGAGGATCATCGGGAACTGGTCGGGTTTGATGCCGACCCCGCGCAGCGTCCAGATGTCGTGCATGTTGAGGCTCGCCGCCGCGACGTCGACGGTGACCCACCCCTCGGGAGCGACCGGGTCGGGGCGTTCCCCGACGGTGAGCCCGTCGAGCGGGGAGTCGGGATGGGGGGCGGCGGCGTAGACGGCGAACATGCACGTCAACCTAGTGGGGACCGTCGCGCGCCACCGAACGGGCCGGGCTATCGTGCGTGTCGAGACCACCCATCCGAGGAGGCGGTCCGTGCTACGCAGCGTCGCCGACTGGTGGGACGCGGTCGAGCTGTGGGTCACCCAGCTCGCGTTCCCGCTCCAGGTCGTGCTCGCAGTCGTCGTGCTGCTGCCGTTGTGCTGGGCGGTCGCCGCCGGGCTCGACCGCTCGGTGGACGTCCTCGCCGCCCGCTGGGCCGCCCGCCGCTCGCGCTAGTCACGCCGGCCGGTAGGCCACGCCGGCCGGTGGTTCACACCGACCGGGGAAAGATCGCCTCCTTCGCCGCGCGCGGTCGTTGGGCTCGGCGTGAACCCCGCCGCACCCTCGGATCCCCGGCCCCGCGCGCGCCGCCGCCGGGCGCTGCGCCTGTCCGCGCCACCCGTGCTGCTCGCCGTGCTGCTCGCCGCGCTCGGTACCGCC
>JBQTJE010000217.1:0-6429 GCA_052387455.1 Pseudonocardia sp.
CGGCCAGCTCGCCAACGCCCGCCACGACTTCGCCGCCGCCCGCGATCTCGGCGAGCGGGCGCGGGTGCTGCGCCCGTACACCCCCGAGGTGTACGGCGTCCTCGCCGACGCCTACACCCAGCTCGGCGACCCCGCCGCCGCGACCGCCGCCGTCCAGCAGATGCTCGACGTGCGCCCCGGCCTCGCCGCGCTCACCCGCGCCTCCTACGACCTGGAGCTCAACGGCCGCCCGGACGAGGCGCGCGCGGCGATGGAGCGGGCACTGGGCCTCGCCGTCGCGCCCGACGAGATCGCGTTCTGCCGCTACCAGCTCGGCGACCTGGACTGGAACGCCGGGCGGGTCGAGCAGGCCGCCGCGCACTACGAGCAGGGCCTGCTGGCCGCGCCCGGTGACGTCACGCTGCTCCAGGGCCGGGCCAAGGTGGCCTACGCCCAGGGTCGTGTCGAGGAGGCGCTGGCCGGCTACGGCGACATCACCACCCGCATCCCGCTGCCGCAGTACCTGCTCGAGTACGGCGAGCTGCTGGAGGCCGCCGGGCGCCCCGGCGACGCCGCGGCCCAGTACGAGGTGCTCGCCGCCCAGCAGCGGCTCTACGCGGCCGAGGGCTCCACCGACGACCAGGTCGCCGCCCTGATCGCCGCCGACCACGGCGATCCCGCGCAGGCGCTGGCGCTGGCCCGGGCCGAGTGGGACCGGCGGCAGAGCGTGTTCAGCGCCGATGCGCTGGCCTGGGCGCTGCACGTCAACGGCCGGCACGCCGAGGCACTCGGTTACGCCGAGCGGGCCGCGGCGCTGGGCTGGCGCAACGCCTCGTTCGCCTACCACCGCGGCATGATCCTCGCGGCACTGGGCCGCGACCGCGAAGCCGTGGCCACGCTCACCGCGGCGCTCACGCTCAACCCGCACTTCAACGTCCTGGCGGCACCGCAGGCGCGGCGGACCGTCGCCGAGCTGGGCGCCGGCACGTGAGGTACCTGCGCCGCGCCGCCGCCGTCGTGCTCGCGGTCGCGGCCCTCATGCTGGTGCCGGTCGGGCCCACCGCCGCGCCGCCCGCGCAGGCCCACCCGCTGGGCAACTTCACCGTCAACCACTACGACGGGCTCACGCTGCACCCCGACCGCATCGAGGTCCTCGCGGTGCTCGACTCCGCCGAGGTCCCCACCCTGCAGCAGCGACCCGCCGTCGACACCGACCGCGACGGCGCCTACTCCGCCGCCGAGGCCGCCGCGTACGCCACCGCCGAGTGCGCCGCCCTGCGCACCGGGCTCGTGGCGCTCGTCGACGGCGACCCGGTGACGTTCACGGTCGCGGCGGCCGCGGCGGCGTTCCCGGTGGGCGAGCAGAGCCTGCCGACCACCCGCGTCACGTGTGGTCTGGTGGCCCCGGCCGAGCTCGCGCGCGGCGGCGACGTGGAGTTCACCGACACCTTCCGCGCCGACCGGATCGGCTGGCGGGAGATCACCGCCACCGGTTCCGGGCTGCGGATCACCGCCGCCGACGTGCCCGCGCAGAGCACGTCACAGCAGCTGCGCTCCTACCCGACGGGCCTGCTCGACGACCCGCTGGACCAGCGGTCCGCCCGGATCAGCGTCATTCCGGGCAGCGCCCCGGGCGGCGACGGCACGGGGGTGGCGGGCTCGCCGGCCCGCCCGCCCGCCCCCAGCTGGCTCGACGGCCTGCTGACCTCGGGGGAGCGATTCCTGAACGGGCTCGCCGCCGCGCCGAGCCTGACCCCGGCCGTCGGCGCGCTCGCCGTTGTCATGTCCCTGGCGCTGGGCGCGGCCCACGCGGCCCTGCCCGGACACGGCAAGACCGTGATGGCGGCCTACCTCGCGGGCAGGCAGGGCACCCGGCGCGACGCGCTGGCCGTCGGCGCCACCGTGACGATCACCCACACCGCCGGGGTGCTGGTGTTCGGGCTGCTCATCACGCTCGTCGCGGCGTTCGCGCCGGAGGTGGCGATGCGCTGGCTCGGGGTGGTGAGCGGCCTGCTGGTCGCGGCCGTCGGGGTGGCGCTGCTGCGCACCGCGGTCCGCAGGCGCCGGGAACTGGCACTGCTGCCCGCGGCCGAACGCACCGGGGTGCTGGTGGGAGCGGCGGTCGGCGGGGGCGGGGTGCTCGGCGGCCACGGCGGCCACGGACACGGCCACGGCCACGGACACGGCGGCCATCGACACGGCCACGGGCCCGACGGCCCCGGGATCGACCGTGCGTGGAGCCGGCTGGGCCTGGTCGGCATGGGCGTCGCGGGTGGGCTGGTGCCGAGCCCGACGGCGCTGCTGGTGCTGCTCGCCGCCGTCGAGATCGGGCGCACCGGCTTCGGGATCGGCCTGGTCCTGTGCTACGCGCTCGGCATGGCGGGCACGCTCACCGCAGCCGGTCTGCTGCTCGTCTCGGTCCGCGACCGGCTCGCCCGGATGGAGCGCACCCGCGCCTGGCAGGCACGCGGGCGCCACCTGGCTGCGGCGTTGCCGGTGGCCACCGCGGTGCTGGTACTCGTCGTCGGCCTCGGGCTCGCGCTGCGCGCCCTCGCCGGCTGACCCATGTCCCGTTCACGTGTACGAGGAGGACTGGTGCGACGTCACGTCGGCACAGTGGTGTTCATGCTGGCCGCGACCGGGGGGGCCGCGGGCTGTGCCGCCGACCCGGGGCCGGTGTTCGACAACGAGGGCGGCCGCGAGGTGGGCTGCATGATCCACCAAGCGGAGGAGCCGGGTGCGCGCTACACCGACCCCGCGCAGCGCGACACCACGACCAACTTCGCGTTGCTGCGCTACTACACCGCGAACGGCGCCAAGCCGTACTGCGACGGTGCCCCCGCCGGCGACACCGACCGCGCGTGGGCCCAGGTCTACGTCGACCTCGGGGGCACCGCGGCGAAGGTCCCGTCGGTGCTCGGCTGACCCGCGATTTTCGCCTGGCGCAACGGCTCGGCGCGGTCGTAGGGTGGCGGCACACAGGAGAGGAGGTGGTCCAGCGTTGATGAGCTACAGGACTTCATGTGAGGTGGCTGTCCGCTAGCACCACGTGGACATCTCCGACCGCAGTGGAAGCCGGTGTGGTGCCGGCGACTTCCAGGCAGTCACCCGTGCCCCCGGGCCCGAGCCCGTCCAGCTCGGCGTGCGCACCTACGGTGCGGCCCGGGGGTCACGCATGTCCGGCTCCGGGCCCTTCAGCCGCCGCCTGCCGATGCCACCCAGGCTCGCCGCCGATCGTCGTGGGCGCCGTGCGTGGCCACACGGCGAGCCGGCGCAGCTGCTCGGGGCTCGCCGGGCGCAGCGCCCTGGCCCGCTCGGCGCCGGCGAGCTCCCCGCTGGCGACCCGCGCGGCGAGGCGCTCGTCGCGGTCGGCCACCGTGAGCGCGGTGTCGCGCGGCGGTCCGGCGCGGTGGTAGGGGTTCCCCGCCGGCAGCGCGACGGTCAACCGGCCCCACGATCCGAGGCGGAGAGCACGGGCCTCCCGGGTGGCTGCGCCGGCCCCGTGGGCCGGATCACCGCTCACCTTGCTCGCGCCGACGATCCGGCGGCCGGGATGCCCGCGTTCGGTAGTGCCGCCGTCATCGGGGGTAAGGATCTCGGGCTCAGGCGGGCGCGGTGCGCTCCAGCCGCCCGACGACCCTCTCCAGCCGGGCGGCGACCCCGTCGAGCCCGTGCTGCTCGCCCGGCTCGGGGGGCAGCAGCTCCGCCACCCGGCGGAAGTCCGCCCGGCAGCCCGCCAGGCCCGCCGGGGGGGCGCCGTCGGTGAGCCACGACCGCAGCGCCAAGTTGTGCGCCGCCACGATCGCCGCCCCGACGACGGCCGCCCGCAGCTCGCCGTCCGGCTGCCCGGCGTAGCGGCGCCGGAGGTGGCGGGTGAAGAGCCGCCGGTAGTGGTGCACGCTCGCCGATTCGCGGTCACGCAACGCCGGCACCTGGTGGGTGAGCCGGAAGCGGCGCACCGAGAGCGCCGCGTCGTCGGCGTACAGGTCCAGCACGGCCTCGCCCGCGCGCAGCACCAGCGACGTCGTCGGTTCCGTGGGATGTGCGGTCTCGAAGATCTCGGTGACCCGCTCCAGCGCCGCCTCGTGGTCGGGCGAGACCGCGTCCTCCTTGCTCGGGAAGTACCGGAAGAAGGTGCGGCGGGCGACGCCGGCGGCCGCGGTGATGTCGTCGACGGTGGTCTCGTCGTAGCCCGTCGTCGCGAACAGCTCGACCGCGGCGACGGTGAGGGCGCGGCGGACCTCGGCCCGCCCCTCGGGAGAGCGGCCACGCCGGACTGCGGGCTCTGTCACGGCACTGAGGGTAGCAGTTTCCTTGATTGACGGCACTCAGTGCCGTTAGGATGCGCGCTATGAACCCTGATTTCGACGCATACCGGCTCAGCGACGAGCACGAGGCGCTGCGCGAGGCGGTGCGCACCCTCGCCGAGAAGGAGATCGCCCCCCACGCGGCCGAGGTCGACGAGCAGGGCCGCTACCCCGTCGAGGCCCGCGAGGCGCTCACCAAGGCCGGGTTCCACGCGATCCTGATCCCCGAGGAGTACGGCGGCGAAGGCGCCGACGAGCTCTCGGCCTGCATCGTGCTGGAGGAGGTGGCGCGGGTCTGCGCCTCGTCCTCGCTGATCCCCGGTGTCAACGGGCTGGGGCTCACCCCGATCCTGCTCTCGGCCTCGCACGAGCTGAAGCAGCAGGTGCTGCCGTCGATCGCGTCCGGCGAGGCGATGATCAGCTACGCGCTGTCCGAGCGCGAGGCCGGCTCCGACGCCGCATCGATGAAGACCCGGGCCCGGCTCGACGGCGACTCGTACGTCCTCAACGGCACCAAGGCGTGGATCTCGAACGCCGGGGAGTCGGTGTGGTACACGGTCATGGCCGTCACCGACCCGGAACGCGGCGCCAACGGGATCTCGGCGTTCGTCGTGCACCGCGACGACCCCGGCTTCGAGGTCGGGCCCAAGGAGCGCAAGCTCGGCATCAACGGCTCGCCCACCCGCGAGGTCTACTTCACCGATTGCACCGTCCCGGCCGACCGCATGATCGGCGAGCCCGGCACCGGCTTCAAGACCGCGCTGCGCACCCTCGACCACACCCGCCCCACCATCGGCGCCCAGGCCGTCGGCATCGCCCAGGGCGCGCTGGACACCGCCGTCGAGTACATCAAGCAGCGGCGCCAGTTCGGCAAGGCCGTCGCGGAGTTCCAGGGCCTGCAGTTCATGGTCGCCGACATGGCGATGAAGGTCGAGGCCGCGCGCCAGCTCGTGTACGTCGCGGCGTCGCGGGCCGAACGGGGCGAGCCGAACCTCAGTTTCATCTCCTCCGCCGCGAAGTGCATGGCGTCGGACGTGGCGATGTCGGTCACCACCGACGCCGTGCAGCTCCTCGGCGGCGCCGGCTACACCCGCGATTTCCCGGTGGAGCGCATGATGCGCGACGCCAAGATCACCCAGATCTACGAGGGCACCAACCAGATCCAGCGAATGGTCATGGCCCGCGCCCTGCTGCGGTAGCTGATCGCCGATCTCGCCGCCCGCCCCCACCCCGCACTTAGTGACCTGGATGCTGTTTTCGGGCCTCTCCAACAGCATCCAGGTCACTAAGTGCTGTTCCGGCCGCCGAGCCGGTGGGTTGCTCGCTCGGCGGTGGCGCGGGCGTCTAGGCGGGTCGGGTCGGCGTAGCGGCACTGCACCAGCGACGCCCCGGCGGCGAGCACGGCGAGCAGGCCGTCGCCCAGGCCGTCGGCGGTGTCCCAGCCGAGGGTCGAGAGCACCCGAGCGCCGGAGCCGAGGTCGTGGGCGGCGGCGCGGCGCCGCGCATCGTCCAGCACCGCCTCGACCGGCGCCCCGGCCAGCGCCGGCGCGGCGCGCGCAACCGGCTCCCACGCGACGAACTCGTCGCCGTGCAGCGGCACCTCCGTGGCAAAGTCGATCACTCCGCCGGGCAGGTCGGGCAGGCCCTTGCCGAACGGGTCCAGCGACAGCGCGACCACCCCGCCGCGCGGATCCAGCGCGAGCGCGGAGCCGAGGTGCTCGGCGTCGGTGAGCACCCAGTCCGCCCGGCCGGCCGATTCCGCGCCCGGCGGCGCGACCACCTCCGCCCCGCACGACCACGCCGCCAGCAGTACCGCCGCGGTCTGCCAGTGCGCGGGCAGCAGCAGCGCGACCCGGGTCCCGGGCTCGACGTCGCACTCGTCCCGCAGGAGGTTCGCGGCCTTCGCGGCCCAGTTGGCGGTCGTGACGCCGGAGAGCTCGATGCGCTCGCCGGTGGCGTCGTCATAGTAGGTGAGCAGCGGGCGGGCGGCGCCGGGCCCGGCGAGGACGGGGTCGAGCAGCGCAGCGGTGAGGCTCACGACGAGCGACGGTATCCGACGGCCGCGGTGGCCGGCCGGTTCGGCCGGATGCCGGACTCGCCGTGTCGAGTACGCGGACTCGCCGTGTCGCAAGCGCGGTCTCGC
>JBQTJE010000218.1:0-23109 GCA_052387455.1 Pseudonocardia sp.
ATTGTGTCCGGGTCGAGAGCGCACTCGGCCTCGATCATATCAAAATCGGCCCGGAACCCTTGGGTATCGACTGCCGACCGCACCGCGACGTCGTCGAAGTGCGCCAGGTGCGAGACCTGGTCGCCGACCGACCAGCCCGCCGCGGGCGTCGGCCGCCGCCAGCCCTTCTCGTCCAGCCCCGCGAGCATCGCCCGGAGCTCGGCGGACTCCGCCGCCAGGTCGTCGGCCAGGGCCGCCATCGAGACCGGCACCGCTACCTCCCCGTCCAGACCGGCTTGCGCTTCTCGCGGAACGCGGCCGGCCCCTCCTGCGCGTCCGCCGACCGGTAGACCGGCGCCCAGATACCGTCCGCCCGCGCGTACGCCTCCTCGCGCGAGCAGTCCGCCGAGAGGTAGGCCGTGCGCTTGGCCGCGCGCACCGACAGCGGAGCGTTCGCCGCGATCCGCTCGGCCAGCGCCTGCGCCCGCTCCCGCAGCTCCCCGGCCGGAACCACCTGGTTGACCAGCCCGACCTGATACGCCCGGGCGGCGTCGAGCGGGTCGCCGGTGAGCAGGATCTCGCATGCCACCCGCGGGGGCACCAGCCACGACAGCGGCGCCGCCCACGGCGCGCCGCGGCCCACCTTCACCTCGCTGACGGCGAACCGGGCGTGCTCCGCGGCGACGACGAGGTCGCACTGCTGGGCCAGCAGGAACCCGCCGGCGTACGCCACCCCGTTGACGGCGGCGATGGTCGGCTTCGGCACGTCGACGTTGCGGCCGAACTGCGGCAGGAAGTCCGGCGGCGGGATCTCCAGCCGGTGCTCGGCCATCTCCTTGAGGTCGCCGCCGGCGCAGAACGCCTGGTCGCCGGTCCCGGTGAGCACGAGCACGGCGGCGGAGTCGTCGGCGACGAACCGGCGGGTGCCGGCCCACAGCCCGTCGCGGACGTCGCGCGACAGCGCGTTGCGGGCCTCGGGACGGTCGATCGTCAGCCAGGCGACACCGCTCACGACCTCGTAGCTGACGTTCATTCGACCACCGCCAGCACCTGCCCGGTCTGCACCTGGTCGCCGGGGCCCACCCGCAGCTCCGCGAGCACACCGTCGACGGGCGCGACGACGGTGTGCTCCATCTTCATCGCCTCCAGCACGAGCAGCGCCCGACCGGCCGCCACGGTCTCGCCCGGGTCGGCGAGCACCCGCACCACCGCGCCCGGCATCGGCGCGAGCAGCGAGCCTGCCTGCGCGTGCGCGTCCGGGTCGGCGAAGCGCGGTACCTCGGCGAGCGCGACCGACCCCTCCCCGTCCACGTAGGACACCGCATCGACGGTGTGCACGGTGTAGGTGCGGCGCACGCCGTCGATCTCCAGCTCCACGGCGTCCGGCGTCGCCGACACCAGGCGCACGGCCTCCCCGAGCGGAGCGCCGTCCACGGCCAGCTCCAACCCGGACCGGTGAAACGCGTAGGTGACCTCCAGCGTGTCGCCGCCGCGGGTGTAGCCGACCCGCTGGGGTGCGCCGCCCACGTTGCGCCAGCCCGACGGCAACCCGGCGAGCACCCGGGCGTCCCGCCGGTTCGCGGCCTGCCTCGCCAGCGCCGCGGCCGCAGCCTGCCGCGCGCCGCCACCCGCCGGGGCGCCGAGCGCGGCCGGGTCGTGCCGGGTGAGGTAGCCGGTGTCGGTGCGTCCGGCGAGGAACTCGTCCTCGCGCAGGATCCCGACGAGCAGGTCGCGGTTGGTGGTGACGCCGTGCAGCTCGGCGCGCCGCAGGGCGCCAGCCAGCGTGCGGGCGGCCTCGCGGCGGGTGCGGCCGTGCGCGATCACCTTGGCCAGCATCGGGTCGTACGCGGTGCCGACGACCGAGCCGTCCGCGACCCCGGAGTCGACGCGCACGCCCGGCAGTTCCGGGATGCGGAAGCGGTGCAGCGTCCCGGTGGCCGGTAGGAACCCGGCCGGCACGTCCTCGGCGTAGAGCCGGACCTCGATCGCATGCCCGTCGATCCGCGCGGCCGTGACCTCCGGCGGCAGCGCCTCACCCTCGGCGATCCGCAGCTGCAGCTCGACGAGGTCGAGCCCGGTGACCAGCTCGGTCACCGGATGTTCCACCTGAAGCCGGGTGTTGACCTCCAGGAACGCGAACCCGCGGGGGGCTCCGTCCCCCGCGCAGCCCGCGGCGCCTCCTGCCGAGGCATCCCAGGCCACGAACTCCACGGTGCCCGCACCAACGTAGCCGATCGCCCTGCCCGCCGCGACGGCCGCCGCGCCCAGCTCCGCGCGCAGCGCGTCGTCCACGGCCGGGGACGGGCACTCCTCGACGATCTTCTGGTAGCGGCGCTGGATCGAGCACTCGCGCTCGAACAGGTGCACCACGGCGCCGTGGGTGTCGCCGAGGATCTGCACCTCGAGGTGACGGGGGTCGACGACGAACCGCTCCAGGAACACCGTCCCGTCGCCGAACGCGGATGCCGCCTCGCGGCGGGCGCCCTCCACGGCCCCGGCCAGCTCCGCGCCGGTGTGCACCACCCGCATGCCGCGCCCGCCGCCACCGAACGCGGCCTTGACCAGCACCGGGAAGCCGATCTCCGCGGCTACCGCTGCCAGGTCCGTCTCCGGCCCGACGGTCGCGCCGGGCAGCACCGGGACGCCGGCGGCCGCCATCAACGCCTTCGCCTCGAGCTTCGAGCCCATCGTGGCGATCGCCTCCGGCGACGGCCCGACGAACGTGAGCCCGGCCGCTGCGCAGTCGCGGGCGAACCCGGCGTTCTCCGACAGGAACCCGTACCCGGGGTGCACCGCGTCCGCGCCGGTGGCGCGGGCGGCGGCGATCACGAGGTCGCCGCGCAGGTAGGTCTGCGCCGGGAGGACGCCGGGCAGCCGGACGGCCTCGTCGGCGAGCCGGACGAACGGCGCGTCGGCGTCCGCGTCGGAGTACACCGCGACCGTCGCGATGCCCATCGCCTGCGCCGCACGCATCACCCGAGCCGCGATCTCCCCACGGTTGGCCACCAGCAGCTTCCCGATCACCGCCAATCCACTCCCCACCGGCCGCTCGCGCCCCAGCTGCGCTCGAACACGACTACGCGCGCTCGCACACACGACTGTGCCCGTGCGCCATGGATCAAACATACGTTCGGACAGATCGACGGGGCCACGGCGGTCACATCCGGAAGACGCCGAAGCCGCGGCGGCCTTCGACGTGGTTGGAGTGCACGGCGGACAGGCTCATCCCGAGCACGGTGCGGGTGTCGCGAGGGTCGACGATGCCGTCGTCGTAGAGCCGGGCGGTGACGGCGAACGCGTGCGACTCCTCCTCGATCTGGGCCTCGACGGCGGCCGTCCGCTGCCGGTCCGCCTCGTCGTCGAACGGCCTGCCCTGCGCCGCCGCGGACGCCCGCCCGACGATCGAGAGCACCCCGGCGAGCTGCGCCGCGCCCATCACGGCCAGCTTGGCGCCCGGCCAGGCATACAGGAACCGGGGGTCGAAGGCGCGCCCGGACATGCCGTAGTTGCCCGCGCCGAAGGACGACGCCATGGTGACCGTCAGGTGCGGCACCGCGCTGTTGGTGACGGCGTTGATCATCTTGGCGCCGTCCTTGATGATCCCGCCCTGCTCGTAGTTGGTGCCGACCATGTAGCCGGTGGTGTTCTGCAGGAACACCAGGGGCGTGTCGGTCTGGTTGGCGAGCAGGATGAACTCGGTGGCCTTCTTGGCCTCCTCGCTGAACAGCACGCCGCGGTGGTTGGCCAGCACGCCCACCGGATAGCCGTGGATGCTCGCCCAGCCGGTGACCAGCGAGGTCCCGTAGAGCGGCTTGTACTCGTCGAACTCCGAGCCGTCGACGGTGCGGGCAAGCACCTCGCGCGGGTCGAACGGCACCTTCACATCGGCGGAGACGATGCCGAGGATCTCGTCGGGGTCGTAGCGCGGCGGCTCCGGGTGCAACGCCGGCGCCGGCCCGAGCTTGCGCCAGTTGATCCTGGCCAGGATGCGCCGGCCGAGCCGGATGGCGTCGCGCTCGTCGACGGCGAACTGGTCGGACAGGCCAGACACGCGGCTGTGCATCTCGGCCCCGCCGAGCGCCTCGTCGTCGGCCTCCTCGCCGGTGGCCATCTTCACCAGCGGCGGCCCGCCGAGGAACACCTTCGCGCCCTTGTCGACGAGCACGGAGTAGTCACACATGCCCGGGATGTACGCCCCGCCCGCCGTCGAGTTGCCGAACACGATCGCGACCGTCGGGATGCCGAGCCCGGACAGCTCCGTCAGCTCGTGGAAGATCCGCCCGGCCGGGACGAACAGGTCGAGCTGGGTGGGCAGGTCGGCCCCGCCGGACTCGACGAGGTTCACCACCGGCAGCCGGTTCACCCGGGCGATCTCCAGCGCGCGCAGCGTCTTGCGCAGCGAGTACGGGTTCATCGCGCCGCCGCGCACCGTCGGGTCGTGCGCGATCACGATGCACTCGACCCCGGACACGACGCCGATCCCGGTGAGGACCGTGGCGCCAACGGTGAACTCGGTGCCCCACGCCGCGAGCGCCGACAGCTCCAGGAACGGGGCGTCCGGGTCGAGCAGCAATTCCAGCCGCTCCCGGACCGGCAGCTTGCCGCGGGCCCGGTGGCGCGCCACGTACCGCTCCCCGCCGCCCGCGACGACCTTCGCGTGCTCCGCGTCGAGCTGGGCCAGCACCTCGAGCTGGGCCTTGCGGTTGCTCGCGTAGGTCTCCGACGACGTGTCGAGGCGGGACCGCAGGAGCGCCATCAGTACGACCTCGGCAGTCCGAGGCTGTGCTGGGCGACGTAGTTGAGGATCATCTCGCGGTTCACCGGCGCGATGCGTAGCAGGCGGGCCAGTCCCCAGTAGGGCAGCAGCCCGAACTCGGCCGAGACGCCGTTCCCGCCGTGGGTCTGCATCGCCGCGTCGACGGCGGCGAGTGCTGCCTCCGCCGCGGCGTACTTGGCCATGTTCGACGCCTCGCCCGCGGGCAGGCCCCTGTCGTGCAGCGCGGCGGCCCGGTGCGTCATCAGTGCCGCCAGCTCGGTCTCGATCTTGGCCTTGGCCAGGGCGTGCGCGACGCCCTGGTGCGCGCCGATCGGCTGACCCCACACCTGCCGGTCGCGGGCGTACCGCGCGGCCCGGCCGAGCGCGTAGCGGGCGATGCCGACGCACAGCGCGGCGCCGGTGATCCGTTCGGGGTTGAGCCCGTGGAAGACCTGGCGGAAGCCCTGCCCCTCCTCGCCGACCAGCGCCGATGCCGGGACGCGCACGCCGTCGAGGTGCAGGCTGAACTGCTTCTCGGGAAGCATCACGTCCACGGGCAGCGGGGTGCGGGTCAGCCCGGGCGCGTCGGTGGGGACGAGGAAGAGCGACAGCCGCGCCGGTGCCGAGGAGGTGCGGTCCGCGGAGGTGCCGGTGCGGGCGACGAGCAGCAGCGCCTCGGCGGTGTCGACGCCGGAGATGTAGTGCTTCTCGCCGTCGAGCACCCATCCGTCGCCGTCGCGGCGGCCGGTGGTGGCGAGCTTGTGCGTGTTCGAGCCGGCGTTCGCCTCGGTGATCGCGAAGACGACCTTGGTGCGGCCGCTCGCGAGCCCGGGCAGCCACTCCTTGCGCTGCTCCTCGGATCCGAACTCGGCGATCACCTCCGCCGAGATCGCCGCCGTGACCAGCAGCAGCAGGATCGGCGCGCCCTGCGCCGCGATCTCCTCGCAGACGATCGTGAGCTCGGCGAGCCCCGCGCCGCCCCCGCCGTACTCCTCGGGGATGTTGACGCCGACGAAGCCCGCGTCGCCGAGGGCGTGCCACAGCTCGGTGCACTCGGCCCCCGCGCGGGCGTGCTCGACGTAGTAGCGGCCGCCGTACGGCGCTGCGATGGCGCCCACCGCGGCCCGCAGGTCGCCGGCTTCGTCGCTCTCGGTGACGTCCACGGCCGCCTCCTGTGATTCGCGGTTCACTGTGGTGCACGTTAGCGCCTTGCTGTCATGATGGCCAGATGACGGTCGCTCCCGCCGCCGCCCGGCGCCGCCGGCCGGACCCGGAGCGGCGCGAGCGCATCCTCGTCGCCGCCGCGGAGCTCGCGACGCGCCGCGGCTTCCACGACATCGGGCTGGCCGACATCGGTGCCGAGGCGGGCATCGTCGGCTCGGGGGTCTACCGCCACTTCGCCAGGAAGGACGCCATCCTCGTCGCGTTGCTCGACCGCGGGATGACCCGCCTGGAGGAGGGTGCCGCCGCCGTCCTGGCCGCGGCCGTCGACGATCGAGCGGCATTATCTGGGCTGGTCAAAGACCATATTGCGGTTGCGATCGAGCATCGGGCGGTGATGGTGGTGTGGCACCGCGAGATCCACAACCTGCCGGCGGAGGAGCGCCGGTCATTGCGCCGCCGCCAGCGCCACTACGTCGAGGACTGGGTGCACCTGCTCGCCCCGCTGCGGCGCGACCTCGCCGACGGCGAGCTACGCCTGGCCGTCCACGCCGCGATCGGCGCGGTGCAGTCGACGTTGTTCTTCCGCAGCGGGCTCGCCACGGAGCGCCTCACCGGCCTGCTCGACGGGATCGCCCACGCCTGCCTCGGCGTCGATCCGGCCTGCCTCACATCAGTGAATATCGAATGACTGTGCCGTCGCCTTTGTGACCGCTGTACCGACGTGACCGCCGTACCGACATGCTGGGCGCCTCCGGCGAAGGGCAACCGTGATGACGGCGACGACGACCCAGGGCACCGGCGGCGCGGCCGCCGGACTGCCGCACCACACCCACGGCACGGCCCTGCCCGACGCCGCGGCGATCGACGTGGAGACGCTGCGCGGCCGGCGCGCCGTGCGCCGCTGGGAGCGCACCTCGATCGGCGACGTCTTCGAGCGGCTCACCTGGAGCCGTCCGGGTCAGGCCGCGATCACCGCGGCCGACGGCGCGTACGGCGAGGAGCCCTTCGCCACCGTCACCTACCGGGAGGCGGACGCCGCCGCGAACCGGCTCGCCCATGCCCTCGCCGCGGCCGGCCTCGAACCGGGCGACCGGGTGCTGCTGTTCTGCGAGAACACCGTCGAGGCGTTCCTCGCCAAGATCGGCATCGCGAAGGCCGGCATGGTCGCCGTGCCGCTCAACCCGAGCCTCGCCCCCGACGTCGTCGAGTACCTGGTCCGGCGGACCGCGCCGGCGCTGGCGATCGTCGATGCCGAGCTGTGGCCCCGGCTGACCGACGTCGCGGCGGCCACCGGGCTGCGGATCGGCGCCACGATCACCGTCGGCGGTGGCCCGGTCGCGGGCAGCCCCGCGTTCGGCGAGCTGCTCGACGGGCAGCCCGACACCGAGCCGGACGTCGAGATCCACGGCGACGACGTCTTCCAGCTGCTGTTCACCTCGGGCACCACCGCGTTGCCCAAGGGCGTGATGCTCTCGCACAGCTCCATGCAGCTGGCCGGGCTGAACTTCGCGCTGTCGCTCACCCGCGGGCTGCGCCACGAGACCGACCTGCGGGTGTGCACGTTCCTGCCGATGATCTACCACGTCGGCGACGCGCTGTTCACCTACTCGGTCTTCCTCGCCGGCGGCACGCTCACCCTCGGGCGCCGGCCCGTCCCGGCCGCGGTCGCGGTCGCTGCCGCGCACGGCGCCACGGCCCTGTGGGCGGGGTCGCCGCAGTTCGTCGCCGCCCTCGCCGCCGAGCTCGACGCCCGCCCGGAGCTGGACTGGTCGGCGCTCACCACGCTCGTCTACGGCTGGGGTGCGCTCGCCCCGGCGCTGGTCGAGAAGCTGGCGGCGCGCACCGCGCCCGGCTTCGTCACGCTCGGCATCTTCGGCCAGACCGAGTCCATCGCGTGCCACCGTTTCTGGCCCAGCGCCACCCCGGAGGTGCATGCCCGCACCGCGCCCTCGGTGAACTACGTCGGCGTGCCGAGCGGGCTGCTCGCCTCCGATGTCGTCGACGAGCAGGGTGCGCCGGTCCGCGGCGTCCCGGGTGAGGCCGTGTACCGCTCACCGATCATGACGGCGGGCTACTACCGCGACCCGGAGGCGACCCGCGAGGCGTTCCGCGGCGGCTGGTTCCACTCCGGCGACTCGTGCACGGCGGACGACGACGGCCTGCGGATCATGGTCGACCGGTTCAAGGACATCGTGAAGACCGGCGGGGAGAACGTGTCGAGCCTGCGCGTCGAGGCGGTGCTGCACCAGCACCCCGCGGTGCTGCGCGCCGCCGTGGTCGGGCTGCCGCACGAGCGCTGGGGCGAGGCCGTCACGGCGGTCGTCGTCCCCCGGCCGGACGCGACGCCCACGCAGGACGAGCTGGTCGCGTTCTGCCGCGAGCGGCTGGCCGGGTTCGAGACCCCGAAGGCGGTGGTGCTCGCCGACGCCCTGCCCGAGACCGTCGGCGGAAAGGTGCTCAAGTACAAGCTGCGCGCCGCGCACGCCGGGCTCTACGGCTGAGCTGCCCGATCGTGAACGCGGCCGACCGGACCGTGTGACGAGCGCATCCTTCGACTGGATCCGTTTGCAAGAACGTGCATACTCATCCACGTGGTGCGGATCGCGGTGGCCGGAGCGAGCGGGTACGCGGGCGGGGAGCTGTTGCGGCTCCTGCTGGCGCACCCCGATGTCGAGATCGGAGCGCTCACGGCGGGAGGCAGCGCGGGCACGCGGCTCGGCGCGCACCAGCCCCACCTGCTGCCGCTGGCCGAGCGGGTGCTTGCCGAGACCACCGCGGCCACGCTCGGCGGGCACGACGTCGTGTTTCTCGCGCTGCCGCACGGGCACTCCGCGGAGCTGGCCGCGCAGCTCGGCGACGGCACCGTCGTGATCGACTGCGGGGCCGACCACCGGCTCGCCGACGCCGCCGCGTGGGAGCGCTGGTACGGCGGCCCGCACGCCGGGAGCTGGCCCTACGGCCTGCCCGAGCTCCCCGGGGCGCGCGCTGCGCTGCGCGGCGCCCGCCGGGTCGCGGTGCCCGGCTGCTACCCGACGGCGGTCAGCCTCGCGCTCGTCCCCGCCCTGGCCGCCGGGCTCGTCGAGCCGCAGGTCGTCGCCACGGCGGTGAGCGGGACGTCCGGTGCGGGGAGGTCGCTCAAGGCGCACCTGCTCGGCGCCGAGGTGATGGGCGCCCTCTCGGCGTACGGGGTGGGCGGGGCGCACCGGCACACCCCGGAGATGGTGCAGAACCTCTCCGCGGCCGCGGGCACGCGGGTCACCGTGAGCTTCACCCCGGTGCTCGCGCCGCTGCCCCGCGGCATCCTCGCCACCTGCACGGCCCCCACCGCGGCGAGCGCGGACGAGCTCACCGAGGCCTACGCGAAGGCCTACGCCGACGAGCCGTTCGTCGCGCTGCTGCCCGAGGGCACCTGGCCGACCACGGCGGCCACGCTCGGGGCCAACACCGCGCACGTGCAGGTCACGGTGGACGCGGACGCCGGCCGGATGGTCGCCGTCGCGGCGATCGACAACCTCACCAAGGGCACCGCGGGCGCCGCGGTCCAGTGCATGAACCTCGCCGTGGGGTTGCCGGAGACCGCGGGCCTGCCGCTGACGGGGGTGGCGCCGTGAGCGTGACCGGGCCCAGGGGCTTCCGCGCGGCCGGGGTGGCCGCCGGGATCAGGGCGAGCGGGGGGCTCGACCTCGCGCTGGTCGTCAACGACGGCCCGCACGACACCGCGGCGGGGGTGTTCACCCGCAACAAGGTCAAGGCCGCGCCGGTGCTGTGGTCGCAGCAGGTGCTCGACGGGGGACGGTTGCGCGCGGTCGTGCTCAACTCCGGCGGCGCCAACGCCTGCACCGGCCCCGACGGCTTCCAGACCACGCACGCCACCGCCGAGCGCGCCGCCAAGGTGCTCGACTGCGGGGCTGTGGAGGTCGCGGTCTGCTCCACGGGGTTGATCGGCGCCCAGCTCCCGCGCGACGCCGTGCTCGCCGGCGTGGAGACCGCCGCCGCCGCGCTCGCCGCCACGCCCGAGGCCGCCACCGCCGCCGCGCAGGCCGTGCTGACCACGGACAAGGTCGTCAAGCAGGCGGCGCGGTCGGTGCCGGCGGGGTGGAGCGTGGGCGGGTTCGCGAAGGGCGCGGGCATGATCGCGCCGTCGATGGCGACGATGCTGGCCGTGCTCACCACCGACGCCGTGGCCGCGTCCGCGGTGCTCGACGAGGCGCTGCGGGCCGCGGTCCGGGTGAGCTTCGACCGGCTCGACGTCGACGGCTCCATGTCCACCAACGACACCGTGCTCGTGCTGGCCTCGGGCGCGTCCGGGGTGAGCGCCGACCCGGCCGACCTCGCACGCGCGTTCACCGCGGTCTGCCACGACCTGGCCGCGCAGATGCAGTCCGACGCCGAGGGCGTCACCAAGCGGGTCACCGTCCGGGTGGTCGAAGCGGCCACCGAGGACGACGCCGTGACCGTCGCGCGGTCCATCGCCCGCGACAACCTCGTGAAGACCGCGATGTTCGGCGCCGACCCGAACTGGGGCCGCATCGCCGCCGCCGCCGGGTACGCCGACGCGGCGCTCGACCCGGACCGGCTCGGGATCTCCGTCAACGGGGTGGCGCTGTGCCGGGGCGGGGTGGCGACCGGCGGCGCGGCCGACCTGGCCGGCCCTGACGTCCTCGTCGAGGTCACTCTCGGGCTGGGCGAGGGGGCCGCCGACATCCGCACCACCGACCTCTCCCACGCCTACGTCGAGGAGAACAGTGCCTACCCCTCCTGAGCCCACCCCTGCTGAGGCCAATCCCGAGCCGCGGGACGCGCGCCTCAAGCGGGCGGGGGAGAAGGCGGCCGTGCTCGCCGAGGCGCTGCCCTGGCTCCAGCGGTTCCACGGGCAGGTCGTCGTGGTCAAGTACGGCGGCAACGCCATGGTCGACGACGAACTGAAGGCCGCGTTCGCCCAGGACATGGTGTTCCTGCGCCTCGCCGGCATCCGCCCGGTCGTCGTGCACGGCGGCGGCCCGCAGATCACCGCGATGCTCACCCGCCTGGGGCTGCCCGGGGAGTTCCGTGGCGGCCTGCGCGTCACCACCCCCGAGACTCTCGACGTGGTGCGCATGGTGCTGGTCGGGCAGGTCGGCCGGGAGCTGGTGGGACTGATCAACCAGCACGGCCCGTACGCGGTGGGGATGTCGGGCGAGGACGCCGGCCTGTTCACCGTGGAGCAGCGCCCGGCGCTGGTGGGCGGCGAGCCGGTGGACCTCGGCCTGGTCGGCGATGTCGTGCAGGTCGACCCGGCCGCGGTGCTCGACCTCGTCGCGGCAGGCCGGATCCCGGTCGTCGCGGGGGTCGGCCCGGACGCCGACGGCACCGTCCACAACATCAACGCCGACAGCGCCGCCGCCGCACTCGCCGCGGCCCTCGGCGCGGCGAAGCTGGTCGTGCTCACCGACGTCGCCGGGCTGTACGCGGACTACCCCGACCCCGAGTCGGTCATCAGCGAGCTCACCGCCGCTGAGCTGGAACCGATGCTGGCGGGCCTGGCCTCGGGGATGGCGCCGAAGATGGAGGCGTGCCTGCGGGCCGTGCGGGGCGGGGTGCCGCAGGCGCACGTGATCGACGGGCGGGTGCCGCACTCGGTGCTGCTCGAGGTCTTCACCACCGAAGGGGTCGGGACGATGGTGGTGCCGTCATGACCAGCAGCTACCAGGACCGCTGGCGCGCGGTGATGATGGACAACTACGGCACCCCGCCGGTGGCGCTCGTCCGCGGCGAGGGCGCCCACGTCTGGGACGCCGAGGGGCGCCGCTACCTCGACCTCTACGCGGGCATCGCCGTCAACGCGCTGGGCCACGCGCACCCGGCGGTCGTCGAGGCCGTCAGCACCCAGGTGCGGACCCTGGGCCACACGTCGAACTTCTTCGTCACCGAACCCGCGCTCTCGCTGGCCGAGCGGCTGGTGGAGCTGCTGGACGCCGGCCCCGCGCGGGTGCTGTTCGCCAACTCGGGCACCGAGGCCGTCGAGGCCGCGTTCAAGATCGCCCGACGGACGGGGCGGCCCAATCTCGTCGCCGCGCAGGACGCCTTCCACGGGCGCACGATGGGCGCCCTCGCGCTCACCGGCCAGCCCGCCAAGCGCGCGCCGTTCGAGCCGCTGCCCCCGTACGTCACGCACGTGCCCTACGGCGACGTGGCCGCGCTCGCCGCCGCCGTCGACACCGATACCGCCGCCGTGTTCCTCGAACCGATCATGGGCGAGGCCGGGGTGATCGTGGCGCCGCCCGGCTACCTCGCGGCCGCCCGCCGGATCACCGCCGAGCGCGGGGCGCTGCTGGTCCTCGACGAGGTGCAGACCGGCATCGGGCGCACCGGCTCGTGGTTCGCCCACCAGGCCGCCGGGGTCGTCCCGGACGTGCTGACGCTGGCGAAGGGCCTGGGCGGGGGGTTGCCGATCGGCGCCTGCGTCGGCCTCGGCGCCGCGGGCGACCTGCTCGAACCCGGCCAGCACGGCACCACCTTCGGGGGCAACCCGGTGAGCTGCGCGGCGGCGCTGGCCGTGCTGCGGACGATCACCGACGAGGGCCTGCTGGAGCACGTGACGCTGGTGGGCAAGGAGCTCGCCGCCGGTGTCGAGGCGCTGCACCACCCGCTCGTGGACGGCGTCAGCGGGGCCGGGCTGCTGCTGGGGATCGGGCTGCGGGAGCCGGTGTCGGCGGGGGTGGCCACGGCCGCCCGCGCCGCCGGGTACCTGGTGAACAACGCCGTGCCCGACCGGATCCGGCTGGCCCCGCCGCTGGTCCTCACCGCCGAGCAGGTGCGCGGGTTCCTCGGCGACCTGCCCGCGATCCTCGATCGGGCAGCAGCCCCGTGACCCGCCACCTCCTCCGGGACGACGACCTCACCCCCGACGAGCAGCGTGCGGTCCTGGACCTCGCCGACATGCTGAAGGCCGAGCCCTTCGCGCACCGCCCGCTCGCCGGCCCGCAGGCCGTCGCCGTGCTGTTCGACAAGCCGTCGACCCGCACGAGATTGTCGTTCGAGGCGGGGATCGCGCAGCTCGGCGGCGCGCCGCTGATCGTCGACGCGCAGGCCAGCCAGCTCGGCCGCGGCGAGACGATCGGCGACACCGCCCGGGTGATGTCGCGCTACGTGGCCGCGATCGTGTGGCGCACCGGCGACCAGTCCCGGATCGCCGAGATGGCAGCGGGGGCGAGCGTCCCGGTGGTCAACGCGCTCACCGACCAGTTCCACCCCTGCCAGGTCCTCGCCGACCTGCAGACCGTCCGGGAACGGCGCGGCCGCCTGGCCGGGCTCACGCTCACCTACCTCGGCGACGGCGCCAACAACATGGCCCACTCGCTGCTGCTCGGCGGCGCCACCGCGGGCCTGCACGTCCGGATCGCCGCCCCGGCGGGGTTCGTCCCCGACCCGGATGTCCTGCGCGCCGCCGAGAACCGGGCGGGCGACACCGGCGGCGGCGTCGAGGTGCTCACCGACCCGCACGCGGCCGTCGACGGGGCGGACGTGCTGGTCACCGACACCTGGACGTCGATGGGCCAGGAGTCCGACGGGCTCGACCGGCGCACCGGCTTCGAGCCCTACCGGATCGACGCGGCCCTGCTGGACCGGGCCACGCCGGGCGCGATCGTGCTGCACTGCCTGCCCGCGCACCGCGGCGACGAGATCACCGACGAGGTGCTCGACGGCCCGGCGAGCGCGGTGTGGGACGAGGCGGAGAACCGCCTGCACGCACAGAAGGCGCTGCTCACCTGGCTGTTGCGATGACCCGCACGCACGGCGTCACCCCGGCCGTGCGGCGGGCTCGGATCGTCGAGCTGATCAGGGTGGCCCCGGTGCGCAGCCAGGCCGAGCTGCTCGGGCTGCTGGAGACCGACGGTATCGACACCACCCAGGCCACGCTGTCGCGCGACCTCGACGAACTGGGCGCGGTGAAGCTGCGCGGCACGGACGGTCCGGTCTACGTCGTGCCCGAGGACGGCCGGGTCGACCGGCCGGGCGAGGTCGGCACGGCCCGGCTGGCCCGGGTGCTCGGCGAGATGCTGCGCTCGGCCGACGGCAGCGGCAACCTCGCCGTGCTGCGCACCCCGCCCGGCGCCGCGCAGTACGTGGCAGGCGTCCTCGACCGGGCCGGCCTGCCCGACGTCCTCGGCACCATCGCCGGCGACGACACGATCCTGGTGGTGGCCCGCGAGCCGCTCACCGGCCCGGAGCTCGCGACGCGGCTCCGTCAACTGTGAAGGGAACGCACATGGAACGCGTCGTACTCGCCTACTCCGGTGGGCTCGACACCTCGGTCGGCATCGGCTGGATCGCCGAGGAGACCGGTGCGGAGGTCGTGGCGGTCGCCGTCGACGTCGGCCAGGACGGCGAGGACATGGAGGAGATCCGCAAGCGCGCCCTGGCGTGCGGCGCGGTGGAGGCGGTCGTCACCGACGCCCGCGACGAGTACGCCGAGCAGTACTGCCTGCCCGCGCTGCAGGCCAACGCCCTCTACATGGACCGCTACCCGCTGGTCTCGGCGCTGTCCCGGCCGCTGATCGCCAAGCACCTCGTCGAGGCCGCGAAGTACCACGGCGCGTCCACGGTGGCGCACGGCTGCACCGGCAAGGGCAACGACCAGGTGCGCTTCGAGGTCGGCATCGGCGCGCTCGCCCCCGAGCTGACCGTCGTCGCCCCGGTCCGCGACTTCGCCTGGACCCGGGAGAAGGCCATCGCCTGGGCCGAGGAGCGGGCGCTGCCGATCGACGTCACCAAGCGCTCGCCGTACTCGATCGACCAGAACGTGTGGGGCCGCGCGGTGGAGACGGGCTTCCTGGAGGACATCTGGAACGCCCCCATCGAGGATGTCTACTCCTACACGTCCGACCCGGCGGTGCCCCGGCCCGCCGACGAGGTCGTGATCCGGTTCGAGCGCGGGGTGCCGGTGGCGATCGACGGTCACCCGGTGAGCGTGCTCGGCGCGATCCAGGAGCTCAACACCCGCGCCGGCGGCCAGGGCGTCGGGCGATTGGACATGGTCGAGGACCGGCTGGTCGGCATCAAGAGCCGCGAGGTGTACGAGGCGCCGGGCGCGATCGCGCTGATCACCGCCCACCAGGAGCTGGAGAACGTCACCGTCGAGCGCGACGTGGCCCGGTTCAAGCGGACGGTGGAGCAGCGCTGGTCGGAGTTGGTGTACGACGGCCTGTGGTTCTCCCCGCTGAAGACCGCCCTGGACGCGTTCGTCGCGGACACGCAGACACACGTCACCGGCGAGGTCCGGATGACGCTGCACGCCGGGCGCGCCGTGGTCACCGGCCGGCGCTCCGAGGCCTCCCTCTACGACTTCAACCTCGCCACCTACGACGAGGGCGACCTGTTCGACCAGTCGCTCGCCAAGGGCTTCGTGCAGCTCTGGGGCCTGCCGAGCAAGATCGCGGCGCGGCGCGACCAGCGCCTGCGCGGCGCCCCGTCCTGACGCACCCCGGGGGACCGCCGTCTCCGCGCCGTGGTTCGTGAGGGCGTCGCGCGCCTCAGGTCGGGACGCGCGTGAGGATCGCGGCCAGGCCGTCGGGGTCGGCGAGCATGGGCTGGTGCGATGTTGCGAGCCGCCTTACGTGGTCGGCCTGCGCGGCCATCGCCTCCTGTACCTCCGCAGGGACGGCCTTGTCCTTCTCCAGCACGACGTAGGTCGTGGGATGGGTCCGGTCCGGCGCACTGCTCGGCGTCCCGAGCACGGCCGCGGCGGAGTACAGCGAGTGCCGCTGCCATTCCGGTACGCGCGCCGGGTCCAGCTCGGCGCACAACACCTCGACCGCCCGGGCCACGTCGTCGGTGACGCGGGCGGCGGTCCCGTCGTCGGTCGGCACGATCCAGTCGGGCAGCGCGGGCAGCAGCTGCGTGATGGCCTGCCCGCGCTGCGGCCAGAACGCGCTGACGTACACGCTGTGCACCACACCCGGGTCGTCGGCGAGCTCGGTGATCACCATGCCGCCGTAGGAGTGCCCGACCAGCACGACCGGTTCCCCGGCCGCGGCGACGAGGCGGCGCACCTCGGCGGCGTCCTCGGCCAGACCCCCCAGGCCGGCCGGACTGGTTCCGGTGCTGGGCAGGTCGGCGACGTGGACGCGGTGGCCCGCCTTCTCCAGCAGCTCGGCGGTCTCAGCCCAGTACCACCCGTCGGTGAAACCGCCGTGCACGAGCACGTAGCTGGTCATGTGGTCCTCCTCGGCTCGGTTCGGAGGGTCAGCGTGGCGCGGGGCGTTGCACCCGCATTGCAGTCGCGTTGCAATGCCGGCGGGGACACTGGCGTCCGGCCGGAGGAGGTGCGCCATGCGCGCGAGGTATCCCGACGTCGAGGACCACGAGGTGCGCGACGGCGTCCGGATCGGCTACGAGGTCTACGGGACCGGGGAGCCGACGCTGCTGCTGGCGACGTCCATGCCGCTGGTGCACGCGCGCCAGTGGAAGGCGCAGGTGCCGTTCCTGGCGCGACACTTCCGGGTCGTGGTCGTGGACGGGCGGGGCAACGGCCGCAGCGACCGGCCCGAGGACCCCGAGGCGTACGGCATCGCCCACGACGTCGCCGACCTGGTGGCCGTGCTGGACGCGACCGGCACCGCCCAGGCGGTCGCCGTCGGGGTCTCCGCAGGTGGGCAGCGGGTGCTCCGGCTGGCCGCGGACCGCCCGAACCGGGTCTGCGGCGTGGTCGCGATCGCCCCGGCGCTGCCGATCGACCTGTCCGGCTTCGACAAGGTCCGCGACGCCTACGAAGGGCCGCAGAAGATCAACCGGCATTACTTCCGGGCCGACCTCGGCGACGCCGCCGCGACGTTCTTCGCGGGCGTGTACTCCGACCGGCACTCGTCCAAGCCGTGGGACGACGCCGTCGGGTGGGCCGCCGGCACCACGGCGGACGCGCTGATCGCGTCCACCGACGGTGCCGGCCAGCAGACGGCCGAGTACGCCCGGGAGGTCTGCCGCAAGGTGCGGTGCCCGGTGCTGGTCGTGCACGGGGACGCCGACCTGATGGTGCCGCTCGCCACCGGTGCCGCCGTCGCGGAGTGGACGCGCGGCGCGCTGGTGACGCTGCCCGGCGCCGGTCACGGGGTGCCGGCGCGCGACCCGGTGCGCGTCAACCTGCTGATCCGCGAGTTCGCCGAGGGCCTGCAGCCGCGCCGGCCCCGCACCCGCATCTGGACCCCGGCGCGCAACCGGACCCGGAAGGCCCTGTTCCTGTCGTCCCCGATCGGCCTCGGGCACGCGCGGCGCGACCTCGCGATCGCCGACGAGCTGCGCAAGCTCCGGCCCGACGTCGAGGTCGAGTGGCTGGCCCAGCACCCGGTCACCGACGTGCTGGCCGCGGCCGGGGAGCGGGTGCACCCGGCGTCGCGGTCGCTGGCGAGCGAGGCCGCGCACGTGGAGGGCGAGTCCGGGGAGCACGACCTGCACGCGTTCGAGGCGCTGCGCTCGATGGACGAGATCCTCGTCGCCAACTTCCACGTGCTCGACGAGATCGCCCGCACCGAGCACCACGACCTGTGGATCGGCGACGAGGCCTGGGAGCTCGACCACTTCCTGCACGAGAACCCCGAGCTCAAACGCACCGCGTACGCGTGGCTGACCGACTTCGTCGGGTTCCTCCCGATGCCCGGCTGCACCGAGCGCGAGGCGTACCTGACCGCAGACCACAACGCCCAGATGATCTCCCAGGTCGAGCGCTTCCCCCGGCTGCGCGACCGCGCGCTGTTCGTCGGGGACGTCGACGACGTGGTGCCCGACACGTTCGGGCCCGACCTGCCGCCGATTCCGGAGTGGACGTCGCGGCACTACGACTTCCCCGGCTACGTCACCGGTTTCACCCCGGTCGACCCGCGCGACCGCGCCGGTATCCTCGTCGAGCGCCTCGACCGCGGCCGCGCCCTCCTCCGCCCGGACGGTCGCGAGCACGAGCAACGGGGTGCCGCCGGCTCGCGCGAGGAGGTAGTGCAGGAACTCGACGGTGGCGAGCCCGGCGTTGTGCAGGTCGTCGAGCAGCAGCAGGACCGGGGAGATCGTGGCCACACCGCGCAGGAACCCGCTCACCGCGTCGTACGCCAGCCGGCGTTCCATCTCGGCGCTGCCCCGGGCGGTCTCCGGCGTGCCGAGGGCTGCGGCGACATCGGGCAGCAGCCCGGCCAGCACGCCGGCACCGGCGCCGGCGAGCCGGCGGGCCTCGCCGAGCGGTAGCTGCCGCACGGCCGGGACCAGCGCGTCGAGCAGGGGCTGGAGGAGCAGCGAGCGCTCGGCCGCGTAGCAGCGGGCCGAGACGACCCGACCGCCGGTGTCTCGTGCGGTCGCCGCGACGGCCTGGGCGAGCGTCGTCTTGCCGATCCCGGCCTCGCCGGTGAGCAGCAGCAGGCCCGGCGCGCCGCCGGCGGCCGCGGACCAGGCGGCGGTAAGCGCGCCGAGCTCGACGTCGCGACCGGCCGGAGCGGCGTGGGACCGGGGCACGGCCGCGCCGGACGGCGGTCGCGCCGGCACCCGCTCGCCCCGCAGGACCGTGAGGTGCAGGGCCTGCGTCTCGGCTGCCGGGTCGGCCCCCAGCTCCTCGGCGAGCGCCGCCCGGAGCCGTGCGTACGCCGCCAGGGCCCGGGCGGGCTCCCCCGAGCGGTGGTGGGCGGTGATGAGCAGCCGGTGCGCGTGCTCGTCGAGCCGGTCGGCCGCCGCGGCGGCCCGGGCGGCGTCGACCGCGGTCGGCAGGTCGTCCGCGAGCAGCGCCGCCGCCGCCAGGTGGCACCACAACGACCCTCGCAGCGAGGCCACCTCCGAACGCAGCGCGTCCACCCAGTCGGCGGCGGGCTCGCCGACCAGCACGTCGTGGTCCCCGAGCAGGTGCAGGCCACGGCGCGCCGCGGCCTGCGCGAGCGTCGGTTCCCCGCCGGTCAGCCTGCGGCCCGCCTCCACGTCGAGGGCGAGTGCCTCGGTCACGTCGACCGTCACGATCGACGGGTCACCGAGCCGGTAGCCGGCCCGGCCCCCCAGCACGGCGTTGGGACCGACCGTCGCCCGCAACCGGCTCACCAGCGATGCGACGTTGTCGGCGGGCCGCCGCGGCTGCTGCCGCGGCCAGAGATCCGCGACGATCTCGTCGATCCCGATGACGCACCCCGGCCTGGCTGCCAGGGCGGCGAGCAGCCGGCGCGCCTTGCGGCTGCCGACCATCACCGGTCGTCCTTCGGCGTCGGCCACGGCGAAGGAGCCGGACAGCCGGATCGTCACCGGGCCCACACCGACTCCCTCAGCCGCGTTCGGAACTCCGACACAGACCGTGCCACGTGCGCCCGTCCCCCGGAACCGGTCGGATGGCGGCCACCGGCCGCCGACCGGGTCGAGGAAACTAGCCTGTCGGCCATGTCTCTGTGGGGTGGGCGCTTCACCGGCGGGCCGTCCGATGCACTGGCCGCGCTGTCGGTCTCGACGCACTTCGACTGGCGCCTCGCGCCCTACGACGTGCGCGGTTCTCAGGCGCACGCGCGCGTGCTGCACCGGGCGGGCCTGCTCTCCGACGCCGAGCTGTCCGGGATGCTCGCCGCGCTGGAGAAGCTGGCCGCGGACGTCGCGTCGGGGGCGTTCGGGCCGGGTCCCGGCGACGAGGACGTCCACTCGGCGCTGGAACGCGGACTGATCGAGCGGGCCGGGCCGGAGCTGGGTGGGCGGCTGCGCGCCGGGCGCTCGCGCAACGACCAGGTGGCGACGCTGTTCCGGATGTGGCTGCGCGACGCGGCCCGGCGGGTCGGTGCGGGCGTGCTCGACGTCGTCGACGCGCTGGTCGGGCAGGCGCTCGCGCACCCCGACGCGCCCATGCCCGGGCGCACGCACCTCCAGCACGCCCAGCCGGTGCTGCTGGCCCACCACCTCGCCGCGCACGCGCACGCGCTGCTGCGTGACGTCGACCGGCTGCGGGACTGGGACGTGCGCGCCGCGGTGTCGCCGTACGGGTCCGGGGCGCTGGCCGGGTCGTCGCTGGGGCTCGATCCGGACGCCGTCGCCGCCGAGCTGGGTTTCGCGGGCAGCGCCGCGAACTCGATCGACGGCACCGCGACGCGCGATTTCGCCGCCGAGGCCGCGTTCGTGCTCGCGATGGTGGCCGTCGACCTGTCCCGGATCGCCGAGGAGGTGATCCTCTGGGCCACCGCGGAGTTCGCCTACGTCACCCTCGACGACGCGTTCTCCACGGGTAGCTCGATCATGCCGCAGAAGAAGAACCCGGACGTCGCGGAGCTGGCCCGGGGCAAGGCGGGCCGGTTGATCGGCAACCTCACCGGCCTGATGGCGACGCTCAAGGGCCTGCCGCTGGCGTACAACCGCGACCTGCAGGAGGACAAGGAGCCGCTGTTCGACTCCGTCGAGCAGCTGGAGCTGCTGCTGCCCGCCATGGCCGGGATGGTGGGCACCCTCACGATCCACACCGACCGGCTCGCCGCGCTCGCCCCGGCCGGGTTCACCCTGGCGACCGACGTCGCGGAGTGGCTGGTCCGCCGCGGCGTGCCGTTCCGGGTGGCGCACGAGGCGGCGGGCGGGTGCGTGCGGGCCGCGGAGGCGCGGGGCGTGGGCCTCGCGGAGCTCACCGACGCCGAGCTGGCCGCCGTACACCCCGCGCTCACCCCGGCTGTCCGGGATGTTCTCACCGTCGCCGGCTCGATCGCGTCGCGGGACGCCCGCGGCGGCACCGCCGGCGTACGGGTCGCCGAGCAGCTGGCCGCGCTGCGGGAGTCGGCGACAGAGGCCCGCACCTGGCTCACCGGCCGGCCGTGACCCCTCCGCGGCCGCCCCGCCCGCGCGCCCATCTGGCAGGAAAGCCACTTTCACGCCACGAGGTGGCGTGAAAGTGGCTTTCCTGCCGTCCGAGGGGGCGCTGATGGGGCGCACCGAGCTGGCGGCAGGGGTCGTCGAGGCGGCGCTGCGACTGCTCGGCTGCACCGTCGAGGCCGACACGCCCGACGGAGTCGTCGCGGTGCGGCTGGTCGAGGTGGAGGCCTACCGCGGCGCCGACGACCCGGCGTCGCACAGCTTCCGCGGCCGCACCCCGCGCAACGCGGTGATGTTCGGCCCGCCCGGCCACCTCTACGTCTACTTCGTCTACGGCATGCACTTCTGCGCCAACGTGTCCTGTCTGCCCGCCGGCGAGGCAGGGGCGGTGCTGCTACGGGCCGGCGAGATCGTGTCGGACCCGGCAACGGCGCGGGTCCGGCGGCCGACCGCACGACGCGACGTCGACCTGGCCCGCGGACCGGCTCGCCTCGCGTCGCTGCTCGGCCTCGGACGCGACCACAACGGTGTCGACGTGACGAGCCCGGCGTCGCCGGTTCGCCTGCGCGCTGGCCCACCCGTCGACCCGGCGGCGGTACGCGCAGGGCCGCGGGTCGGCGTCGCGGTGGCCCGGGAGACTCCGTGGCGGTTCTGGCTCGACGCCTCGCCCGCGGTGAGCCGCTACCGCGCCGTAACCCGGTCGCGCCGTGCGCAAGGATCGGGGCTGTGAGCACCGTGAACAACGGCCAGAACGACAGCGTTCTCGACGAGCTGGAGTGGCGTGGCCTGATCGCGCAGAGCACCGACCGTGACGCGCTGCGCCGCGACCTCGCCGGTCCCGAGCCGATCACGCTCTACTGCGGTTTCGACCCGACCGCACCCAGCCTGCACGCCGGCAACCTCGTGCCGCTGCTCACGCTGCGCCGCTTCCAGCAGGCGGGCGCCCGGCCGATCGTGCTCGCCGGGGGGGCGACGGGGATGATCGGCGATCCGCGCGACGTCGGCGAGCGGTCGCTCAACAGCGCCGAGACGGTGCGCGACTGGGCCGGGCGGATCCGCGGCCAGCTCGAGCGGTTCGTGGCGTTCGACGGTTCCCCGACCGGGGCGCTGCTCGTCGACAACCTGGAGTGGACGCAGCCGCAGAGCGTCCTGGACTTCCTGCGTGACGTCGGCAAGCACTTCTCGGTGAACGTGATGCTCGGCCGGGAGACGGTCAAGCGCCGCCTCGCGGCGGAGGGGATGTCGTACACCGAGTTCAGCTACCTGCTGCTGCAGAGCCAGGACTACCTGCACCTGCACCGCAGGCATGGCTGTCGGTTGCAGATCGGCGGCTCGGACCAGTGGGGCAACATCGTCGGCGGTGTGGAGCTCGTCCGGCGGGTCGCCGGAGCCGCCGTGCACGCGCTCACCACGCCGCTGGTCACCGACTCCGAAGGTCGCAAATTCGGCAAGTCCACCGGAGGCGGGAACATCTGGCTCGACCCGGCCATGACCTCGCCGTACGCCTGGTACCAGTACTTCGTCAACGTCGCGGACGCCGACGTCGGCCACTACCTGCGAGTGTTCACCTTCCTGCCCGCGGAGGAGATCACCAAGCTGGAGCAGGAGATCGCCGAGCGGCCACATCTGCGCGCCGGACAGCAACGCCTGGCCGCCGAGCTGACGACCCTCGTCCACGGGGCGCGGCAGACCGAGCAGGTCGTCACGGCGAGTCGTGCGCTCTTCGGGCGCGGCGAGCTGCGTGGGCTGGACGCAGCCACCCTCGACGCGGCCCTGGCCGAGGTGCCCACCGCCACCATGCGGCTCGCCGACCGGCCGAGCCTCGTCGACCTCCTCGTCGCCACCGGCCTCGCCGACAGCAGGGGTGCCGGGCGGCGGATCGTTGCCGAGGGAGGTGCGTACGTGAACAACGGCAAGATCGGTGACGAGGGGTGGACACCCGGGGAGGCCGACCTCATCGGCGGAAGGTGGATCGTGCTGCGCCGCGGGAAGCGCAATCTCGCCGGTGTGCGGATCGAGTCGAGCTGATCTTGTGGAACGTCTGACGGGCCGTTGAACTGCGCTGATGCCGAGAAGGGCACCCCCGGTTTCGGGCCCCGGACGGCCCGTGTGTAACTTTCTCCTCGTCGCCACGGCGGCCACCACGCAACCGGCTCTGTCCGGTTCGAAGCTGGCTGCGACTCACGGTGACCACCCGGAATCTTCCACACCTGCACGGTGTTGTAGAGTTCCGGACGGTTCGGACGGGCTTGACCCGAAGTTCCGGACCATGTAGCTTGGGAAAGTTGCCCCGGCCCGATCCGCGAGGATCGTCATGGTGTGCGGGTGTCTTTTGAGAACTCAACAGTGTGTCGAGCTTTTTTGCACTGCCTTTGTGGTGGTGTGAGCGGATTGGTTTTGTGCCAGTTTGTTTGGTTTGTTTTGTCAGGGTTTTGTTGGAG
>JBQTJE010000219.1:0-15268 GCA_052387455.1 Pseudonocardia sp.
TCGGCCAGTCCCGCACCCTCGCCGCCGCCGAGCGCGAAGCCCGCGAACTCGTCGCGGTGTGGCTCGACGTCGCAGCCGACACGGTCGTTGTGGCGATGGACTACAGCGCCATCGACCCGGAGGCGTCTCGGCTGGTCGCGCAGGCCCGCGCCACCCAGGCCGCCGCCGACGCGATGATCCGCGACGCGGCCATCGCCCGACGGCAGGCCGCCCGGCGGCTCGTGCACGACGAGAAGCTGTCGCTGCGCGACGCGGCCGCCGTGCTCGGCGTGACCTTCGCCCGGGTACAGCAGCTCGTCACGGACTGACCGCGCACCCTGGTGTCGCGTTGTCGCGCACACACCGACAGCGGGCGCGGCCGTGCACGTCCCGCTGCCCTCGCCGTGCTCGTGCTCACCCTCACCGGATGCGGGGGCGAGCTCGCCCGCGGCGTGCAGGAAGGCTGCGAATCGGCCCGGAGCACCCCGACCACGACGGCCCCCGTCCCGGCCGCGCCCAGGCCACCACACCGGCCGTCGTCCAGGGTCGCTGCCGGACGCGAAGGGCCGCATTGGGGCGATCGTGTACGACGAGCTGCGCGACCTCGGCCTCACCGACGTGTCCTACGCGTCCCGGGACGCCGCGGACAGGTAGTCGCGCCACCCCGGACGAGATGTTCTCGGCGATCGCCGGATCGCCCGCGGCGAGGCCGAGATGGCGGGTCACATCCGGTGATGCTGGTGGCTCCGCGACGTCGACGAGTCGCTGCGCCGGCCGCAGCGGACCGCCCGCGACGTCGGTGCCGCGTCAGACGTGGATCGGGCCCTCGCGTTCGGCGAGCCTGCTCCCGGCGCCGCCCCAGTGCATCGCGATCATCTCCGCCGCGATCGACACGGCCGTCTCCTCCGGGGTGCGCGCGCCCAGGTCGAGCCCGATGGGTGAGGACATCCGCGCGATCTCCGCCTCGGTGACCCCGACCTCGCGCAGCCGCGCGAGCCGGTCGTCGTGGGTGCGCCGCGAGCCCATCGCGCCGATGTAGCCGACCTCCGGCAACCGCAGCGCCACCTCCAGCAGCGGCACGTCGAACTTCGGGTCGTGGGTGAGCACGCACAGCACCGTGCGCTTGTCGACGCGCCCGGCGGCCGCCTCGGCGGCGAGGTAGCGGTGCGGCCACTCGACGACGACCTCGTTGGCGCCGGGGAAGCGCGACGCGGTGGCGAACACCGGCCGCGCGTCGCACACCGTCACCCGGAAGCCGAGGAACGAACCGATCTTCGCCACGGCGGCGGCGAAGTCGATCGCGCCGAACACGATCATCCGGGGCGGCGGCGCGAACGACTCGACGAACACGTCGAGGCCCTCGCCGCGGCGCTGGCCGTCCACGCCGTAGTGCAGGATCGCGTTGCGGCCCACGTCGAGCAGGCCGCGGGCGTCGTCGCGCACGGCGGCGTCCAGCCGGTCCGAGCCGGTGCCGCCGGCCGGGCCGGGCACGCCCTCGGGCCACACGATCAACCGCTTCCCGAGCCGCTCTGCTGGCCCGGCGACCACGGTCGCCACCGCGACCGGCGCCTCGGACCGCACCGCCTCGGCCACGGCGGCCAGCTCGGCGTAGGTCTGCGGGGACACCTTCTCCACGAAGATGTCGATGATCCCCCCGCAGGTCAGGCCGACGGTGAACGCGTCGTCGTCGGACACGCCGTACCGCTGGAACCGCGGGCGCGAATCCGCCAGCACCTCCTGGCCCAGCTCGTACACCGCGCCCTCGACGCAGCCGCCGGACACGCTGCCCACGGCTTCCCCGTCCGGCCCGACGAGCATCGACGCCCCGGGCTGGCGGGGCGCGGAGCTGTAGGTCCCGACGACCGTGGCGAGCGCCGCCGGCTTCTCGTCCTGCCACCAGCCAACGAGCCGATCCAGCACGTCACGCATCCCGCACCACCTCGAGGAGCTGCTCCAGCGTGGCCAGGCTGTGGCCGGCCAACAGATCGTCCAAGTACGGCAGGGCCGCGACTATTCCGCCCTGCACCGGCGCGTAGCCGTCCTTGCCGGCGTGCGGGTTGACCCACACCATCCGGTGCGCCAGCCGCGACAGTCGCTGCATCTGCTCGCCGAGCTCCGCGGTGTCGCCGCGCTCCCAGCCGTCGGAGAACACGACGACGACCGCGCGCCGCGCCGCCCCGCGCTGCCCCCACCGGTCGACGAACGCCCGCAGCACCTCGCCCAGGCGCGTGCCGCCCGACCAGTCCGGGATGGCCTTGCCCGCCGCGCCGAGCGCGTGCTCCGGGTCGCGCATCCGCAGTTCGCGGGTGACCCGGGTGAGCCGGGTACCGAGGGTGAACACCTCGGTGGACGCGGGCGCGCGGCGCACCACGACGTGGGCGAAGCGCAGCAGCGCGTCGGCGTAGGGCTCCATCGAGCCGGACACGTCGATGAGCAGCACCACCTTGCGCGGGCGGCGCGAGCGGTCACGGTGGCGCAGCTCGCGCAGCTCGCCGTGGTTGCGCAGCGCGGCGCGCAACGTGCGGCCGGGATCGGTGGCGCCCCGGCGGTGCGGGCGCAACCGCCGCGACGGCCGGGTGGGCGGCTCGGGGCGCAGCAGCGCCAGCAACTGGCGCAGGTGCTCGCGCTCCGACGGGCTCAGGTCGCCGACGTCGCGGTGGCGCAGGATCTCCGCGCCGCTCGCCCGGGCCGCGAGCTCCTCGCCCTCCGGGCCGTCGCCGCCGCCCGTGGGGTCGGGCGGGTTCATCATCGCCGCGAGCTGCGGGGGCGGGGGCGGGCGCTCGTCGCGGCCCTGCGTGCCCAGCCGGCCCCGGTCGCGGCTGAACCACTCGCCGAACGCGAGGTCGTAGCGGGGGATGTCGTCGGGGTCGGCGCAGAGCGTGAGCCGACCGGCCCAGTACGTCTGCGGCTCGCTGGTGACGTCGAGCGCGTCGAGGGCGGTGAGGAACGCCGCGACCCGGTCGGTCGTGACGGCCAGGCCGGCGTGCCGCAGCACCGCGGTGAAGCCGACCAGGCCGGGCAGCGCGTCGTCGGCGTGTGGTGCGGGACGGATGCCCATCGGCTCAGGAGGCCATCAGGACGTCCAGTCGGCTGCGCACGCGGTCGGCGTCCTCGCGGTACTTGAGCACCGCGCCGAGGGTGCGGGCCGCGCTGTCGACGTCGAGGTGCCGCGCGCCGACGAGCAGCAGCGCGCGCGCCCAGTCCAGCGACTCCGCCACGCCCGGCGGCTTGAGCAATTCCTGCCCGCGCAGCTTCTGCGCGGCCACGGCCACCTCCTTGGCCAGCCGCTCGGGCAGGCCCGGGATCCGCGAGTGCAGGATCTCGATCTCGCGGGCGACGTCGGGGTGGTCGAGCCAGAGGTAGAGGCAGCGGCGCTTGAGCGCGTCGTGCACCTCGCGGGTGCGGTTGGAGGTGAGCACGACGATCGGCGGGACGACGGCGCGCACCTCGCCCAACTCCGGGATCGAGACGGCGTGCTCGGTGAGCACCTCCAGCAGGAACGCCTCGAACTCGTCGTCCGCGCGGTCGACCTCGTCGACGAGCAGGACGCTCGGGCTGGTCTGCAACGCCCGCAGGATGGGGCGGGCGAGCAGGAACCGCGGGTCGTAGAGCGACGCTTCCACGGCCTGCGCGTCGAGCTGCTCCCGGGTGGCCGACGCGGTGGCCTCCAGCGCCCGCAGGTGCAGCAGCTGGCGGGGGAAGTCCCAGTCGTAGAGGGCCTGCGCGGCGTCGATGCCGTCGTGGCACTGGAGCCGGATCAGCTCGGCCCCGAGCACCTGGGCCAGCGCCTGGGCGAGCGCGGTCTTGCCGGTGCCGGGCTCGCCCTCGCAGAACAGCGGGCGCTTCATCCGGATCGCCAGGAAAGCCGCGGTGGCGAGCCCGTCGTCGGCGAGGTAACCGGTGGCGCGCAGCGCCGTGGCCAGGGCCGCGGGTGAGTCCGTGGCCGCGGCGTCGGCCGGATCAGCGGTGGGGCGATCGTTCACGCCCCCAGTCTGGCGGAACGCCGAGGTGGCAGCCACCACGGGTGAGCGCGGTCTCGGCCGGCGGTACCGGTCGGTCTCGCGGCGGCCCGGCCGGATCCGACCACTCACCAACACTTCCGGAATGAATGTAATCGAATGTGCGTGATCTCTACGTGATCGCAGCACCCTTGACCTGCGGATTCTCATGCGTGTAACTCGCATTTTGCAGTCCGGTGACTCCGCTCACCCTCGTTCGTATTGACGCCGGGCCGCGCCCGGCTCGTACGGTTCGGACCCGGTCGCGCCGAATGCCCGACCAAGAAAGGCATCCGGATCCGTCGCGCCCCGCCCTGTCCCGCGGCTCCGGTCCGTCGATACGGAGGACGGGACAGGGGCGAGCGGCCGTTCTACCTGGATAAACAGTCGTTCTACCTCGATGGACGGCATGTCCAGGCTCGTGGGCGTGAACAGGAGAAAAGCGACATGACATCTCGACCTGCTTCGCGCAAGGGCCGAGGTATCGCCCGCATGGCTGTGATCGGCGCCATTGCCATCGCCGTTCCGCTCGGAATCACGGGCACCGCAACCGCACACGAAACCAGGGCCGCAGGGTCGCCCTGGGACCGCCTGGCGAAGTGCGAGAGCGGCGGCAACTGGAAGATCAATACCGGCAACGGCTACTACGGCGGGCTGCAGTTCAGCCCCCGCACGTGGCGCGGCCACGGCGGCAAGGGCATGCCGCACAAGGCCAGCAAGGCCGAGCAGATCCGCATCGCCCAGAAGGTCCTCAAGACCCAGGGCTGGGGAGCGTGGCCCGCGTGCTCCAGGAAGCTGGGGCTGCGCGGCTGATCGGCGGCTGATCGACCAACCGGCACGAGCGGCGCGTCCGTCACACCACACACCGACGGGCGCGCCGCCGCCGGGTCAGGCCATCAGGTCGAGTTCACCCACTCGTCGGTGCCGTCGGCGAACACCTGGTGCTTCCACACCGGCAGCACGCGCTTGACCTCCTCGACCAGCTCGGCGCACGTCTCGAACGCCTCCCGCCGGTGGTCGGCGGCGACCGCGCAGGCCAGCGCCACGTCGCCGATGCCCAGCCGCCCCACCCGGTGGCTCACCGCGATCGCCCGCACCCCGGTGGCCCGGGCGGCCACGCCCGCCGCCACCTCCGCGACGACCCGATCCGCGGACGGGTGCGCGCTGTACTCCAGGCCGCGAACGCCGCGCCCGCCGTCGTGGTCGCGCACCACCCCGGCGAACGTCACCACCGCGCCCGCGGCCGCCCGCTCCACCAGGGCCGCGTGCTCGGCGACGTCGAGCGGCTCCTCGCCGACCGCGGCCCGCAGGACCTCCGCGCCGTCCATCAGTGATCGCCTCCACGCAGCTGGTCGACGGCGTGGTCGAGCACGCCGTCGAGCACCGACAGACCGTCCTGAACTCCCCCTGTCGATCCGGGTAGGTTCACCACCAGCGTGCGGCCCGCGACGCCCGCCACGCCCCGCGAGAGCACGGCCGTCGGCACCGCGGGGGCGCCCTTCGCCCGGATCGCATCGGCCAGCCCGGTCACCTCGTAGTCGAGGATCGCGCGGGTGACCTGAGGCGTCGCGTCGGTCGGCGAGATCCCCGTGCCGCCGGTGGTGATCACCACGTCGGCCCCGTCCGCGACGGCCGCGCGTAGTGCCTTCCCCACCGGCTCCCCGTCGGGGACGACCGCCGCGTCGGGTGTCTCGTACCCCCGCCCGCGCAACCACTCCACGATGATCGGCCCCCCCCGATCGGGATACACCCCCGCCGCCGCCCGGTTCGACGCCGTAACCACCCGCCCGCGCCTCGCACTCACGCCCGCGCCCCCGTCCCGACAGCACCTAGTGACACAGCACTTGGTGACACAGCACTTGGTGACACAGCACTTGGTGACCTAGGTGCTGTCGAAAGGGCCCATTTCACAGCACTTAGGTCACTAAGTGCGGGTTGGCGGGCGATCATGAGCGGTCCGGCGGGCGGGTCCAGGTGGCGGTTTTGCCGCCTTCCTTGCGTTCTACGCGGACGTCGGTGAGGACCGCGGCGGGGTCGACGGCTTTGATCATGTCGTGCAGCGTCAGGCCGGCGACGGCGACGGCGGTGAGCGCCTCCATCTCCACGCCGGTGCGGTCGGTGGTCTTCACCGTGGCGAGGATGCGCACCTCGGCGCCGTCGGGTTCGAGATCGAGGACCACGCCGGAGAGCGCGATCGGATGGCACAGCGGGACGAGGTCGGGGGTGCGCTTGGCGCCCATGATCCCGGCGATGCGGGCGGTGGCCAGGGCGTCGCCCTTGGGCAGGCCGTCGCGGCGCAGCAGCTCGACGACCTCCTCGGTGGTGCACAGCACGCCTGTGGCCACCGCGGTGCGCGCGGTGGCTTCCTTGCCGGTGACGTCGACCATCCGCGCGGCCCCGGCGGCGTCGACATGGGTCAGTTCCACACCCGCAACCCTACGATGGGCCGGCTTCCGCCCGGACGGCTCGCCCACGACGTCGCGCAGCCGTCGCCGCGAGGCTGCCACCGGCTTGCACGGTGATGATCACGTCTGGTGGGCCGTGAGACCGGTCGGAGCCGCAATGGACGCCCAGCAGACGCGATCATGGCGTGAGGTCGGGACTTCGCCACCGTGCCCGCTCGTGATCACCGAACTGGGACCGTGGACAGCGTTATTCGCAGCTCACCGTCCCGGAACGGTGATCACGGCCGGGTTGCGCGGCCACCAGTCCCGGACCGGTGATCACGGGGGGGGGGCCACCAGTCCCGGAACGGTGATCACGGCCGGGTTGCGCGGCTACCAGTCCCGGAACGGTGATCACGGCGCACGGCCACCAGCCCCGAAACGGTGATCACGGCCGGGGAAACCGGCGGACCACAACCTGGCCGTGACCGCCATGACGGGGCGCGTCATGGTCGGTGGAAGCGGGCGAGCTGCTCGGGGGTGTCGACGTCGTCGGGATCGGCGATGTCGCCGCACTCGACCAGCCGCAGCGCGGGATGCCCGGCGAGGTAGTCGCGGGCGCCCGCGTCGCCGGTCGCCGACGCGCGCACACCCGCCCAGTGCGACCGTCCGATCAGCACGGGATGGGCCGGGCGCCCCCCGTATGCCGCCCGGGTCAGGGTGTCCGGGCCGGTGCTCGCCGCGACGAGCCGCGCGACGGCCTCGGCGGTGACCCCGGGCAGGTCCACGAGATGCACGAGCGCGACGTCGGCCGCGGTCGCGTCGAGCGCCTCCAGCCCCGCCCGCAGCGATGCCCCCATGCCCGTCGCCCAGCCCGCGGCGACGACCCCGCGGACGCCCTCGGGCAGGACGGCCGCGACCTCCTCGGCAGCCGCGCCGAGGACCGCCACCAGCGGCGCGCAGCCGCCTGCGTCGAGCACCCGCAGCGCGCGCCGGACCAGCGGCTCGCCGGCCAGCTCGACCAGGGCCTTCGGCCGGCCCATCCGCCGCCCGGCGCCCGCGGCGAGCAGCAGCCCGGTGACGCGCGTCAGCGGTTGATCACCGTCACCGGGTGCACGTACGGCACGTCCTGCACCGGGAACTCGATCTCCCCGAACGGCGACGACGCCCCCTGCAGCGGGCTGACGATCTCGCTGACCGGGTGCACCCCGTCGGGCAGGTCCTCGGGCCAGGTCGGGTCGATGCGGTCGGGATTCGCGGACTTGGCCACTGTCGCCCTCCTGAGGTCGTTACGGCAGCCCCGAGTATCCCGCACCCGAACCTCGCCGCGCGCGGCGACTACCGTTGATGGTCTATGCACACCCCGCTGGTCGACTGGCTGCGCGCGCAGGACGACGTCACGCTCGCCGCGCTGCTCGCCCGGCGGCCCGATCTCGCCGTGCCGCCGCCCGCCGACCTCACGGTGCTGGCCACCCGGGCGTCGATCCGGGCGTCGGTGGTCCGGGCCTGCGACGACCTCGACACGGTCACCCTCGCCGTCCTGGAGGCCCTCGTGGTGGCCGGGGCCGACACGGCGCCGGTCGCCGTGGCGGAGCTGCAGCGACTGCTCGGCCCCGACGTCCCGGCGGCGACGACGGCGGCCGCGCTCGACCGGCTGCGCGAGCGGGCGCTGGCCTGGGGCCCGGACGAGGCGCTGCGCGTGGTGGAGGCGGTGCGGGAGGCGGTGCCGCGGTTCCCCGGCGGGCTCGGCCGCCCGGCCACCGGGGTCGCCGGATCGAGCGCGCTGCCGGGGCTGCTCGCGGCGGTCGACGACGACGAGCGCCGCGTGCTCGACGCGCTGGCCGCCGGGCCGCCGATCGGGCGCAGCCGCAGCGACCCCGCGGGCCCGGTGGGGCGGCTCGTGGCCAGGGGCCTGCTGCTGCGGGTCGACCCGGAGACCGTGGAACTGCCCCGCCAGGTGGGGCTCGCGCTGCGCGGCGACCGGCCGCTCGGGCCGATCGCGCTCCGCCCGCCGAACCTCGCGCCCCGCGACCGGGGCGTCGACGTCGTGGACGGTACGGCTGCCGGCGCGGCGCTGCGGCTGCTGCGCCAGGTGGAGGCCCTGCTGGAGCACTGGGGGCGCACGCCGCCCGCGGCGCTGCGCTCGGGCGGGCTGGGCGTGCGGGAGCTGCGCCGGGCGGCGAAGGAGATGGACGCCGACGAGTCCGCAGCCGCGCTGGTGATCGAGCTGGCCGTCGCCGCCGACCTGGCCGGGGCGGGCGAGGGGCCCGCGCCGGTGTGGCTGCCCACCACCGCGGCGGACGTGTGGCTGGCGGGCGGCCCCGAGCTGCGCTGGTCGCTGCTGGCCCGCACGTGGCTGGACCTGCCGCGGCTGCCCGGGCTCGTCGGCCGCCGCGACGACGCCGACCGCCCCATCCCCCCGCTGTCCGACGCCGCCCGCCGCCCGCTCGCCGGCCGCGACCGCCGCCGCGTCCTCGGCGCGCTCGCCGAACTGCCCCCCGGCACCGCCGCCGGCTCCCCGGCAGCGCTGGCCGACCTGCTCGCCTGGCGGGCGCCGCGCCGCGGTGGGCGACTGCGTGACGAGGTCGTCGCCTGGACCCTCGCCGACGCCACAGCCCTCGGGATCGTCGCGCTCGACGCGCTGTCCGGCCCGGGCCGCGCGCTGCTCACCGACCCGGACGGGCTGGTCGCCGCCCTGCGCGCGGTCCTGCCCGCGCCCGTCGAGCACGTGCTGCTCCAGGCCGACCTCACCGCCGTCGCGCCCGGGCGCCTCGATCCCGAGCTGGCGCGCGAGCTCGACCTGCTCGCCGACGTCGAGTCCGCAGGCGGCGCCACCGTCTACCGCTTCACCGACGCGAGCGTCCGCCGGGCGCTGGACGCCGGCCGCGGCGCCGCGGACCTGCACGAGCTGCTCGCCCGCCGCTCCGCCACCCCGGTGCCGCAGGCCCTGACCTACCTCGTGGACGACGTCGCCCGCCGGCACGGCCGGTTGCGCGGCGGGCCCGCCTCGTCGTTCCTGCGCTCCGACGACGAGGTGCTGATCTCCGAGGTGATCGCGCACCCGCACGCGCCGTCGCTGGAGCTGCGCCGGATCGCGCCCACCGTGCTCGTCTCGCCGCTGCCGCTGGCCGAGCTGCTCGACGGCCTGCGCGCGGCCGGGTTCAGCCCGGCGGCGGAGAGCTCCGGCGGGGTCGTGCTCGATCTCGGCGCCGCGAAGGGCCGGCGCATCGAGGCCCGCCGCCGTCCCCCCCGCCGCGTCGCGCCACCCGAGCCCGACGGGGCGCAGCTCGAGGCGCTGGTCGCGCGGATGCGTTCGGGGGACGCGCTGGCCGGGGTGCGGCGCAGTGCCGGCGCCCCGGTGCGGGGCAACGGCGTCGCGCTGGACACCCTGCGCGAGGCCGCGCAGGCCCGCCGGAAGGTGTGGATCGGCTACGTCGACGGCCGCGGGCAGGTCGGGGAGCTGCTGCTGGAGCCGTTGCAGATCGGTGGCGGCGTGGTGGAGGGCCGCGACGGCGTGGACGGCGGCGTGCACCGCGTGCCGCTGCACCGGATCACCTCGATCGCCCCGGTCAGCGGCGAGTAGCGCGCCCGCTCACCGCGCCGCCGCCGCAGCCGTCACAGCCGCCACAGCCGCCACAGCCGTCACAGCCGTCACAGCCGGCGCAGGCCGCCCAGCACCCGCTCCATGAGCGCGAGGTCCGGGCCGTTGCCGGCACTGCTCACCGTCTGGTGCACCATCACCAGCCCGAGCCCGGCCATGTCGCCGAGCAGCACCCGCGCCACCCCCAGCGGGATGGACAGCAGCGCCGCGACCTCGGCCACCGAACGGGTCTGCTCGCACAGCTGCGCCACGGCCCGGTGCTCCACGGGCAGCATCATCATCTGCTCGCGCCCGCGCTGGCTCGTCGACAGCAGCGTCTCGATCGCCAGGTCGAACCCGGACTTGGTGCGCCCGCGGGTCCACGCGTACGGCCGGACCGCCGAGGCGCCGCTCTCGGCTTCCGGGTACTCCTGGTCCTGCTCGGCCGCCGGCGGGGGCAGCGGGAAATCCACCTCCGACGGTGGCGCCGCGGACCATGCGGACGGCGTCTCGGGCGCCGCCTCGGCGTCCTCGGCGCGCCGCCTGCCCCACCGGCGCTTCTTCGCCGAACGCCCCGAGTCGAAACTGAAGGCGTTCATCACGTCGGCGAAGTTCGGCTCCGGACCGTCGTACTCGTCGCCGGGACGGGTCATCGTGGCTCACCTTCCTCGTCGGGGCGGGGGTGCGCGGGAAGCGTGTCATCCACCGAAGGAGCCTTGCAGCTCGGCGCGCAGTTCCGGCGTCAGGAGCTGCCCGACACGATCGACCAACAGGGTCATCTCGTAGCCGATCAACCCGATGTCGCAGGTCGGCGAGGCGAGCACCGCCAGGCAAGAGCCGTCGCTGATGGACATCAGCAGCACGATGCCGCGGTCCATCTCCACCACGGTCTGCACGACCCCGCCGGCGTCGAAGCACCGGGCGGCGCCCTGGGTGAGGCTGATCAGGCCGGACGCGACGGCGGCGAGCTGGTCGGCCCGGTCGCGGGGGAGCCGGTCGGATCCGGTGAGCAGCAGGCCGTCGGCGGACACGACGATCGTGTGCGCCACGCCGGGCACGCGCTCGGCGAAATTGTTGACCAGCCAGCCGAAGCTGTTCGGCGCGGGCGAAGGGTGCACCGGTACTCCCTGTCTCATCCGTCGATCCGTACATCGGTCGGTGTGTCGTCCCCGGCCGGGCAGACGGGGTTGGAGCGGTCGAACGCGGCCTGCGCCGTGTACGCCGCGGGGTCCCTGCCGAGGGTCTGCGTCACCGCGGGCACCTCGTCCAGCAGCGTGCTCTGCCCGTCGGTGACCTGGAAGAGGTAGTTGTTGGCGACGACCTGCCGGTTGGCGTCGAGGCGCACCGGTCCCTGCGGGGTGTCCATCGCGACGCCGGCCAGGGCCGCGCGGAACGCCCGCTGCTCGCCGCCGGCGTCGCCGCGGGCCTGCTCCAGCGCGGTGAGCGTGGCCTTCATCGCCACGTAGTAGAGGACGTCGGCGAAGCCGGGCGGGGGTGCGCCCGGGTAGTGGCGGGCCAGTGCTTCGGTGTACTGCCGGTACTCCGGGTTGTCGGGCAGCACCGCGACGGGCCCGGCCGAGACGGTGCCCTCGACGCGCTCGCCGAGGTCGGCGATGATCGCCGGGTCGACGGTGAGGCTGCCGGCCACCAGGGGGAGGTCCGGGTCGCCGGTGAACTCGTCGAGCTGGCGGACGAAGTTCACCGCCTCGCTGCCGCCGAGCGCGACGAACACCGCGTCCACGTTCTTCGGGATCCGGCTGATGTATGCCGCGTAGTCGCCGGTGCCCGGCGGGATCCACACCCGCTCCGCCACCGAGTGGCCCGGCGTGCAGAACTCGGTGAGGAACCCGCCGACCTGGTCGTAGAAATAGGTGTGATCCTCGGCGACCGTGGCGACGCGTTCGTAGCGCTCGGCCGCGTAGGTACCGAGCCCGGCCATCCACTGCGCGCCGTCGGTGGAGAACCGGAACACGTTGGGGACGGGATCGCGCAGTGTCATGTTCTGGGTGGCTGCGGTGCCGTTGACCAGGGTGACCGTCGGCACGGAGCTGACGTAGTTCTTCACCGCCAGGCCCTCCTCGCCCGAGGTCGGTCCGACGATCACGTCGACCCCTCGCTGCTCGACGAGCCGGCGCGCCGCGCTGACCGCGATGTCGGGGGAGACGTCGTCCGAGCCCTCGATGAACAGCTGGACCTGCTTGCCGCCCGCCTTCGCACCGCGGACGGTGTCGAGCGGGCCGGTGCCCACGAGCGCGCCACCCGCTTCCAGCAGCGCCAGCTTCGCGCCCCGGTTGGCGGCCTCGCCGAGCGGCGCGAACGGGCCGGAGAGCGTGGAGAGCAGGCCGATCCGGACCACCGACGGGTCGTCGATCGGCCCGGTCTCCTCGGCCGTGCACCCGGCGAGGAGCACCGCCGCCACCGCTGTGACGACGAGCGCGCCCCGGCGCCGGGTCACCGTCATCGCACCCCCGCGCTCATCCAGTGCCGCATGGAGTGCTCGACCAGCGCGATCAAGGTCTGCTTGGTGGACTCCCGGTTGCGGGCGTCGCAGCTGATCATGGGGACGGCCGGGTCGATGGACATGGCCTCGCGGACGTCCTCCACCCGGTGGGCGAGCACGCCGTCGAAGCAGTTGAGCCCGACGAGGTAGGGCAGCCCGCGGTCCTCGAAGAAGTCGATGGCGGCGAAGGAGTCGGCCAATCGCCGCGTGTCGACGAGCACGACCGCACCGATCGCCCCGCGCACCAGGTCGTCCCACATGAACCAGAACCGGTGCTGCCCGGGGGTGCCGAACAGGTAGAGGATCAGATCTGAGTCCAGCGAGACCCGCCCGAAGTCCATCGCCACGGTGGTCGTGCGCTGGTTCGGGGTGCTGCTCAGGTCGTCGTGACCGGCGCTCGCCTCCGTCATCACGGCCTCGGTGGTGAGCGGCATGATCTCCGACACCGACCCGACGAACGTGGTCTTGCCGACGCCGAAACCACCCGCCACGACGATCTTCGCCGAGGTGGTCGCCGACGTCGCGATCGGGCGCGGTGTCGAATCGACTGGATGCACTCCAGGCTCCGTTCAGGTTCCGTTCAGGTTCCGGCTCAGCGCGCGAACGAGCCCTGCAGCTCCGCGCGCAGCTCGGGGGTCAGGAGCTGGCCGACACGGTCGACCAGCAGGGTCATCTCGTAGCCGACCAGCCCGATGTCGCACGTGGGCGCGGCCAGCACCGCGAGGCAGCTCCCGTCACTGATCGACATCAGCGCGACGATGCCGTGGTCCATCTCGACGATCGTCTGCACGACGCTGCCGGCGTCGAAGCACCGCGCGGCGCCGTTGGTGAGGCTGACGACGCCCGACGCGATCGCGGCGAGCTGGTCGGCGCGATCCCGGGGCAGCCGGCTGGAGGAGGTGAGCAGCAGACCGTCCGCCGACACGACGACGGCATGCGCGACCCCCGGTACCCGCTCGGCGAAGGTGGTGACCAGCCAGCCGAAGCTGCTCGGATCGGACTGCGCGGCTGTCACGGACTCTCCTCGTCGCGGTGCCCGTTGCCGGGGGTGAAGGCGGCGCGGGACGGCGCCTCGGACGTGCTGGTGCCGGCGCGGCGCAGGCGCATCTCGCGGCCCTGCCGGACGCCGTCCTGGTAGCTGGACAGCCGACCGCGGATCGCCTCGGCGGTGCGGGCCGGGGGGACCCCGGCTTCGGTAGCGGCGGGCGCCGGGGCGCTCGGGACGGGTGCGGCGGAGGTGGATCCGGCGGCACCGGGCACGAGCCGGGCCCTGGGCCTGCGCTTGGGCAGCCCCGCCGGGGTCAGCTCGTCGCCGCCGAGTTCCGCCGCGGCCGCCGAGGCGCGCCAGCCGTCGTCGGCGGCGGTGGCGAACCCGGCAGCGGTGAGCTCTGACCGGGTGAGCTCTGACGGGCCGAATTCGGGCGGGGCGCCGAACCGGCTCGCGGCCACCGCGGGCTCCGGTGACCGAGTCGGCTGCTCGGATGGCGCCTGTGGCGCGGCGGCGGGCCTCGGCGCCGGCGGGGCGGCGGGAGCCTGTGCCGGTGGGGCGGCGGCCGGGGCTGCGGGTGCGGGGGCGGCGAAAGCGGCCGCGGCCGGAGCGGGCCGGGCTGCGGGCCGGGGCACCGGGGCAGCCGTCCGCCGTGGGAGGGGGGGCCGTGGCTCGTCCGCCGCGTCCTCGTCCGCTCGGCCCTCCGCGTCCGGGGTCCGGCGCTCGTCGCGGAACCACGCCGACGCGATCTCCTCGAAGATCGGCGTGGTCTCCGGCGGGTCGTCGATCCGCGGCGCGGGCGGGGTGGACGCGGCGGCGGCGGGAGCGAACAGCGACCCCGCGGCGCGGGAGTCCGGCGCGCCGGAGCGCGGCGCGGGGGCCGGGCGCCCGCTCGGGCCTGGCTGCGCCACCGGACGCTCGGTGCCGGGCCGGTCGGCGCCGGGCCGGTCGGTGGGCCGGTCCGGCGCCTGCCGGCTCGGGGCGGGGGGCAGCGCGACCGGCGCGGATGCCTGTGTGCCCGGCTGCGCGAGACCCCGCGGGGCCTCCAGCGGGGGGCGCGGCGCGGGCCGGTCGGGCGCCGGTGCGGGCGCGGCGGGGGCCGGCTGAGCGGCGAACGCCTCGGTGACCGGGTTGGGCTCGGTCGGCCGCGCCGGTGCCGAGGCGGTGGCGCGGGCCTGCGCCTGGCTAGCCGCCGCCTGGTTCGCCGCCGCCTGGTTCGCCGCCGCCTGGCTAGCCGCCGCCTGGTTCGTCGGCGCCGGCGTGGGTGCTGCCGGGGCGGTCCGCTCCGGGCCAGGGGATCGCTGCGGCCGCACCGGGTGCTGGCCGGACCGCTCGCCGGCCGGGCCCGAGAGCTCGGCCGCGCGCTCGGCGGGCCGGTCGCGCACCGGCAACCGGTCCGCCGTGCCGGAGGCCGGCTGGGACCGCGCGGGTTGCTGACCCGACTGCTCGACGGGCCTGCCGGGGTTGGGCCGCGGCCGGGCGGGGTGCTGGCCGGACTGCTCGGAGCCGGGCGACGCGGGCGGTCCGGCGATGGTCGACGGGGCCGAAGGCGCCTGGCCGAGCAACTGACCGGGCCGCCGCGTGGGCAGCGCGCCGTCGGGGTCGGGCGGCGCTTCCGGCCCACCACGCTCGGCCGGTGGGTCCTGACCGGGGCGGCCGGCCGGATCGGTGCCGTTGCGGGCCGGCCCGGACGTGGGGTTGCCGTTCGTCGGCCCGGAAAGACCGTTCAGCGGCGCCGGCGCGGCGAACTCCCCGCCGGCCGGGCGGGTCGGCGTGCCGGGCAGTGGCCCGCCGGGGCTGCCGGCCGGGGCGTCGCCGCCGGCGACGAGCGCCGACAGC
>JBQTJE010000220.1:0-16793 GCA_052387455.1 Pseudonocardia sp.
TTCGTCGCGGACGGCGGGAATAACTTGTTCCGTGGAGACTCCCGGCAGCGGCGGATGGGCGCGGCCGGGTCCGCGCGAGCACGCGGCCGCCAGGAGCAGGGCCAGCAGCGCGAGCAGGGCCGGCAGCGCGGGCCGGGCGGGCAGCGCGGGCGGTGACGGCGCGGCCCCCACCACGGTCGAGCTCGACCTCGCCGCGCTGGCCGCGCTGCCGCAGCGTTCCGTACGCGCGGTGCTCGACTGCACCGGCGGCTGGTGGGCCGAGCAGGAGTGGCGCGGCGTGCCGCTGTCTGCGCTGGTCACGGCCCGGACGAGAGCCGTGGACGTGGTGTCGGCCACCGGCTACCGGCGCCGGTTCCCGGCCCGGGACCTCGACGGGTTGCTGCTGGCGACGCACGCGGGCGGGCGCCCGCTGTCGGCGGGGCACGGGGCGCCGGCCCGGCTGGTCGCGCCGGGGCGGCGCGGGTTCTGGTGGGTGAAGTGGGTCGTCGCCGTGGAAGCCGTCGACGCGCCGTGGTGGCGACAACCCCCGTTCCCCGTCCAGTAACCGGCCCCCGTGAACGGCCGCCCGCACACACCGGCGACCGCCCGCGCACACCGTCGGCCCTGTGCGTGAGCACCCGGAGGTGTGCGTGGGCGAGGATCGACGCCATGCGCGCACTTCGTACCCCGGACGACCGGTTCGTCGGGCTGCCCGGCTTCCCCTACGCACCCCGCTACGCCGACGTCCCCGATCCCGACAGTGGGGCGGACCTGCGGATGGCGTGGGTCGAGGACGGTCCGGCGGGTGGGCCGCCGGTCCTGCTGCTGCACGGCGAGCCGAGCTGGTCGTTCCTGTACCGGACGATGATCCCCGTGCTGGCGGGCGCGGGCCTGCGCGTGATCGCCCCGGACCTGATCGGTTTCGGCCGCTCCGACAAGCCCGCCGAGGTTGCCGACCACAGCTACGCGCGGCACGTCGAGTGGGTGCGCGCGCTGGCGTTCGACGTGCTGGACCTGCGCGACGTCACGCTCGTCGGGCAGGACTGGGGTGGCCTGCTCGGGCTGCGGCTGGCAGCCGAGCACCCGGACCGGTTCGCGCGGGTCGTCGCCGCCAACACCGGCCTGCCGACCGGCGACCACGACATGCCTGACGTGTGGTGGCAGTTCCGGCGGGCGGTGGAGAAGGCGGAGCAGCTGGACGTGGGCCGGCTCGTGCAGTCGGGCTGCCGTACCCGGCTCACCGCGGCGGTCCGGGCCGCCTACGACGCCCCGTTCCCCGCCGAGGAGCTCAAGGCCGGCCCGCGGGCGATGCCGACGCTCGTCCCCACCCGCCCCGACGACCCCGCGACGGAGGCGAACCGGGCGGCCTGGGCGGCGCTGCGCGACAGCGACCTGCCCTTGCTCTGCGCGTTCAGCGACGGCGACCCGATCACCGCCGCGATGGGCCCGATCCTGCAGCGGACCATGCCCGGCGCGCGCGGCCGCACCCACCCGACGATCACGGGTGCCGGGCACTTCCTCCAGGAGGACGCGGGCCCCGCCCTGGCGGCCGAGGTCGTCGCGTTCGTCGGGGCGACGCGCTGACCGGGCCACCGGGTCAGGGCAGCGGTTGGTCGTCGTCGCGCGGGCCGAACACCGGCAGCGCGTCGACGTAGCGCTCGGCGTCACCGGACCAGTCCCACGCCCGCATCTGGGTGCGGCTGCGGCGGCTGATGAGGCCGCGGTAGAGCTCGTACGAGTCGACGGTGAGCGTGGTGGGCTCGGCGTCTCCAGCGCCGCCCCGGTACTCCTGGCCACCGGCGCGCACGACCAGCGCGCCCTCGCCCGCCACCCCCTTCACGACGGCCTTGGCGACACTGCCGACGGCCCGCTCGACGACGTCGGCGGGCAGCGGGCCGAGCCCGAACGCCTCGCGCAGGTCGGCCTCGTGGGTGAGCGCGTCGTGCACGATCTGCAGCGGCATCCTCCGCTCGGTGAGCGCCGCGCGGACCTGGGCGCCGGCTTCGGCCCATTCCGCGGCCAGTTCGTCGACCGAGCGGCCAGCGCGATCGGCGACCTGCGGCGCGGTCCAGGCCGGGCCGGGGGCGCCGTCGGTGCGGCCGTGCACGGCGTCCGACGCCACCCCGGCCAGATGCGCCACCAGCTCGCGGGCCGTCCACTCCGGGGTGGCGGGGACGGTGGTGTCGAGCTGCTCGGGACTCAGCGTCGCGGCGAGCTCGCAGACGCGGCGGCGCGACTCGTCGTAGATCGTGTCGAACATGGCCCGCACACTAGCCTCTCCCCCATGGACGTCCGGGTCGTCGACCACCCGCTCGCGAAAGCGCGCCTGTCCACACTGCGCGACGCCCGCACCGACAACGCCGCGTTCCGCGCCGCGCTGCGCGACCTCACTCTGATGCTGATCTACGAGGCCACCCGCGACGCCCCGGTGGCGAGCGCGCCGATCCACACCCCGGTCGCCCGCACGCTGGGTCACCGGCTCGCGGACCCGCCGTTGCTGGTGCCGGTGCTGCGGGCGGGGCTCGGCATGGTCGACGCGGCGCACGCGCTGATCCCGGAGGCGCAGATCGGGTTCGTCGGCGTGGCCCGCGACGAGACGTCCCGCGAGCCGGTGCCGTACATGGAGTCGCTGCCCGCGTCGCTCGCCGGGCGCCCGGTGTTCGTGCTGGACCCGATGCTCGCCACCGGCGGGTCGATGGCGCACACGATCCGGTTGCTCACCGGGCGGGGCGCCACCGACGTCGCCGCGATCTGCGTCCTCGCCGCCCCCGAGGGGATCGACCACCTGCGCGGCAGCGGTCTGCCGGTGCGGGTGGTGACCGCGAGCGTGGACGAGCGGCTCAACGACTCCGCGTTCATCGTTCCCGGCCTCGGCGACGCGGGCGACCGGCAGTTCGGCGCCGTGTAGCTCAGCCGGGTGGCTCAGGCGGCGCCGTGGGTCGTCGGTACGCCCGACTCCGTCGGCAGGCCGGCCTCGACCCAGTCCTGGATGCCCTCGCGGTACTTGCGGACGTGGGAGTACCCGAGCTGCTCCAGCCGCGATGCGACGGCCTGGCTGTTGCTGCAGGAGACGTTGGAGCAGTAGGCGACGATCGCGGCGGCACGGTCGGGCAGCAGGGTGGCGGCGCGATCTGCGACGTCGGCCTCGACGAGGTTGACCGCGCCAGGCAGGTGGGCCTGCGCGTAGTAGCTCTGCGGCAGCGCGTCGACGACGGTGACGGTGCCGGCGGCGATGGCGTCGCGCAGCTCGTCGCGGGTGATCGTCGGGGTCATGGTGGCTCCTCGGGCTGAAATGGACTACGGTCCGTTTGTGCCTCCCGAAGCTAGCGGACCGCGGTCCGTTTCGTCAACACCCGTCGAGTGGGGGTGCGTGCAGCCGCCCGCCGAGCGCGCCGCCGCCGCCCGCAACCGGCGGCGGATCCTCGACGCCGCGGCCGCCCTGTTCGCCGAGCGGGGCGTCGACGGCGTGAGCATCGACGCGGTGGCCGTCGCCGCAGGTGTCGGCAAGGGCACCGTCTTCCGGCGGTTCGGCGACAAGGCCGGGCTCGCCGCAGCACTGCTCGACGAGCGGGAGCGCGCGCTGCAGGAGGCGATCCTCAGCGGGCCCGCACCGCTGGGCCCGGGCGCCGCGCCCGCCGACCGGATCGGCGCGTTCACCGCGGCCTACCTCGACCACGTGCTCGGCGCCCCGGAGCTCGTACGGATGTCGGAGACCGCCAGCATCGGCGCCCGCTTCCGCATCGGCGCGTTCTGGTTCTGGCACACCCACCTGCGGGTGCTGCTCGCCGAGGCCGGCCACCCGCGCCCGGCCGCCGACGTGCTCGCGCACGCACTGCTCGCCCCGCTGGCCGCCGAGCACCTGCTCGCCCAGCTCGCCACGGGCATCACCCGGGCCGAGCTCGTCGACGGCCTCGCCCGGCACGCGGCGCTCGTGGCCTGCGGTCCGGCGCGGCGCTGAGCCGGTCAGTCCAGGGCGATCGTCGCGGCGAGGGTGGCGCCCAGCTCGTAGCAGCCGTCGAGCGCGGCTCGGTCGGGCGCGCCGGTCACCTCCACCGCCGGCGCGGCCCGCGCCCAGCCCAGGCCGTCCGCGATCGCGCCGACCGCCCGCACCGCGCCCTCCACGCCGAGGTTGCCGTGCACGTACAGCCCGTACGGCAGGCCGCGGGTGTCGTCGGCGCACACGTAGTAGACGGTGTCGAAGAAGTGCTTCAACGCGCCGGACATGTAGCCGATGTTCGCCGGGGTGCCGAGCACGACGGCGTCGGCGGCGAGCAGGTCGGACGCGGTCGCGGCGAGCGCCGCCCGGCGGGTGACCTCGACACCGGTGAGCACCGGGTCCTGCGCGCCACGCACCACGGCGTCGAGCAGCTCGGCGGTCGCCGGGGACGGCGTGTGATGGACGATCAGCAGCCGCGGCACACGTCGCATGGTGTCAGCTCCGGCCGGGCGGGGTGTGGAGGTGCAGGCCCTTTGCTCTGCTTACCCGGACGCAACGGCGGCGGTGCGTATAGGTGCGCAGAGCAAAGGGCCCGCGGGTCAACGGTCGAGCAACCGCGGCACCTCGGCGCGTAGGGCTGCCAGGCGGGCGTCTGCGCGGGATCGGGCGGCCACCACGTCCGCGGCCGGGGGTTCGACGACCTCCAGGTACGCCTTGAGCTTCGGCTCGGTGCCCGAGGGGCGGATCACGATGCGCTCGCCGGGGCGGCGCAGGACCAGGACGTCCGGCGCGGGGCGCGCGACCGCCCATCCCGGCGGCGGCGCCGCGACCAGCCGCGCCACCACCGCACCCGCCCCGTCCCGGCGCACCGACAGGCCCGCCGTCCGGTGCACCCCGTGCGCGCGGTGCAGCTCGTCGAGCCGGTCGAGCAGCGTGGCCCCGGAGGCCCGCAGCCCGGCCGCGAGGTCGCAGGCCAGCACCGCGGCGGCGATGCCGTCCTTGTCGCGCACGGTGTCGGGGTCGACGCAGTAGCCCAGCGCCTCCTCGTAGCCGAACACGAGCCCGGGGCCGGCGCGCACGATCCACTTGAAGCCGGTGAGGGTCTCGGCGTACCGCGCCCCGCGCGCCGCCGCGACCGCGCCCAGCATCGACGACGACACCACCGTGGTCGCCACCAGGCCCTGCGCGCCGGACCGCAGCAGGTGATCACCCAGCAGCACGCCCGTCTCGTCGCCGGTGAGCATCCGCCAGGAGCCGCCCGGATCGGGCACGCCGAGGGCGCACCGGTCGGCGTCGGGATCCAGCGCGACGGCGAGATCGGCACCCACCTCGGCGGCCAGGTCCAGCACGGCGTCGGTCGCGCCTGGCTCCTCCGGGTTGGGGAACGCGACGGTGCGGAAATCGGGATCGGGCGCGGCCTGCGACGCCACGACACGCACATCGGTGAACCCCGCCCGGTGCAGCGCGTGCACCGCCGTCGCCCCGCCCACGCCGTGCAGCGCAGTGAGCGCCACCCGCAGCTCCCGGGCCGTGCCTCGCGGCAGTCGCGCGGCCCGGGCCCGATACTCCTCGGTGACGTCGACGGTGCGCGCGCCCGGCGCCGTCGGGACGTCCGCCGCGGGGGGTGCGGCGTCGATCATCGCCTCGATCTGCGCGTCGGCCGGGGCGACGAGCTGCGCGCCCGGCGCGTCCGGGGCGACCGCGGCGCCGAGGTAGACCTTGTAGCCGTTGTCGGTCGGCGGGTTGTGCGAGGCCGTGACCTGCACGCCCGCCACCGCGCCCAGGTGCTGCACAGCGAACGCCAGCACCGGCGTGGGCAGCGGGCCGGGCAGCACCGCGACGTCGAACCCGGCCCCGGCGAGCACCTGCGCGGCCTCCGTCGCGAACTCCGCCGACCCGTGCCGGGCGTCGCGTCCGACGACGACGAGCCGCTCCCCGGCCGCACCGACGAGCCGGGCCGCCAGCCACGCCGCCACCCCCGCCGTCGCCCGCCGCACCACCGCCACGTTCATCCCGGCGGGCCCCGCCCGCACCCGCCCGCGCAACCCGGCCGTGCCGAACCGCAGCGGCGCGGCCATCCGGTCGTCGAGCTCGGCCACCGCCGCCACGTCGCCCACCATCGCCGCGGCCAGCACCCGTTGCAGCTCGGCCCGGGTCGCCGGGTCGGGGTCGTCGGCGATCCAGCGCAGCGCGGCGTCGCGCAGCGCGGGGCGCAGTGCGGCCGCCGGGGTCATGCCCGGGCCGCGAGCCCGCGCAGCAGCTCGCCGAGGCGGCCCGCCGACGCCGTCGCCGCGGCGAGCACCTCGTGGTGGTCCAGCGGCCCGCCGGTCAGCCCCGCCGCGAGGTTCGTCACCAGCGACAGCCCGAACACCTCCAGCCCCTCGGCGCGGGCCGCGATCGCCTCCAGCACCGTCGACATCCCGACGAGGTCCGCGCCCAGCCCGCGCAGCATCCGGATCTCGGCGGGGGTCTCGAAGTGCGGGCCGGGCAGGCCGGCGTAGACCCCTTCCTGGAGCGTCGGGTCGAGCTCGACGGCCAGCTCCCGCAGCCGCGGCGAGTAGAGGTCGGTCAGGTCGACGAACCGGGCCCCGACCAGCGGCGAGCGCGCGGTGAGGTTGAGATGGTCGGCGACGATCACCGCGTCGCCCACGGCCATGCCCGCGCGGATGCCGCCCGCCGCGTTGGTGAGCAGCACCGACCGGCACCCGGCCGCCGCGGCGGTGCGCACGTTGTGCACCGCGGACGCCACGCCGTGCCCCTCGTAGACGTGGGTGCGGCCCAGCAGCACCAGCACGTTGCGCCCGCCCACCGGCACCGAGCGGACCACCCCGCTGTGCCCGCTCACCGACGGCGCGACGAAGCCGGGCAGGTCGGCCATCGCGACCTCGTGCGCGGGCTCCCCGATCCCGTCGGCCGCCGAGCGCCACCCCGACCCGAGGACGACGGCGACGTCGTGCGCGGCGATGCCGGTGCGGTCGGCGAGCGCGGCGGCGGCCCGCGCGGCGACGGTGCCGGGGTCGGTGCCGGGGTCGGTGCCGGAGTCGGTGCCGGAGGTCATGACGATCAGCGTAGGACGTGCCCGGTTCAGGCCGGCGGCACGAACCCGTCCGCGAGGCGGGTGAACAGCGCGGCGCTGACCGGCTCGCTGCTCCCCCCCGGGGCGGTGAGCCGAACGACCCAGGCGCTGCCGTCGGGCTCCGGCAGCACCCGCACCCACGTCGTGCGTGCCGAGCCGGTGGCGCTGCGGTGCACGAGCTGCGAGCCGCCCGCAGGCGCGACCCCGTCGAGCGGCCCGACGACGCCCGCACCGAGCACGCCCGGCAACCCGCCGATGACGGCGTCGGCGGAGGTCGCGCGCTCCACGACGAGCTTCTCCGCGCCGTCCGGGCTGGTGAAGCTGACCAGCGCCGGCCCGTCGCGCCGCTCCGTCCAACCCTGCGGGACCTCCACCCGGAAGCCGAGCGGGTCGGTGTGCGCGCGCAGGACGGCACCGGCCGCGGTGACGGTCACCGTGGACATCGGCGTCTGGCCGCCCATCGCCCGCGTGACCGTCCACCCGCCGACGGCGCCCGCGAGCACGATCGCGGCCCCCGCCAGCACCAGCCCCACCCCGACCCGGCTCGACGGGGTCACACGGGCCGGCGGCACCGGCGCCGGATCGGGGGCGGGCGACCACGGCAGCGGGCCGGGCGCCGAGGCCAGCGGCCCACCGGCACCCACCCTGCTCGCCTCCACCGGCGCCGGGACCGGCGCGGGCGGGCGCGGCGCGGGCACGACCGACACGGCCAGTCCACCGGTGCCGTCCGAGCCGCTCATCGTCGGGATCGCCGCCGTGATCGGGGAATCGGGGTAGACCGGGTCGTCCGGGTCCGGGATGAGTGGCCGCAGCCTGCGCCGCACCTCGTCGAGCGAGATGCGCTGCGCAGGGTCCTTCACCATCAACGCCGCCACGACGTCGCCGACCGGGCCGGTGTCGCGGGGGACGGGCACCTCCCCGTCCACCACCTCGGTGATCGTCGCCACCGCCTCGCCGCGCACGTCGTAGGGCGGGCGGCCCTCGATGGCGGCGAACAGCGTGGCGCCCAGCCCCCACAGGTCGGCCGCGGGCCGCACCGTCTGACCCGCCGCGACCTCCGGCGCGATGTAGGCGGGCGAGCCCAGCACCAGCCCCGCGGTGGTCAGGGTGAGGTCGGCGGGGTTGCGGGCGATGCCGAAGTCGGTGAGCTTGACCCGCCCGTCGTCCCCCACGAGGACGTTGGCAGGCTTGACGTCGCGGTGGGTGATGTTGCGCCGGTGCGCGGCCCGCAGCGCCGCGGCCGTCGCGTACCCCACCACCGCCGCCTGCTCCGGGGTGAGCGCACCGCTCTCCGTGATCACCGTGCCGAGGTTGCGCGACGGCAGCATCTCCAGCACGACCAGCGGCTCGCCGTCGGCGTCCACGACGTCGTACACGGTGATGACGTTGGGGTGTGAGAGCCCGCCCAGCGCCCGCGCCTCGCGCAGCATCCGCTCGCGCATCGCGTCGGCCTCGCGCTCGGGCACGCCCGGCGGCACCTTCAGTTCCTTCACCGCGACGGGCCGGCGCAGCACCTCGTCGAACCCCGACCACACCGTGCCCATCGCGCCCGAACCGAGCTGCCCGGAGAGCAGGTAGCGGCCACCGACCCGGCGCTGGGGGTGGTCCTCCGCCGACGACGACACCGCGCCATTCTGGCCGTCGGCGTGCGGGCGGGCGCGGCGGGTCGGGCAGGGCGCATCGTCCGCAGCCGTTCGGGTACCCGACCGTATGCCCGACCGCACCCCCTCCGGCGACGACGAATGGTGGCATCCGCCCGCTCGTCGCAGCCGGTCCCGACCGTTGAGCGACGGGCCGCGGCCCGCCCGCAGCAGCGCGGCGACCCCTCGGCGCGGAGTGTCGTGGGCCACCGAATTCGACTTGGTTCCGCATCGGTTCCGTGAGGACTATGTGGCGATGCACGCCGACCTCGTGGCCGTGCGCATCGCGCGCCGGTCGCTGACGACAGGGGGTGAGGTCCGGTGACGGTTCTGGACCTGCATCCCGACGTGATCCCGCCTGCCGGCGACGCCGTGGCGGATCTGGGCGCCGGTAGCGGCCCGGTCTGGCTCGACTCCTGGCTGGCCGCACACAGCGCCGACGTGATCGGCTACCGGCGCTCGCTGCACGCCTTCCCCGAGCTCGCCCGGCACGAGACGCGCTCCACCGAGCTGGTCCGCCACGCTCTGCTCGCCGCCGGGCTCGAACCGCGCACGTTGCGCGGCGGCACCGGCCTGATCTGCGACGTCGGCCACGGCGAGCGGTGCGTGGCGCTGCGGGCGGACATGGACGCGCTGCCGCTGTCCGAGGACACCGGGCTGCCCTTCTCCTCCACCGTCCCCGGGGTCATGCACGCCTGCGGCCACGACGCGCACACCGCGATGCTGCTCGGCGCGGGCCTCGCGCTGGCGTCCGTTCGCGACGTGCTGCCCGGCCGCGTCCGGCTGATCTTCCAGCCGGCCGAGGAGGTGCAGCCCGGCGGCGCGCTCGACGTGGTCGCCGACGGCGCCATGGCGGGCGTCGAGCGGATCTTCGCGCTGCACTGCGACCCGCGCCTGGAGGTCGGCCGCCTCGGCACCCGGGTCGGCCCGATCACCTCGGCGTGCGACCTGCTGCGCATCCGGCTCACCGGCCCCGGCGGGCACACCTCCCGCCCGCACCTCACCGCCGACCTCGTCCAGGCGCTCGGCCTGCTGATCACCCAGCTCCCGCTGCTGATCGGCCGCCAGGTCGACCCCCGCTCCGGCACCGTCCTGGTCTGGGGCGCCGTGCAGGCCGGCGAGGCCGCCAACGCCATCCCCCAACACGGGGTCCTCCGGGGCACGCTGCGCACCGCCGACCACGCCACCTGGGCGGAGCTGGAGGGCAAGGTCCGTTCGCTCGTGGAGACGCTGCTCGCCCCCACCGGCGTCGGGCACGTCCTCGAACACGTCCGCGGCGTCCCGCCCGTGGTCAACGAGGAGACGAGCGCGCGCATGCTCGCCGACGCCGCCGGCATCGTGCTCGGGCCCGACGCCCCGCGCTCCACCGAGCAGTCCAGCGGCGGCGAGGACTTCGCGTGGTACCTGGAACACGTGCCGGGCGCGATGGCGCGGCTGGGCGTGTGGTCGGGCGCGGGCCCGATGCGCGACATCCACCAGCCCACGTTCGACCTCGACGAGCGCGCCCTACCCTTCGGCGTCCGCGTCCTGACCCACACCGCGTTGTCCGCCCTCACGTAACCCCTCCCGGCGAGTCCGCATTCTCGACACGGCGAGTCCGCGTTTCGAGCACGGCGAGTCCGCGTTTCGAGCACGCTGAGCTGATCAGTCGTCAGGAGTTGTCCACGTCGAAGGCGGCTGTCCACAGGCCACGAAGTCGTGCCGCCGGACGGCTCGTAGTGATCCATCGTCGGACGCATGGATCTAGCGGATATCGGTTTGCACGGCGCATACCACCGCAAGCAGGTCGTTGCGGCGGTCGGACGGCGCCGGCTCGGGCTGGCGCTTCGGCTGGGCGAGCTGCGAGCACTGTGGACGGGTGTTGTCGTCGAGCCGCGACGGCTCGTCGATCCCTGGACGCGGGCGGCTGCGGCGCAGCTCTCGATCGGCCCGGACATGGCGCTAGCCGGCTCGACCGCGGCGTTCCTTCACGGCTGCGACACCGCGGACGCGGTGGCGACCCATGTCGTCGTCCCGTACAAGAGTGGCGCGCGCAGCCGTCGGGGACTTGTCGTGCACAACGCCACGGCGTGGCGGAACGACGTGGTCGACATCGCGGGACTGCGAGTGCTCGCCCTCGACCGAGTGCTCGGTGACGAACTCTGTACCGCCCGACCACGCGACGCGCTCGCCCTGACCGACCAGGCGCTGCGACGCGCCAACGGCGATCACGACCGGCTGCGTTCGAGCGTCGCGGAGCGCATCAGGGCAAGAGCCGATCCGCGTGGCACCGTCCGTGGTGCGTTTCTCCTCGACCTGGCCTCCCCTCGGGCCGAGTCACCACCGGAGAGCTGGCTGCGGCTGATGCTCGTCGAGCGCGGGTTCCCGTTGCCGGAGGTGAACTGGAGTGTGTGCAGCCCGAGCGGGCGGGAGCTGTACCGCATCGATCTGGCCTGGCCGCAGCTGCGGATCGCGATCGAGTACGATGGCTATGCCGTGCACGCGGGCCGGGCCGACGAGGACGCCGACCGCCAGGCCGATCTCGAACGCCGCGGTTGGATCGTCGTGCGGGTCCGGGTAGCGGACATCGCAGACCCGGCGCGGGTGGAGCGTGAGTTGCACGCCGCGTTCGCCGGGCGCGGCTACGCGTGGTGACACTCCGGGCCGCCCGCTCGTCGCGCCAAAAATGCGGACTCGCCGGGTCGAGAAGGCGGACTCGCGGGCGGGTTAGAGGCTCTTGCGGCTCGGGCGGCTGCGGAGGGCCGCGACGTAGTCGTCCGGGGCGCCGGCCAGCTCGGCGGCGTCGGCCAGCACGCCCAGGTAGCGGGCCGACGGCTCGCCGCCCTCGTAGGCGTCCAGCACGTAGATCCACGCGAGGACGTCGCCCTCCAGCGTGTGCACGCGCAGCCGTAGCTTCTTGTGCAGCCCCAGCTCGCCGCCCTCCCAGCGGTCGAGCTGCGCAGAGTCGTGGTCGGGCACGTCGTAGAGCACGACGAACACCTGGGAGCCGAAGTCCTCCACGACGGTCGCGAGCGCGCCCTCCCAGGCGAAGTCCTCGCCGCCGAAGGTGAGCCGCCAACCCTGGAGCCACCCCGATCCGGCCATCGGCGAGTGCGGGGCACGCTCCTTCATCTGCGCCGGATCCATGTTCGACCCGTAGGCGGCGTAGAGGGGCACGGGCGCCAGGGTAATGCGCGGGCGTGCACGGCCCGTCGCCGGACCGCCTCCGTTCGGAACGGACGGTCACCGCCGCGTACGGTGACGGCGTGGCACGGATCGTGATCATGGGTGGTGGCCCCGCGGGGTACGAGGCGGCGCTGGTCGCGGCACAGCACGGCAGCGAGGTCACGGTCGTCGAGCGCGACGGCATGGGCGGGGCCTGCGTGCTCGACGACTGCGTGCCGTCCAAGACGTTCATCTCCTCGGCGAGCATCCGTGTCGACCTGCACCGCGCGCCGGACCTGGGCATTCTCGCCGACCGGGAGTCGGCCACGGTGGACCTGCCCACGGTGAACGGCCGCGTGAAGGGGCTCGCGCTGGCCCAGTCCGCCGACGTGCGGGCGCGGTTGGAGCGTGAGGGGGTACGGATCGTCCGCGGCACGGCCACCTTCGCCGACTCCCCGCCGGACGCGCGCGGCCCCCACCACCTGCAGGTCCGCACGCTCGCGGGTGCCGAGCAGGAGCACGCCGCCGACGTCGTGCTGGTCGCCACCGGCGCGAGCCCGCGCATCCTCGACGACGCCCGCCCCGACGGCGAGCGGGTCCTCACCTGGCGCCAGCTCTACGACCTCGACGAACTGCCCGAGCACCTGGTCGTCGTCGGTTCGGGGGTGACGGGCGCGGAGTTCGTCTCGGCGTACGTCGAGCTGGGCGCGAAGGTGACGCTGGTGTCCAGCCGCGACCGGGTGCTGCCGGGCGAGGACGCCGACGCCGCCGCCGTGCTGGAGGACGTCTTCGCCCAGCGCGGGGTGACGATCCTGGGCAACGCGCGGGCTGAGTCGGTGGTCCGCGCGGGCGACGGGGTGCGCGTCACCCTCGCCGACGGCCGGACGGTCACGGGGTCGCACGCCCTGATGACCGTCGGCTCTGTACCCAACACCGTCGGTCTCGGGCTGGAGAAGGTCGGCGTCGCCACCGACCGCGGCGGGTTCGTCACCGTCGACCGCGTGTCGCGCACCAACGTCCCCGGGGTGTACGCCGCGGGTGACTGCACCGGCGTGCTGATGCTCGCCTCGGTCGCCGCGATGCAGGGGCGGATCGCGATGTGGCACGCGCTCGGCGAGGGCGTCGCGCCGATCAAGCTGAAGACGGTGGCGGCGGCGGTGTTCACCCGCCCGGAGATCGCCACGGTCGGCATCAGCCAGCGCGCGATCAGTGCCGGTGAGGTCCCGGCCCGCACCGTGATGCTGCCGCTGGCGACCAACCCGCGGGCCAAGATGCAGGGCCTGCGACGGGGCTTCGTCAAGCTGTTCTGCCGCCCCGCGACCGGCGTGGTGATCGGCGGTGTGGTGGTGGCGCCGGTGGCCAGCGAGCTGATCCTGCCGATCGCGCTCGCCGTGCAGAACGGCCTCACGGTCGACGACCTGGCGTACACGTTCTCGGTGTATCCGTCGCTCTCGGGCTCGATCACCGAGTCGGGCCGTCAGCTGATGAGCCACGGCGACCTGGACTAGGGAACCGGACCGGGAACGCCGAAACGGCGGCTCGGCGCGGAGATCTCACGCGCCGGCCGCCGTCAGGCCGATCAAGCCGCCCGGCGCAGCTGCTGGTGGCAGCCGTCCAGGAAGCAGGTTCCTGAGCAGTCGAACCGGGCGGCGATGCCCGGGTCGCTGATCGTCCGGGCGAAGGGCCACTGCCCGGCGAACCGCTGCAGGTACCAGTAGAGGAACAGGTGGTCGGAGTCGTGCGGGTCGGTGACGAGCGTCGCCCGTCCCGGCAGGTCGCCGACCCATCGGACGAGGTCGGTGGTCACCGGAGCCGGCGGCCGGCTCGCCCGGCGGGTGCTGAGCCACTCCTCGGGCCGGGTGCGCCAGTGGTGCAGCGCGCTCGGGTGGGGGGTGGCACCGGGCAGTTCGCGCAGCTTCGCGTCGAACGTGGAGATCGGGCTCCCGTCGGCCGTGTGGGCGACGGAGGCGATGGTGAGCAGGGAGTGGGGGCCGGGGATCGGCCCGTCGGTGTGGACGTGCGTGCTGACGAAGATCTCGGGGGGCATGACGGATCCAGTCCTCGAAAGGTGCAAGGGGACTGTTCACGGCGCGGCCTGGCCTGCGTGGTGAACGGATCCGCGGCGCGGCTTCCGCGTGGCGGAGAACCGGGCCCCGTGGATGGACACACGGGTGGGTCACTGCTGTTCGCTATGGAGTTGTGGTGAACGTGCATTCGTGCGGCCAGCAGCAAGACGAACCTGGCCCGTCGATCTTACGGGAAGTCGATCACCATCGTCAACGGTCCGTCGCGAGCCGTGACGCTACGTATAGATCGACGTGCCGTCCATCGACCGTCCAGCCGTCTCTCATCACCCCTTCGGGGACGAAGCCGCACCGCTGCGACACCCGTGCGGACGCGGCGTTCCCCTCGACCCACCGGTACATCACCCGGTGCAGTCCTGCACCGCCGAAGCCGAACCGGACCACGCTCGACACCGCGGCGGTGGCAAGACCTCGGCCCCGCGCGGCGGGCAGCGACCAGATCCCGATCTCGGCGAGGCCCCGTTCCAGGTCGAGATCGAAAAGCTCGACCTCGCCGAGCATCTCCCCCGTCGCCGGTTCGCACACCGCCCAGCTGCACCGCTCGTCGAGCGCCCATTCCTGCGCCCGCCGGGCGATGTACTCGCCGGCGGCCACGAGCGTCGGCTCGGGACGCCGCCGGTAGCGGACGATCTCGGGATCCAGCGACGCCGCGAGCACCGCCGGCCGGTCGTCGATCCGGTCGTCGGCCCGCAGCGCGCGCAGGTACCAGGCGCCCGCGTTGATCTCGACCGGTTCCAGCCTCAGTCCTTGATCTCGCAGAGCACGCTGCCCTGCCCGACGGAGCTGCCGGGTTCGGCGGCGAGCCCGGTGACGGTGCCGTCCTTGTGCGCGGTGACCGGGTTCTCCATCTTCATGGCCTCCAGCACGACGACGAGGTCGCCCGTCGACACCGTGTCGCCGTCGGACACCGCGACCTTGATGATCGTGCCCTGCATCGGTGCGGTGACGGCGTCGCCGGACGCGGCCGAGCCCTTGCCCCCGGCCCGCTTGCGCGCCGGCCTGCCCTTCGCCGCCGCCCCGCCGCCCCCGCCGCCGATCGCGAGGTCGCCGGGCAGCGACACCTCCAGCCGCCGCCCGCCCACCTCCACGACGATGCTCTGCCGGGGCGCCACGTCCTCGTCGGCTGCGGTCCCGCCGTCGAACGGGGTGACGGTGTTGTCCCACTCGGTCTCGATCCACCGGGTGTGGACGGTGAACTCCTCCTCGCAACCGGCGGCGAACGCCGGGTCGTCCACGACGAGCCGGTGGAACGGCAGCACTGTGGCCATGCCCTCGACCTGGAACTCGGCCAGTGCCCGCCGCGAGCGCTCCAGGGCCTGGGCGCGGTCGGACCCGGTGACGATCAGCTTGGCGAGCAGCGAGTCGAACTGCCCGCCGATCACCGACCCCGCCTCCACACCCGCGTCCACCCGGACCCCCGGGCCCGCCGGGAACGAGATCGACGTGACCGTTCCCGGGGCGGGCAGGAAGCCGCGCCCGGCGTCCTCGCCGTTGATCCGGAATTCGATGGAGTGCCCGCGCGGCTCCGGGTCCTCGAGCAGGTTGAGCACCTCGCCGGCGGCGATGCGGAACTGCTCGCGCACCAGGTCGAGCCCGCTGGTCTCCTCCGAGACGGGGTGCTCCACCTGCAGCCGCGTGTTGACCTCCAGGAACGAGATCAGCCCGTCCTGCCCGACGAGGAACTCGACGGTACCCGCGCCGTGGTAACCGGCCTCCTTGCAGATGGCCTTGGACGCGTCGTGGATGGTCTTGCGCTGGGCGTCGGACAGGAAGGGCGCCGGGGCCTCCTCGACGAGCTTCTGGAACCGGCGCTGCAGCGAGCAGTCGCGGGTGCCGACGACGATCACGTTGCCGTGGGTGTCGGCGAGCACCTGCGCCTCGACGTGGCGTGGCTGGTCCAGGTAGCGCTCGACGAAGCACTCGCCGCGGCCGAACGCCGCCGTGGCCTCGCGCACCGCCGAGTCGTACAGCTCGGCGATCTCGCGCTCCTCGCGCGCCACCTTCATCCCGCGCCCGCCACCGCCGAACGCCGCCTTGATCGCGACGGGCAGGCCGTGCTCCTTCGCGAACGCGGCCACCTCGTCGGCGCCGGACACCGGGTCGGACGTGCCGGGGACCAGCGGGGCGCCCGCGCGCATCGCGATGTGCCGGGCGGTGACCTTGTCGCCGAGATCGCGGATCGCCTGCGGCGTGGGGCCGATCCAGGTGAGCCCGGCGTCGACGACGGCCTGGGCGAAGTCGGCGTTCTCCGACAAGAAACCGTAGCCGGGGTGCACGGCGTCGGCGCCCGCCTTGGCGGCCGCGTCGAGGATCTTGTCGATGTCCAGGTACGACTCGCCCGCCGTGGCGCCGCCCAGGGCGAACGCCTCGTCGGCGAGCCGGACGAACGGGGCGTCGCGGTCGGGATCGGCGTACACCGCGACGCTGGCGATCCCCGCGTCCCGGCACGCGCGGACGACCCGGACGGCGATCTCACCACGGTTGGCGATGAGGATCTTGCTCAGGCCCGACACGTCGGCCTCCTCGGGGGTGGGCCGGCACCCTGGCTCCGGCGCGATGGTTACCGCGGAGTGTAGGAGCCGGTGCGCTGCGTGGCGCGGCGGCCGGGTGTGGTGTTGACGTCACTCGCGGTGACGGCCGTCGAACGTGCGCTCACGCACCCACCGACGTGCCGGACCGCACGCTCGGCACGGGACGCGAGCGGCGCGGGACGCGGGCGGGCGGCGCGGGACGCGAGCGGCGCGGGACGCGAGCGGCCAGGGGCGGGCGGGGGCGGGCGGGGGCGGGCGGTCAGCGGCGGGCCGCGAGCCACCGGCGGAGCAACCGCGCGGCGCGGAGACGCGGGCGGGGCGCGCTCGCGCCGTCGTAGCGGAGGATCGCCTCCCGATCGGCCAGCTCGGACGCCGCGCCGCGCGGGAGCGTGGCCCGCCGCG
>JBQTJE010000221.1:0-32239 GCA_052387455.1 Pseudonocardia sp.
TGGCTTGGCGCCCACGGGCGGGACGGGATCAGGTCGCGGGCGTTCCGTAGAACACCTGCTCGACGACGTGGCGGGCGCGGCGGGTGACGCGGCGGTAGTCGTCGAGGAACACGCCGGGATCCCCGCCCGGTGGGTAGCCCAGCGCCACGGCCACGGCGAGCAGTTCGCGGCCGGAGCGCGGCAGCTGGTCCCCCGGTTTGCCACGGACGAGCATCACGGCGTTGCGGGCGCGGGTGGCCATCGTCCAGCCCGCGGCCAGCGCGGCCGCGTCGTCGGCGCCGAGCAGGCCCGCCTCCGCGGCCTCGTCGAGCCCGTGGAGGGTGGAGGTCGTGCGCAGCTCGGGGACGTCGCCCGCGTGCTGGAGCTGGAGGAGCTGGACGGTCCACTCGACGTCGGCCAGGCCGCCGAGGCCGAGCTTGGTGTGGGTGCCGCGGTCCGCGCCGCGCGGCAGCCGCTCGGTGTCGACGCGGGCCTTGATCCGGCGGATCTCGGTGGCCGAGGCGGGGTCCAGCCCGGCTGCCGGGTAGCGGATCGGGTCGACGAGCGCGGTGAACCGGCGGCCGAGGTCGTCGTCGCCCGCGACGGGTTGGGCCCGCAGCAGCGCCTGGGCCTCCCACACCTGCGACCAGCGCGCGTAGTAGGCGCGGTAGGAGTCCAGGGTCCGCACCAGCGGCCCGGAACGGCCCTCCGGGCGCAGGTCGGCGTCGACCACCAGCGCGGGGTCGGGGCTGGGCGTGGCCAGCCGGCCACGCACGGCCTCGGCGACCGACGTGGCGTACCTGACCGCCTCGGAGTCGGTCGCCCCGTCCAGCGGCTCGCAGACGAACAGCACGTCGGCGTCGCTGCCGTAGCCCAACTCGCGCCCGCCGAGGCGGCCCATGCCGACGACGGCGATCCGCGCCCGCGCGGGGCCCGCGGTGCGCCGCACGGACTCCAGCGTGGCCTGCAGCACCGCCACCCACACCGACGTGAGCGCCGCGCACACCCGGTCGACGGGCATCAGGCCCAGCAGGTCCGCGCACGCGACCCGCAGCAGCTCGTGGCGGCGCATCGAGCGGGCGGTGGCCGCGGCCGAGTCGGGGTCGGTCTGGCGGGCGACGCTCGTGCGCAGGGACGTGGCGACCTCCACCGGGTCCTTGGTGAGCTCGTCGACCTGCCCGGCGACGGGCTCGGCGAGCAGTCGCAGCACCTCCGGCGCCCGCACGAGCAGGTCCGGGACCAGCGCCGACGTGCCGAGCAGCCGCATCAGCCGCTGGGCCACCGCACCCTCGTCCCGCAGTAGCCGCAGGTACCACGGCGTCAGGGCGAGCGCCTCGGAGACCCGGCGGTACGCGAGCAGGCCGCGGTCCGGGTCGGGGCTGCGGGCCAGCTCGTCGAGCAGCACCGGCAGCAGGGTCTGCTGGATCGCCGACGCCCGCGACACCCCACCGGTGAGCGCTCGCAGGTGGTTGAGCGCGCCCTCGGGCGAGGCCCAGCCGAGCGCGCCGAGCCGGGCCTTCGCCGCGCTCTCCGACAGGCGCGCGGAGTCGGCCGGCAGCCGGGACACCGCGGTGAGCAGCGGCCGGTAGAACAGCTTCTCGTGCAGGCGACGCACCCGCCGGGCGTTGCGCGCCCATTCCGCGAGCAGCACGCCCACCGCGTCGCGGCGCCCGTCGGGCCGCAGTCGCGCCGCCCGGGCGAGCCAGCGCAGCGCGGTGGTGTCGCTCGCGGGCGGCAGCAGGTGGGTGCGGCGCATCCGCTGGAGCTGGAGTCGGTGCTCCAGCAGGCGCAGGAAGCGGTAGGACGCGGCGAGGTTGGCCCCGTCGTCGCGGGCGACATAGCCGCCCGTGTCCAGCGCGTGCAGCGCCTCCAGGGTGGACGCCGAGCGCAGCGTCTCGTCGGTGCGTCCGTGCACGAGCTGGAGCAGCTGCACCGCGAACTCGACGTCGCGCAGCCCCCCGGGCCCGAGCTTGAGCTCGCGCTCCACCTGGTCGGGCCGGACGTGCTCCTCGACGCGGCGACGCATGGCCTGCACGTCGGCGACGAAGTCGGGCCGCTCGGTGGCGCTCCACACCATCGGCGCGACGGCGCCCGCGTACTCCGCACCGAGCTCCCCGTCGCCCGCGACCGGGCGGGCCTTGAGCAGGGCCTGGAACTCCCACGTCTTGGCCCATCGCTTGTAGTAGGAGACGTGCCCGTCGAGGGTGCGCACGAGCGCGCCCTGGCGACCCTCGGGACGCAGGTTCGCGTCGACCTGGAAGCACGCCTCGCCCGCGATGCGCATCATCCGGTTCGCCAGCCGGGTGAGCGCCTGCATGCCGCCGTCTGCGGGTTCGCCGACGAACACGACGTCGACGTCGCTGACGTAGTTGAGCTCCCGTCCCCCGCACTTGCCCATCGCGATCACCGCGAGCCGGCCGGGGTCGGTGTCGCCGGACTCGGCGAGGGCAACCGCGAGGCAGGCTCGCAGCGCCGACTCGGCGATGTCGGCCAATCGCGCGGCAACGTCGTCGACGGCGAGCACCGGGAGCCCGGGCTCCCCGACGGCAGCGAGGTCGGCGGCGGCGAGGGTGAGCACCTCGTCGCGGTACGCCGTGCCGAGCGCGCTGACCGCCTCGGCCCCGGTGAGCCCGGCCCGACCCCCACCGGGCGCGCCCGCGGGCGGCGCGCCGGGATCGGCGCCGACCGCGCCGAGCAGCGCCACGGTGCACGCCCGCAGGTCCGCTGCAGGGATGTGCGCGGGACCACCCAGGCGGCGCCAGCGGTCGGGGTGCACGACGAGATGGTCCGACAGGGCGGTGGAGCTGCCGAGCAGCGCGAGCAACCGTCCCCGCAGCGCGACGTCGGCGCGCAGGGCGACGTCGAGCGCACGCCAGTCGGGCACGGCGTCGGCGAGCCGCTCGATGCCGCGCAGGGCGAGGTCCGGATCGGGGCTGCGGGCCAGCGCCCACATCACCGTCGCGGTGCCGTCGTCGCGGGGCGAGTCGCCCGACCACCAGCCCAGCTTCTCCAGGACGCTCTGCGCGCGCGGGTCGGTGAGCCCGAGCCGCGCGAGGGACGCCGTGGGCCGCCGATCGTTCACGACGGCGATCCTGCCCTACCGGCTCGTGAGCATCCCGGCGTCAGCCCACCTGGTGCAGCCACGTCACCGGCGCGCCGTCGCCCGCGATCCGGAACTGCTCGAGCGCCTCGTCCCACGCCGAGCCCAGCATCTCCCTGACCCGGCCGGGGACCTGGAGCGGCGGCACGCCCGCGAGCAGCGTGCGCAGCTGGTCCTCACCGACGACGATGTCGCCGTTCGCGCTGGTGCGCCCGCGCCACAGGCCGAGCTGCGGGGTGAAGCAGAACCGCTCGCCGTCCACGCCGTGGCTGGGCTCCTCGGTCACCTCGAACCGAAGCATCGACCACGCCCGCAGGGCAGCCGTGAGCGCCCCGCCGCTGCCGGCGGGCCCGGTCCACGAACATTCCGCCCGCAGCTGGCCCGGAGAAGCCGGCTGCGGGGTCCACTCCAGCGACACCCTCGTTCCGAGGACGCCGGAGATCGCCCACTCGACATGCGGACAGACCGCAGTCGGCGACGAGTGGACGAACACCACGCCGCGTGTGCTCACTGCAGACCTCCGCTCGACGAGGAACGTCTTCCCCTACGTCCTCGAAGCTTCGGGCTGCGTGTATTCGGTTGTTCGCGATCAGTCTGCCGTCAAGGGCTGCCGAGCGCCAAATCACCCGGCGTGTCGGGCCGCCACGGCGCGTGTCTACCCCTCGATCACCGGGTGCTCGCGTCCCTCCAGCTCACGCCGCTCGCCGCGGTAGCGGCTGACCTTCTCCGCCTTGCGCGGCAGCCGGTCGTTGGCGATCAGCACCGCCATCCAGGGCAGCGGGATGGACAGCAGCAGGAGCGTGACGGCCAGCCACGGCGTGTCGTAGAAGACGGCCGCGAGGATCATGAACGGCACCCGCAGGCCCATCATCAGGGTGTAGCGGCGCTTGCGTTCCGCCAGCTCGTCGCGCGGCGACTGTGCCGCGTCGGTGATGAGGACGGGTTCCGCGCGCTGCGGATCGGTCACGTCGCACCTCCGTCAGCCATGGTGCCACTCGCCGGGGTGACCGGCACCGGCGCCGTGGGCGTGCAGGTCCAGCTTGCCGACCGCGTCGGCCGACGCCAGGTCCAGCAGCCTGCGGGTCAGGGCTCCCTCGACGCGGTAGCGGACGAGCCTGCCGTCGCGGTGCGCGGTCACCAGGCCGTGCGTGCGCAGCAGCCGCAGCGCGTGCGACACGGCGCTGTCGCTCATCTGCACCGCCACCGCGAGATCGGACACGCACAGGTCGCCCGCGTGGTGCAGCGCGAGCAGGATCGAGAGCCGGTGCACGTCACCGAGCGCGGCGAACACCGCGGCGCTGCGCTGCAGCCGGGGCCCGTCGGCGAGCACCGCCGTGGCGTCGCACACCTGGTCGGGGTCGACAACCCGCAGGTCGCGGCGGGTGGACGGGAGCCGGTGCACTAGCGGCCCGACCGCGTCGACGCCGCCTTGGCCGCGGCCTTCTGCTCCTGCTTGTAGTCGCGCACGGCCACCAGAGAAGCGGCGTCGACGACGTCGGCCACCGACCGGTGCACTCCCTGCTCGCCGTACCCGCCCGCGGCCTCGCGCCAGCCCGGCGGTGTGACGCCGCGCTGCTTGCCCAGCAGCGCGGTGAAGATCTGCGCCTTCTGCGTGCCGAACCCGGGCAGCGCCGCGAGCCGGCCGAAGAGCTCGGCGCCGTCGGTGACGTCGCGCCAGAGGTTCGCGGCGTCACCGTCGTACTGCTCCACGACGAGTGCGGCCAGCGCCTGCGTGCGCGCGGCCATCGAGCCCAGATAGCGGTGCAGCGCGGGCGGGCCGCGGAACACCTCCACCAGCGCGTCGGCGTCGTAGCCGGCCAGCTCGTGGGCGTCGAGCGCTCCGTCGGCACCGCGGCCCAGCCGGCGGGCCAGCTCCGCGGGCGCGGCGAACGCCCGTTCCATCGGGAACTGCTGGTCGAGCAGCATGCCGACGAGCAGGGCGAGCGGGTCGCGGTCGAGCAGCGCGTCGGCGTCGGGCTGCTGAGCGAGACAGAGAGCCACCGGGTCCACCTCCTGGTCTTGTCCGGTGAGAGCCTAGGGCGTGCTCCCCCGTTTCGACGCCGTCACCTGCGACGCCCTGCGCGCCGCCCTCACCCGCACGGGCTACTCCACCTCCGGCGTGGCCGCCCTGCTCGGTTCGGCAGCGCTGGCGGCGCTGGGCCGCGGCGAGCCGGAACCCGCGTTCCGGGCGAGCGCCGGCGGCGGTGAGCTCGGCCTGCTCGTCCGGTTACTGCTGCTCGGCGCGGCAGAGCCCGACGCCGCGGTACGCGCGGCGCTGCGCCCGCTGGACCCCGGGCACGCCGCGGGACTGCTGAGCCACGATTCCGACGGCTGGCGGGCCGCGCTGGACCTGCGCCCCTACGGCGACGACGCCGGCGGGGAATGGTGGGTGCTGTCCGACCTCGACGCCCGCCGCCAGGAGCGCGACCACGTCACCGGGGTCGGTGCCGCGTCGCTCACCCTGGCCGCGGCCACGGCCCGCACCCCGGCCGGGACGCTGCTGGACCTGGGGACCGGCTGCGGGGTGCAGGCGCTGCACGCCTCCCGGCACGCACGCGCCGTGACGGCCACCGATGTCGCCCCGCGCGCGCTCGCGCTGGCCGCGGCCACGTTCGCGCTCAACGCGATCGACGTCGAGCTGCTCGACGGGCCGTGGCTGCATCCGGTGGCCGGGCGCCGGTTCGACCGGATCGTGTCCAACCCACCGTTCGTCGTCGGGCCGGCCCGGGTGGACTACGTCTACCGCGACTCGGGCCGCGACGGCGACGCCGCGCTGGCCGACCTTGTCCGCGCCCTGCCCGGGCACCTGGCGCCGGGCGGGGTGGCGCAGGTGCTCGGGTCCTGGCTGCACGTGCGCGGCGAGGACTGGCCCGACCGAGTCCGGTCGTGGCTGCCCGGTGGCGTCGACGCCTGGGTGGTGCAGCGCGAGGTCGCCGACCCGGTGCTGCACGTCGGGACCTGGCAACGCGACGCCGGGCTCGACCTCGCCGCGCCCGCGGTGCGCGCGGAAGCCGGCGCCTGGCTGGACTGGCTGGTCGCGCAGCACGTGGAGGCCGTCGGGTTCGGCCTGATCACGCTGCGGCGCACCGCGGGCCCGCCGCAGGTGGTGTTCGAGGACCTGCCCGGGGCACTCGCCGATCCGCTCGGCCCGGAGGTCGCGGGCTGGCTCGACCGCGTCGACTGGCTGCGGGCACACGCCACGGACGCGGCGCTGCTCGGCGCTCGGCTCGCGCTCGCCGGTTCGGTGGTGCTGGAACGCCACGCCGTCGCCGGTCCGGAGGGCTGGCACGAACCGGCCGCGGCGGTGGCCCGGCTCGACGGCCCGCGCTTCCGTCACGAGGTGGACGACCTCGCCGCCGCGCTGCTCGCCGGCTGCCAGGGCAAGCTGGCGCTGGGCGAGCTGGTGGAGCTGCTGGCGATGGCACACGACCGGCCGGTGGACGCGCTCGTGGCGGCCACGCTGCCGACGGTGCGCGAGCTGGTGCGCCACGGCGTGCTGGTGCCGGCCAGGGGCACGGCGTGAGAGCGGCGGCATGAGGGCGGCGGCATGAGGGCGGCGGCGTGAGAGCGGTGGCGGCGCGGGTGTGCCGGGCGTCGGTGACGGTCGACGGTGCCGTCGTGGGCGCGATCGCGGGGCCGGGGCTGCTGGTGCTGCTGGGCGTGCACGTCGACGACACCGCAGCCTCGGCCGTCACGATGGCCCGCAAGCTGCACGAGCTGCGCATCCTCGACGGCGAGCGCTCGTGCGCCGAGCTCGGCGCGCCGCTGCTGGTCGTCAGCCAGTTCACCCTCTACGGCGACACCCGCCGGGGCCGCCGTCCGGGCTGGTCGGCCGCCGCCCGCCCGGAGGTCGCCGAGCCCCTCGTCGAGGCGGTCGTCGGCGCGCTGCGGGCGCGGGGCGCGCACGTCGAGACGGGAGTGTTCGGGGCGCGGATGGCCGTGGAGTCGGTGAACGACGGGCCGTTCACGGTGCTCGTCGAGACGTGAGGCGGGCCTCGTCGGAAGCGACGGTCGGACGTGAAGCGGCCCCGCCCGGGTTCTCCGGGCGGGGCCGCGTGCTCGGGTCGCGCGTCAGTTCTTGGCTGCGGCGGCCTTCGCGTTGCGGGCGGCCTGGGTGGCCTGCTCGCTGGTGGCCTCGGTCGCGTGCAGCGTGTGCGCCTTGACGTTCTCGGCGACGCGGTTGGCCTGCTCGGTGACGTTCTCGGCGGCCTGCGTGCCGGCGGAGAGGACGCTCAGCGTGAAGGAACGCTGGGTCTCCAGCACCTGCTGCGCGAAGTCGAAGTACTGGCCGACGACGGCCTGGGCGTCGGGCAGCTTCGGTGCGGCACCGAAGGTGCCGGTGAAGCCCTGCACGGCGTCGGTCCACGTGCGGACGGCGGCGGTGACCGCCTCCTGGCTGCGCTTGGCGATGTCGACGAACTGGTCGGTGGGCGCGGTCATCGGCATGTCCTTTCTGTGTTCGGTGGATGTCCCGCTACCCATACTGCGCACGGTCGATAAGTATGTCAAGCAGTCCGGGCGTGGCGCCCGCCACTCCACCGTCAGGCCCCGCCGGGCGCCTCGACGAAGCTGCGGTACACCCCCAGCAGCGCCGCGCGCTGCTCGGGGGTCAACCGCGGATCGCGCCGGATCGCCTCCTCGGTGCCACCGGCCTCGGCCGGCTCCGCGACGTCCGCCGACGCCGCCGGCCCCCACCCGCCCTGCTGGAGCAACTGCTCGGTGGACAGCTGCAGCGCGTCGGCGATCGAGCGGAGCACCTTCAGCGAAGGCTGGTGCAGCCCCCGCTCGACCTGGCTGAGGTAGGCGTTGGACACGCTCGTCATCGCCGCCATCTCGCGCAACGACAGCTTCGCGAGCTGGCGCTGCGCGCGGATGAACCCGCCGAGGGCGTTGATCTGGGACGACCAGACCGCCTCGGCGGGGCCACCGTCCTGCGTGGACCCTGCGCTCATGGCGCCATCATCCCCGGCCGGGAGTCAGCCGTGCAGCACGTACCCGCCCGGCGCGTCGGACAGCACCGGGTGCGTGGCGCTGCCCGTCGCGGGTGGGGTGCGCTCCGCCCCGGCCCGCTCGGCGATCCACGGCGTCCAGTCCTCCCACCAGCTCGCCTGGTGCTCGCCCGCCGACGCCCGCCACTGCGCGGGGTCCGCGGGCAGTTCCGCGCTCTCGCCGTACCAGTGCTTCGACTTCGGCGAGGGCGGGTTGACCACGCCCGCGATGTGCCCGGAGTTCGACATGACGAACCGCACGGTGCCGCCGAGCTTGGCCGCGCCGCGGTAGACGCCCTGCCACGGCGCGATGTGATCGGTCTCGGCGGTGACGACGTAGGTGTCCTGGCGCACCGCGGCGAGGTCGAGCCGCTCGCCGGCCAGCTCCAGCTTGCCCTCGGCGAACTGGTTCTCCAGGTAGAGCGTGCGCAGGTACTCGGTCTGCATCGCGGCGGGCATGCGGGTGGAGTCGGAGTTCCAGCTGAGCATGTCGAAGGGTGTCGGCTCCTCGCCGAGCAGCCAGTCGTTGACGACGTAGTTCCACACCAGGTCGGTGGCGCGCAGCAGGTCGAAGGTCGTCTTCATGCTCGACGCCGGCAGGTAGCCGGTGCGCTCCATGCTCTTCTCCAGCCGGTCCACGGTCGCCGCGTCGGTGAAGACGCCGAGCTGGCCGGGGGTGGTGAAGTCGAGCAGCGTGTTCATCAGCGTGATGGAGTTGATCCGGTCCTCGTCGCGCTCGGCGAGCCACGCGGCGGTGGCCGTCGCGAGGGTGCCGCCCAGGCACAGGGCGGCGACGTTGACCTTCTCCGCCCCCGTGATCTCCTGCACGACGTCGAGCGCGGCGACCGGACCCTCGCGCAGGTAGTCGCTCATCGTGACGTCGCGCAGGTCGGCGTCCGGGTTGCGGTAGCTGATCATGAAGACGGTGTGCCCGTGCTGCACGGCCCACTCCACGAGGCTCTTCCCGGGCGCGAGATCCATGATGTAGTACTTGTTGATCCACGGCGGACTCATGAGCAGCGGGATCTCGTGCACCTTCCCGGTCTGCGGCTCGTACTGGATCAGCTCCATCAACCGGTTGCGGAACACGACCTTGCCCGGCGTGGCGGCCAGGTCCTTGCCGACGACATGGGTGCCCGGGGTGACCTGACGCGGCATCCCCTGGTTGGTCACGACGTCGCGCACGAAGTTGCGGGCACCCCGCACGAGGCTGTGCCCGCCGGTGTCGACGGCCTTCTTCACCATCGCCGGGTTCGACCACGGCCAGTTCACCGGCTCGGCGGCCTCGACGGCCTGCCGCACCAGGAACTCGATCTTCTTGCGGGACTGCGGCGAGACCTCGACGTCGGCCGCGAGCTCGCGCAGCCAGGCCGCGACGAGCGCGTGCTGCTGGCGGCAGAGGTAGTACCAGGCGTTGCCCTCCCACGCCGGGTCTGCGTACCGGCGGTCCTTCACGGGCAGCTCGGCAGGGCCGGTCTCGTCGCTGCCCAGCCCGCGCAGCATCGCCGTGACGACGGCCCGGCTCGTCCCGGTGGCCAGCTCGGCGGCGCCGCGGGCCACCGGCAGCGGCCGCGCCAGCACCGACCGCGCGGCCTCGCCGAGCGCGTCGCCCAGCCCCATCGGGTCGAGGCCCGCCCTGGCCGCGCCGGGGTCGAGCAGGTCGCGCAGGTTGCCCGCCATCTCTCTGGCCGCCTGCTGGAGCGCCGCGGTGGGGTCGCTCGGCCGGCTGCCCGGTCGCGTGCCTGTCTGTGTCACGTCTCGTCTCCTCGTCATCGAGTCACGAGTACCCATGCTCGCGGGATACCACCCGGTAACCCACATGGTCGGATCCAGATCACCCTGTATGCCGCGTCACCTGCAGAAACGCGGTCGGCCGCCTACCGGTGGGTAGGTCAGCCGTTGCTCGGGATACCGAGCAGCGGTTACCGTTCGGTAACCCCGAGGAGGCCACCATGATCACCAGCACCGACGCCGCCCGCGACGCGGCCGACGCGATCGCCCACCTCGTGCGACACCACGCCGCGACGTCGGCGCGCAGCCTCGCGGAACTGACCCGCGCCGCCCTCGCGGTGCCCGTCGTCACCCCCCTCGACGCCGCGACCCGCAGCCTGAGGTGGTGGGGCGCCGTGCTGGACCGCCGCGAGCCGCGCTACCACCTGCCGCACACCACGGCCTTCCGGACGCCCTTCGCGCACCTGCTGGACTTCTCCCAGGGCGCCACCGACGACGTCGTGCCCACCCTGGTACTGCCCCCGCAGGCCGGGCACTCGTCCACCGTCGTCGACTTCTCCCCCGCGCAGAGCCAGCTCGCGGTGATCCGCGACGCCGGCCTCACCCGCGCGTTCGTCCTCGACTGGCGCCCGGCCACCCGGGCCACCCGGCACGTCACGATCACCGACTACCTCCGCGTCGTCGATCAAGCAGTCAGCCACCTCGGCGGGCGCGCCAACGTCGTCGGCGACTGCCAGGGCGGCTGGCTCGCCGCGATCTACGCCGCGCTGCACCCGGACCGGGTGCACACCCTCACCCTCGCCGGTGCGCCCATCGACTTCCACGCGGGCGACTCGGTGATCGCAGCGTCCACCCGCGCGCTGCACGGCACCCTCGGCATGGCGCCCTACCGCGCGCTCGTGGCCTGCAACGGCGGGAACATGTCCGGGCGCGCGGTGCTGGGCAACTTCATCGGCATCCAGCCCCAGGCCGAGATCGCCCGCCAGTTGCGGCTGCTGGAGAACATCGGCGACCCCGCGCACGTCGAGCGCTACCGCGCCTTCGAGGACTGGTTCAAGTACACCCAGGACATCCCCGGCGCGTTCTATCTGTGGCTCGTCGAGCACCTCTTCGCCCGCAACGAGCTGATCAGCGGCGACCTGATGGTCGACGGCCGCCGCGCCGACCTCGCCAACGTCACCTGCCCGCTGTTCCTGCTCGCGGGCGCGGCCGACCACATCACGCCCCCGGTGCAGCTGTTCGCCGCGGCCAACGCCGTCGGCACCCCGCCCGAGCACGTCACCCGGCGGGTCGCCGACGGCGGGCACCTCGGCCTGTTCATGGGGCGCACGGCGCTGCGCGAGGACTGGACGGTGCTGATGGCCGCGGTGCAGAAGCTGTCCACACCCGGTCGCGAGCCGGTGCCGATGGCCTCCTGACAGCGCTCCTGAGAGACCGGTCACCCCTGGTCGCCCCACCACCCCGGACCGGGAACGGAATCCCCGGGCGTTGCGTTCATACCCGTGAGAGCTCCGGCGGCGAGCGTACGAACTCACCGCCCGGGTCACCAGGGGAGGGAAAGCATGACCGTGACGCAGGAGGTCGGGACCACCACCATCCCGGTCCAGCGCACCCGCGGCATCGAGATGTCCGCCGAGGACCTCGACGCGCAGAGCCCCGCGGCCGATCTCGTCCGCGTGTACCTCAACGGTATCGGCAAGACCGCGCTGCTCACCGCCGCGCAGGAGGTCGACCTGGCCAGGCGCATCGAGGCCGGCGTGTTCGCCCAGCACGTCCTCGACTCGCACAGCGCCGGCACCGACCTCGACAAGCAGTACACGGCCGACCTCCGCGCCGTCGTGCACGACGGCGCGCGGGCGCGCAACCACCTGCTGGAAGCCAACCTGCGGCTGGTCGTCAGCCTGGCCAAGCGCTACACGGGGCGCGGCATGCCGTTGCTCGACCTGATCCAGGAGGGCAACCTCGGGCTGATCCGCGCGGTGGAGAAGTTCGACTACGCCAAGGGCTTCAAGTTCTCCACCTACGCCACGTGGTGGATCCGCCAGGCCATCACCCGCGGCATGGCCGACCAGGCCCGCACGATCCGGCTGCCCGTGCACCTGGTCGAACAGGTCAACAAGCTGGCGCGGATCAAGCGCGACATGCACCAGCGGCTGGGCCGCGACGCCACCCACGCCGAGCTCGCCGCCGAGTCGGGCATCGCCGAGGAGAAGATCGCCGACCTGCTCGACCACGCGCGCGACCCGGTGAGCCTCGACATGCCCGTCGGCGCCGAGGAGGAAGCCCCGCTGGGCGACTTCATCGAGGACGGCGAGGCCGCCGACGCCGAGACCACCGTGATCTCGCACCTGCTGCACGACGACCTGCGCCGCGTGCTCGCCACCCTGGAGGACCGCGAGCAACACGTCATCCGCATGCGCTACGGCCTCGACGACGGCCAGCCGCGCACGCTCGACCAGATCGGCCGCCGCTTCGGGCTGTCCCGCGAGCGGGTGCGGCAGATCGAGCGCGAGGTCATGGCGAAGCTGCGGATCGGCGAGCGGGCCGACCGCCTGCGCGCCTACGCGAGCGGGCCCGTCGCAGCTGATGCCCCGTCCGGACCGGACGGGGCATCGGCTCGTTCGGGGGCAGGACTCCCCGACGACCCGTGCCGGCGGGCGCTCGCCGACATCGACGGTGAGGCCGAAGACGTCCGGGCGGGCATAGTGGCCGACCGGGTCGAACTCGCGGCGCGCGGCGCGCACCACGGCGGGGTCGACCTCGGCGTAGAGGATCCCCTCGGCGCCGTAGAGCGGCCCGGCGACGACGTCCCCGTACGGGTCGACGATCACGGATCCGCCGCGCGACATCGTGTCCTCCGCTCCCCCGTACAGCGCATCCCGGCCGGGGATCCCCGCCGGCACGTCGCAGCCGCGCAGGTAGGAGTTCGTGCCGATGACGAACGTCCGGCCCTCCCTGGCGACGTGGCGCATGGTGGCCTGCCAGCAGTCGCCGGTGTCCCACGTCGGTGCGAGGTACACCTCGACGCCCTGCGCGTAGAGCGCCGCGCGGGCCAGCGGCATGTAGTGCTCCCAGCAGATGAGCCCGCCGAGCCTGCCGAAGTCGGTGTCGAACACCGGCAGCGTGGAGCCGTCGCCCTGGCCCCACACGGTCCGCTCGCCACCGGTGGGGACGAGCTTGCGGTGCCGGCCGGCCAGCGACCCGTCGGGGGCGAAGTAGAGCAGCGTGTTGTAGAGCGTGCCGCCGCTGCGGCTGCGCTCGTTCACCCCCACCGCGACCCACGCCTGCGCGGCACCGGCGGCCTCGCCGATCCGGTCGGTGGCCGCCGACGGCACGTCCACCGCCTCCCGCGCCAGCGCCTCGTAGAACGCCCGGTCCCGCCACGCCGGGGTGCGCCACACCCAGTCCGGGTAGGTCGGCACGAAGGCCTCGGGGAATGCGACGAGGCCGGCACCCTCGGCCGCGGCCTTCCCGGTGAGCTCGACGACCTTGTCGATCGTTGCCTCACGGTCCAGGAAGACCGGGGTGGCCTGCACCGCCGCGACGGTGGTGGTCGCGCTGGCGGTCACTTCACGCCCCAGGCGACGATCAGCTCGCACGGCCCGGCGAACCCGTCCGTGCCCTCGAAGCGGGCCAGCTCGGTGGCGATCTCCGCCCATGCCTGCTCGCGCGCGTCCGGCGCGAGGCCGGCCAGCATCTGGTGCAGGGCGCCGAAGGACTCCCGCTCGAAGCGCACGCACTCCGCCGCGCTCGGCATCCGCAGCGGCGCGGGCAGCGCGCGCGAGCCGACGTCGCGGAACCCGGCGTCGCGGAGCAGTTCCTCCAGCACCCCCGGCGAGCCGAGGCTGAACGGGCCCGGCTGGCCGGCCGCGGGCGGCGGCAGCTCCGCGCGCCGTCGGATGATCGAGACGGGGACCGCGAAGAACGCGTTGCGGTCCGGTGTGGAGTACACGATCGCGGAGATCCGCCCGCCGAACCGCAGCGCGCGGTGCATCCCGGCGAGTGCCCGCCGCTGGTCGGGCAGGTAGATCAGGCCCAACCGGGAGATGACGGCGTCGAAGGACTCAGCGTCGACGTCGAGCCGCTCGCCGTCCAGCTCCCTGGTCGTGACGGCGAGGCCCGCGCGGGCGGCGTCCGCGGCGGCGTGCGTGAGGATCGCCGGGGAGATGTCGGTGGCCAGCACCGCACCCGACGGACCGGCGAGCCGGGCGGCCGCCAGCGACTGGCCGCCCGCACCCGCGGCGACGTCGAGCACGCGGCTGCCCTCGCGGACACCGGCGGTGTCGAGCATCAGGTCGGTGGCCTCGCCGAGCCAGCGCTCCAGCGTCGGCCCGCAGCGGTGCCACGCCGCGGCGGCGTCCTCCCACTGGGTACGGGTGGTCTCCTTGTAGCGGATCGGGTCGAAGGTGACGGTCATGACGGGCTCCTCAGCTCGACGGTCGATGACCCTGGAGGCGCCAGATCGGCAGCGTTCGCCGCCAGAAAGCGGCACGCGACTGCGCCAGGTCGGTCCGACGCGCCGTGCGGGGCGGCAGAATCACCGCCATGGCTTTCGTCGGCCGCGCCCGCGTGGTCGCCCGCCTGCTCGCCGCGACGACGGAGGCGGCGCTCGGCCACGCGCGCCTGGTGCTGGTGAGCGGGGTTGCCGGGATCGGCAAGACCACCGTCGTCGGCACGGCGACGGGCCGCAGCGGGCTGGCCGTCGGCTGGGGGACCTGCGTGGACGCCGACAGCGCGCCCGCCTTCTGGCCGTGGACGACGGCGCTGCGGGGGCTGCTCGCGACGGTGGACCCGGCCGACGTCGCGACGCTCGCCGCACCCGACCCCGCCGAGCTGGCCCGGCTGCTGCCGGAGCTGGCAGGCGACGGGCCACCCGCCGAGCCACCCGACACCGACGCCGCACGGCTGCGGCTGTTCGACACCGTCGCCCGCTTCCTGGAACGGCTCGCCCGCCACCGCCCCGCGATCGTGGTGCTCGACGACCTGCAGTGGGCCGACATCTCGTCACTGGAGCTGCTGGCGTTCGTCGCCCAGCCCTACCGCCCGGTTCCGCTGGTGGTGATCGGCGCCTACCGCCACGACGAGCTCCGTCCCGACGCCGCCCGGGCGCTCGCCGGGCCGGCAGCGCACGGCGAACTCGTCGAGCTGCGCGGGCTGCACGCCGACGAGGTGCACGACCTGGTGGTCGACGCGGCGGGCCCGGCCGCGGCGCGGCGCTGGGCGCCGGAGGTCCACCGGCGCACCGACGGCCACCCGTTCTACGCCCGCCAGCTCGCCGAGCTGCTCGCCGAGCCCGGCGCACAGCTCGGGGAGATCCCGCCGGCCGTGCGCGACCTCGTCCTGCGGCGGGTGGGACGGCTCGCGCCGGACTGCCGGATGCTCGTCGAGGCCGCCGCCGTGGCCGGCAACGCGCTACAGCCCGACGTCCTCGCGCGGGTGTGCGGCCGCGACCTCGCGCGGGTCGCCGCCCTCGTCGAGGAGGCCCTGCGGGCCGGGGTGCTCACCCGCGACCGGTCCGAGACACGGCTCGTGCACGACCTGCTGCGGGAGACGGTGTACGACGCCCTGCCCACCGCCGAGCGGCTGGCCCTGCACCTGCGGACGGCCGACGCGCTCGAGCAGCGCCAGGCCACCGGTGCCGCGGTCGCACCCGCCGACCTGGCCCGGCACTGCGCCGCGGCCGTACCCCTCGACGGCGCCGGGCGGGCCGCGGCCTGGGCGCGCGCCGCCGCGGCGGCCGAACGCACCCGCCTGGCCTTCGACGAGGCAGCCGCGCACCTGGCCCGCGCCCGCCGCGCGATCGAGGAGAGCGGCGCGCCGTCCGGCGTGCTGCTGGTGGACCTGCTCGTCGAGGAGGCCGACCACCGCGCCCGCGGCGGCGACCCGGAACGGGCCCGCGCGCTGCTCGGCGACGCCCGCACCCGGGCGACGGTGCTGGACGACCCGGAGCGCCTCGGCCACGTCGCGCTCGGTGTGCAACGGCTCGGCGCCCGGTTCGCGATGCCCCGCGACGCCGTCGTCGAGGTGCTGGAGTCCGCTCGCGCGGCGCTGCGGGGCACCGGCACGGCGCTGGAGGCACAGCTCACCGCGAGCGTGGCCCGGGAGCTGCACCACGGCGTCCCGGAGCACCGGGCCCGCGCGGGCCCGCTGTCCGAGCAGGCCCTCCGCCTGGCCCGTGCCCTCGACGACCCGCCGACGCTGGTCACCTGCCTGCTGGCCCGCCACGACGTGTCGTGGATGCCGGGCCGGGCGCCGGAGCGGGTGGAACTGGCCCGCGAGATCGCCGAGCTCGCCGCGGGCAGCGGCGATCCCGAACGCCACGCCGAGGGCCTGCTGCTCACGGCCAACGCCCTGCTGGAGTGCGGCTCCGCGGCCTTCCGCGCCCCGCTGGCCGAGTACCTGCACACCACCGAGCGGCTCGGCCAGCCCCGCCACACCTACCTCGCGCTCACCCGCCGCGCGGCCGTGGCCCTCCTGGAAGGCCGCCTCGACGAAGCCGAGAAGTTCGTCGGGGACGCCCGGGCGCTCGGCGAGCGGATCGGCGAACCCGACACCGGCAACGTCGCGATGTCGCAGCTCCTCGGCCTGGTACGGGCCCGCGGCGAACCCGCCCGGCTGCAGGCCACCGCCGCCGAGGCCGTCACCCACTGGGTCGGGGTGCCATCGCACGCGCACGCCGTGGCCGCCGGACTCCTGGCGCTGGCCGGTGCGCCGGACGACCTCGCCGCCGCCCGCCGCGCATTGGACACGGTGTCCGCGATCGGCACGTGGCGCGACGACCGCTCCTACCTGTGGCCGGTGTTCGTCGGTGCGATGGCGACGGCCGCGGCGCGGCTCGGCGACCGCACGCTCTGCGCCGAGCTGCTCGCGGAGCTGGAGCCGGTGGCCGGCTCGTGCGGGGTCAACGGGGCGCTCGTGTGCTTCATGGGCAGCAACGCCCACTGGGCCGGGATCCTGGCGGCCGCCCTCGGCCGCACCGACGACGCGCGCCGGCACCTCGAGAACGCGCTCGACGTCCACCGGCGGCTCGGGGCCGCGGCATGGGAGGCGGAGACCAGCGTCGAGCTGGCGCTGCTGGGCGCACCGGGCATTCATGCCGAGCGGGCGCGGGTCCTAGCCGGCGAGCTCGCCCTGCCGGCCGTCGCGGCCCGGCTCGCACACGGGGACGCCCCGACCGATGCCGAGCTGCGGCGCGACGGCGAGCTGTGGCTGGTGCGCCACCGCGACCGTTCGGCCCGCCTGCGCGACGTCAAGGGCCTGGCCGACCTCGCGACGCTGCTGGCCCGTCCCGGGCGCGACGTACACGTCCTGCGGCTGGTCGGCGCCCGGCACCGGGACGACGGCTCCGGTCCGGCGCTCGACGCGGCCGCGCGGGCCGGCTACCGGCGCCGCGTCGCGGAGCTGGACGGCCTGGTCGCCGCCGCCCGGGCCGACGGTGCGCCGGACCGGGCGCAGCGGCTGGCCGCGGAACGCGCCGCGGTGATCGGCGAGCTCACCCGGGCCGGCGGCCTCGGCGGGCGGCCACGGGCCCTGGGGTCGAGCACCACCGAACGCGCCCGCAAGGCCGTGACGGCCCGGCTGCGGGATGCGATCGGGCGGATCCGGACGGTGCTGCCCGAGCTGGGCGCGCACCTGGACCGCTCGGTGGTCACCGGCACGCTGTGCCGCTACGACCCGGACACCCCGCTCACCTGGAGCGTGTAGCGCCTGCGGGATACCGCGCGAATCGGTGCGGCGGCCGGGCACCTGATGGCCTCCGTGCCAGGACCTGCGGTTCACCGTCGTCGGGCCCGGTGCCGAGCAGCCGACCACCCGCGGCCGGACGCCGAGGGTGAACAGGTCAGCGGGCCATCGCGCTGCCCGAGCCGCGGCGCACGGGCTCGGCGACGTAGAGCACCCGGCCGTCGGGCAGGAACTCCAGGGCGGTGACCGCGCCGATCTCCGGGGTCGGGGAGAACGTCGCAGGGGCAGGCTTGAAGACGCGCCCGAACCCCTCGAGATCAGCCTGTGGACCTCGTCGTCGCCTGCGGCGCGGTGCTCAGCAGGTCCACGCCCGCGACTCGACGACATCAGGGCCCGAGATCACCCCAGGGTGAACGGGTCGCGGGTGCCGCCCGTCAGCTCCACCCACACCGACTTGTTCTCGGTGTACTCGTGCACCGCCTCCACGCCGTTCTCCCGGCCCAGGCCGCTGGACCCGAACCCGCCGAACGGCACGCTCGGCGCCACCACGCGGTAGGCGTTGATCCACACCGTGCCCGCCCGGAGCTTCGCCGCCACCCGGTGCGCGCGGTGCACGTCCTTGGTCCACACGGCCCCGGCCAGGCCGTACGGGGTGTCGTTGGCCAGCTTCAGCGCCTCGTCCTCGTCGGTGAAGGTCAGCGCGGCGAGCACCGGGCCGAACACCTCCTCCCGGACGACCGTCGAGTCGGGGGTGACGCCGGTGAGCACGGTGGGCTTGACGAACAGGCCGCCGAGCCCGGCGTCGGCCGCGCCGCCGTACGCCACGGTGGCGCCCTCGGCCTTCGCCCGCTCCAGGTAGCCGACCACCTTCTCGAACTGCGGGGCGTTGGCCACCGGACCCATCTCGGTTGCCGGGTCGTTGGGGTCGCCGAGCTTGATCGTCGCGGCCCGCTCGGCGACGAGGCGCACCAGCTCGTCGTGCACGTCGGCGTGCACGATCAGCCGGGAGCCCGCCATGCAGGTCTGGCCGGTGGCGGCGAACACCCCGGCGATGATCCCGTTGGCCGCCGCGGCGAGGTCGGCGTCGGGGAAGACGATCTGCGGCGACTTGCCGCCCAGCTCCAGCGTCACCTTGTTGATGTTCTCCGCGGCGGCGTGCGCGACGGCCCGGCCGGTGGCGGTGGACCCGGTGAACGCGACCTTGTCCACGCCCGGGTGCGCCGCGAGCGCCGCCCCCGTCTCGCGGGACAGCCCGGTGACGACGTTGACCACGCCCGGCGGGAACCCGGCCTCGTCGATCAGCTCGGCGAAGCCGAGGGTCGAGACCGGCGCGTGCTCGGACGGCTTGACGACGACCGTGCAGCCCGCGGCGAGCGCGGGCGCCAGCTTCCAGCTCATCAACAGCAGCGGGGAGTTCCAGGGCGTGATGGCGGCGACGACGCCGACCGGCTCGCGGCGGGTGTAGACGAGGTAGTTGGGGTTCGGCGTGGGGATCTGGCGGCCTTCGAGCGTGGCGGCGAGACCCGCGTAGTAGTGGTACCAGGAGCCGAGGCCGTTGAGCTGGCCGATCATCTCCCGGTAGAGCTTGCCGGAGTCGTTGACCTCCAGCCGGGCGAGCCGCTCGGCGTCGCGCCCGATGAGGTCGCCGAGGCGGCGCAGCAGCGCCGCGCGGGCGAACCCGGTGGTGGCGCCCCACTCCCCCGCGAACGCGGCGCGGGCGGCGGCCACGGCGGCGTCGACGTCGGCCGGCCCGCCGTCGGGGAGTACCGCCCAGGGCTGCCCGGTATAGGGGTTCTGCGACTCGAACGTCCTCCCCGAGAGCGCGTCCACCGACTTGCCGCCGATGATCATCTGGAAGCGTTCGAGCTGGGCTGACATGGCAACGTCCTCCTTGACCGGGTCCGAGGACACGCTACGAGCCCGGACTGCCCGGTGTCGACGACCATGAGCGGACGGGGTGGTCGTCGTCGCCGCGCCCCAGCAGGCTCACGCTGCGCGCCGTCGGTGGCCTGACCACCCGGCAGATCGCCCAGGCCTACCTCGTGCCGGAGGCGACGATGGCGCAGCGGATCAGCCGGGCCACGCGCACGGTCGCCGACGTGCGGTTCGCCGAGCCGGGCGACCTGGCGACCGTGCGCCGGCCAGCGCACAGGAGACCGCGGGGGCTGCCGGCGCTGACGCTGCTGCACCACGCCCGGCGACCGGCGCGGACGCCGGTCGACGGCAGCCTGGTCCCGGTGGCCGGTCTCGCGGCCTTGGCCACCGTGGACTCCCGCCTGCCCCGCCACACCACCGCCTCGGCGTACCCGCACGAGAAGGACTGCGACCTCCCGACCGCGGCACGGTCGTACGCCTCCGCCGCCCGGTCCGCCCCCAACCTCGGCGAACGCCACCACCTCACCCGGCAGTCGGCGCGGATCGGCCAAGCCTGCGCGGGTGAGCAAGCAGAACTCGTTGCCCTCCGCGACGTGCGGGTAGTGACACGTCAACGGTTGGGCAGCTGACCAGCGGAAACGCGCCTGACGTCGCTACCCGGCGGTCTCGTAGTAGGCGGCCACCCGGGACAGCCGGTCAGATCGGCGTCCTCGGTGCTCGATGAGCTGCGACGCGACGGTGCGGCCGAGGGGCTGCACACGTGCCCACTCGGGCGCCATCCGGGAGGCGGCGTCGAGGTGGTCGAGCACGTCGGACCACTGCGTGAGGTCCGCGCATGCGGCGGCGAGGTGGATCCGGTGCAGCTCGTCGGCGCGCTCGCCGTTGCCCGAACGGGCGGCCGCCGTGGCGGCGTTGAACAGCAGGCTGCCGAACACCCCCACACGATCGGCTTCGGTGGGTGTCAGCAGGCCCGTGTCGAGCCGTTCGGCCGCGCGCACGGCGAGCTGCTCGGCGGCGGCGAGGTCGCCCTGACGGATGAGCACCCAGGCGAGGTAGCGCAGCGCGGCGGCCTCGTCGAGCTCCGGCCGGTTGGTGTGGCGGCCCGCATCGAGAGCGCGGTGCGCTGCATGCGCGGCGAGGTCGGTGAGGCCGATCCGTCCGGCGAGCCCGGCCGCGAGACGGTAGGAGGTGGCGAGCAACCCGGCGGCCTCGGCGCGACGGTCCTCATGCAGGACGTGCACCGCCCGGCGCGTGTCTACGACCGCGACCACGGCCTCACCCCTCGCGGCAAGCAGCAGGCCCGCGACCGCGGCGCTGCTCTGGCTGCCGAGTTCAAGCCGACCGCACGCCGACGATCATCGGTGTACCCCGCAGGTGTGCCGGCTCACCTCAGCGCAGTGTGCGCCAGCTGCCAGGTGACGGGCACGACGGACGCCACGAGCAGGACGGCCATGAGCACGTTGAAGGTGCGCAGCCGACGCGGGCTGTGCAGGATCTGCCCCAGGGCGATCCCCAGCCACAGCCAGCCTCCGGTGCACGGGGTGCTGAGCACCATGAACGCGGCCGCGATCACGAGCACCTGCCACGCGTAGCCTCCGTCGGCCACCGTGTAGGTCGCGATCGCCCCGAGGGCCATGACCCACGCCTTGGGGTTGACCCACTGGAAGGCCGCGGCCTGCAGCAACGACAGGGGACGGCTCGACGCCGTCCCGGACACCTCGACGGGCGCCGCCGCGATCCGCCAGGCGAGGTAGAGCAGGTAGAGAACCCCGATCGGCTGAAGGATCCGATGGAACACCGGTGAGGTCACCACGAGGCCGCCCAGTCCGACACCGACGACGACGATCATGAGCGGGAACCCGATGTTGATCCCGACGAGATGCGGGATGCTGCGCCGCCAACCGTGGTTCGCGCCGGACGTCATGATCATGACGTTGTTGGGGCCGGGGCTGCCCGCCGTGGCCACGACGAAGAACGCCAGGGAGAGGTAGTCCGCAGGGCTCACAGCTCGCCGATCCCGAAGCTGAGCACGGGCATCAGGTCGGTTCGCGCACGGCGGCGCCGCAGCACCGACTGCTCCGGCGTGAACGCGAAACGCCGACCGGCACCTCCGTCCCGCAGGAACCGGCGAACGAAGCTCTTCGCAGTCGACCGGTACTGCTCGTCGGTCTCGGCCGTCCGCTCGATCTCCTCGATCTCGTCCACCAGCAGGCGCGCGGCGTCCACGGTCGCCGGGAGTGCGAGGCGGCAGCGCCCGTCGCCGACCGCCGTGATCGACCCGCGCGCTACCAGCCACGAGAACAGCAGAACCCCGGTGCCGGCGTCGAACACGCGCTCCGCGTCCCGGTCCAGCGGGTACCGGAAGAGGCGCTCCAGGAGGATCATGTCGATCTGGGACTCCCCGTACGGCACGTCCCCGGCCGCACAGGCGAGCAGCGTCTGGCAGTCGACCTTGATCTCCTCGAGGAGGCCGACGAACCAGTTGAGCTTCACCGCCATGTGCTCGTCGAACGGACGCGGACCCTGATGGTGGAAGTAGTCGTGAAGGTAACCCCAGATCGCGCGCGCCTCGTAGCACTGCTGCGGATCCAGGCCCGCGGAGGCCCAGGGCAAGGAGTCGGTCGTGAGCACGTCGCGGGCCGCCGGGACGGCGAACGTCTCATGGATCCGGCGGAACTTGCTGTAGAAGAACATCGCGTAGCTCTGCGTCCGTGGCGGTCTCGCCGCGCCCACGTTCTCCGGGAAGAAGACGATGCAGTTCCCGGACACCACCCCGTCGCTACCGACGAGCAGCTGCAACGACTGGCAGTTGTTCCGGGGGTGCGGGAACCTCGCCGCGAGCGCGGGCAACGCGAGCGGCTCGCGTCGGCGGGCGACGAACGCCTCGAACCGGAACCCGACGGGTGGCTCCGAGTTGGTCATCATGGCCGGACCGACGAACACGGCGATCTCGCCGTCGAGCGGCGGCGTGACCGCATCCCGGGTGCGGGCGAAGTCGGGAGCGGTGTGCAGACCGGTGGCGAGCCACCGGTCGACATCGGCGGTGAACGCCTCGGCCAGGCCGTGCCGATCCGCCTGCTCAAGCACGGCCCGTCCGCTGCGGCGCAGCCGCGTCAGGAGATCGACGTCGGCCGCCAGCGGCTCGGGGATCGAGCCGTCGCGGACCTGCCGAGCGCGAATCGCGTTGCACAGCGGGAGGAGCCGGTCGACGAACGCGCCGACCACCTCCCGCTCGACGTCGCTGAGCGAGATCATGTCGTCGCCCCCGCGGCGATCGCAGCGCCGCTGCGAACGAGGTCGCCGTAGTCGTCGGCCAGCATGCGGCTCACCGGACCGATCGCGAACGCCTGCCGGTCGACGGCGTGCACGGGCTGGACCTCGTAGGCCGTCCCGGTCAGGAAGACCTCGTCGGCGCGCTGCAGGTCGGCCGGTCGCAGGTCGCGCTCGACGACCTCGACGCCGCGGCCCACGGCGAGCTCCATGATCGTCTGTCGGGTGATGCCGTTGAGGATCGAGTGGCCGCGCGGGGTGTGGAGCACGCCGTCGCGGACGAGGAACAGGTTGGCACCGGTGGCGTCGGCGAGGTTGCCGTGATGGTCCAGGAGCAGGGCGTCGTCGAACCCGGCCGCCTCGGCCGCCTGCCGGGCCAGGACGCTGAGCTGGTAGAGCGCCGACGCCTTCGCCCTGGTCGGAGCCATCTCGGGAGCCGGTCGCACCCACTTGCTCGTCTGCAGTGCGATCCCGCGCGAACCCGTGCCGGCCGCGAAGACGCTCGGCCAGCTCCAGGTCGCGACGGCGACATGGGCTCGGCAGTGGGCGATGCCGATCGACATCGTGTCGCTGCCCCGCCAGGCGACCGGCCGGAGGTAGCCGTCGAGGACGCCGTTGGCCGCGACCACCAGACGGCACGCGTCGTCGAGCTCGGCGACGCTGAACGGGACCTCGAACCCGAGATGCGCGGCCGAGGTACGCAGGCGCTGCGAATGGTCGGAGAGCCGGAACACGGCACCGCCGTAGGCCCGGGCGCCCTCGAAGACGCTGCTCGCGTAGTGCAGCCCGTGGTTGAGCACATGCGTGCAGGCCCGGCGCCACTCGACGAGCTCGCCGTCGAGCCAGATCCAGCCGTCGCGGTCGGCGAAGCTCATCTACGGTGCTACCAGGCCGACCGGGACGTGGACGGTGAAGCCCATCGACACCGGCCCGAAGTCCCGCAGGACGTTCAGCCCGTGCCGCGCAGCGGCGACATCGGTCGTGATGCACCCCTCGACGGCGCCGGCCGCACATTCGGTCGCTGCCTGCGTATTGCTCGTGCTGAAGACCTTGGCGACACCGGCCGGCACGAGTTGCTGGGGCGCGGGATGCGTGGCCACGAGCGCCGGCACCGCCGCGCTGCGGGCCGCGAGCACCATGTGATGAGTGGGGACGACGAACACCTCGGACAGCTCGAGGCGATGCAGGTTGCCGAAGACGATGGTGTGCAGATCCGGGTAGACCACGCAGCCGAGCAGGGCCGACGTGCCGTCGTAGGGCATGGCTTCGACCGCGGCTTCGAGAGTCGGGTGCAGGACGATCCCGCCGGGCTCGCCGCGGCGCGCGTACCACTCCTGCGCGGCCTTCTGGCAGTTCGTGCCCTCGGGACCGAGGGTGTGCAAGGACGTGATCTTCATCGACGGGGCACTCCTGGTGGATGGTCGGTTCGCACGAGCGGTCTGCCGAACCGGTCGACGTTCATCTCAGCGTACGACAGTGGCATCGGCTTCGACCGCCTGTCAACTGATACGCTCACTGTCACCTGTTGGCGTCCATCTCAGCGCACGGAGGTCAGGTGGCTGCTCAGGAGCCGGCCCGGTCGATGGCCGACAAGCTCAACACCCTGTTCCACACCGTCGCGCCGCTCGGGCGGGAGTACACCAACGACGAGGTCGCCCGCGGCTGCACCCAGCTCGGGCACGGCACCTTCTCCAAGACCTACGTCTGGCAGCTGCGGACCGGGCAGCGGGACAACCCCACGAAGCGGCACCTCGAGGCGGTCGCGGAGTTCTTCGGCGTGCCACCGTCGTACTTCTTCGACGACGCCGTCGCCGAACGGGTGGAGGGCCAGCTCGCCCTCGCCACCGCGCTGCGCGACGAGGGCGTCCGCGACGCCGCACTGCGCATGATGAGCCTGGACGAGGCGAACCGGGAGGCGGTCAGCCGGATCATCCTGGAGATCATCAAGATGCGGACGGGCACGTAGGCTACCGTCGTGATCGTCGATCATGGGTCGGCCGGCGGTGCGCCCACGCCTGAGCCGAACGGCGCCGGGACCGGCGGCGACAGCCGGCGCCACCGACGGCGTCGGCGTCAGCGGGCGGCCGAGCTCCGGAGACACTGCCAAGATCGCCTCGCGGGTCTGGGGCTGCCTGTTTCCGCCGACCTCCACGAGATCGCCGCGCATCTCGGCCGACGACGCGGGCGGCCGATCCAGCTCGTCGCGTTCGACGCCCCACCGGCGGCGCCGTGCGGTGTGTGGATCTCCACCGCGGACCGCGACCTCATCGGGTACGCGCGCAACACCAGCGCGTACCACCAGGACCACATCATCGCCCACGAGCTCGCACATCTGATCTGTGGCCACGCGGGGATCGTCGACGCGCAGGGCTCGGCGGCTGAGCTGCTGTTCCCCGACCTGCACCCCGGCCTGCTCCGCCGGCTCCTGCATCGCGCGAGCTGCACCGACGGCCAGGAGGAGGAGGCCGAGATCATGGCGGGCATCCTCGTCGCGACTGTGCGCGGCCGGCCCGGCTCCTCGACCTCGGACAGTCTCGACGGGATCGAGGCGGCGCTCGGCTTCCGGCGCTCAGCGGACCGGCCGTATGGGTGAGGGGCTGCAGAACGCGGGGGTGGTCGCCGTCTGGGTGGTGGCGGCCCTGCGCGTCACGGCCGCGCGCGATCCCCGGCAACGCCCGTTGTGGCTCGGCCTGTGCCTGATCGCGGTCACGACCACCCTTTACCTCGAGCCGGTCGTCGAGCTCGCCGGTGGTCTCCTGGGTGACCTGAACGTCGTCGACCTCGTTCGGCACATCGTCCACGTCGCCTCGGCGGCCGTCATGCTGTGGGTCGTCCTCGCCGCCACCGGCCGTCATCGCCACACCCGGCCGCTCGCACTCGCCGCCCTCACCATCGCCCTGGTCATCACCTGGTTGAACCTCGCTGCCGCGCCGCACACCCGCGCCACGGTGCTCACGCCCGAACTCCCCCCGCTGTACTGGGCGCTGCAGCTCGCCTTCTACCTGCTGGTGGACGTCATCTCCGTCGTGGTCTGCTGGCACTACGGGTGGCGCGCCGAGCCGGCCATGCTGCGCTGGAGCCTGGCCGCCTTCGGCGCGAGCAGGCTGCTCGGCTGCATCCTCTGGCTGATGTTCGGCGCCGCCGTCGTCCTGGGCAGCCCGGCGCCGCTGGGATCCGTTCCCGCGATCACCGGCGCCGAGCTGCTGCTCCAGGCGACGTCGGTGGCCGTTCCCGGGGTCGCCGCGCTGGGCGCCAACCTCGGCGCGCGGCTGGCGCTCTGGCGCCTCTGGCCGTTGTGGGACTCGCTGACCCGCGCGGTGGCACACGTCCGCCTCCCCGGGGACACGTCGCGGCACAACGCGTGGACGACCCCGCTGAGTCAGGTGCGCTGGCAGACCCATCGCGCCGTGATCGAGATCCGGGACGCGGCCCTGGTCCTCGGCGCCCATCACTCGCCGACCGCGGCGTCAGCTGCCGACGCCTACATCCGCTCGGGTCGTCTGACCGAGCCCGACGCCGCAGCCGCGGCCGCCGCGTGCTGCCTGGAGACCGCGCTCCGGGCCCGCCTCGCGGGTGGACCAGCCGGCCACGTGGCGCACAGCCTCATCCCGACCGCGCCCGCCACGCTGGAGGAGGAGCTGGACTTCCTGGTCCGGACCGCGCGGTTCCACTCGGTCGGGCTCGCGACGCGCTTCGCCTCGTCCGCGGGGCCGACGTGACGACCACGGTGCAGGGCATCTGCGCTGCCCGCTTCGGAGCGGTCCGCGACGCGTTCGTGGCGAACTTCGCGACGCAGGGCGAGGTCGGCGCCGCCGTGTGCGTGTACCACCGGGGAAGCCCCGTCGTCGATCTCTGGGGTGGGGTCGCCGACGTCCGCACCGGTGCCCCGTGGACCCGCGACACCCTGCAGTACGTCTTCTCCACCACCAAGGGCTTCACCGCGGCATGCGCACACCTGCTCGCCGCCCGCGGGCGGCTCGACCTCGACGCCCCGACCCACACCTACTGGCCCGAGTTCGCCGCCGCCGGGAAGCGGCACATCCCCGTCCGGTGGCTGCTCGCGCACCGAGCCGGGCTCACCGCCCTCGACGAACCGGTCCAGCTCGCCGATGCGCTGCGCTGGCATCCGATGGCCGGCGCCCTCGCGGCGCAGCGGCCGGTGTGGGAACCCGGTAGCGCGCACGGCTACCACGCACAGACGTTCGGCTGGCTGGTGGGTGAGGTCGTCCGCCGGGTCAGCGGGTCCAGCATCGGCCGGTTCCTCGCCGAGGAGATCGCCGCGCCGCTGGGACTCGACTTCCACATCGGCCTCCCCGACCGCGAGCGACACCGGCTCAGCCGGCTCGTCGAGCCGCCGCCCTCGGCGCGCACCGAGTCTCCCGGCCTGCGCCGGGCGAGCGCCGTGACCGTCCCGCCGATCGACCCGCAGGACCCGCGGGTGCACGCCGCGCAGATCCCGTCGTCCAACGGCATCGGCACCGCGCGTGCCATCGCCCGCTTCTACGCCGCGCTTGTCGGCGAGGTCGACGGCATCCGCATCCTCGGGCCTGCCGACCTGGACCGGGCGCTGGTCGAGCACTCCGCCGGCGTCGACCTCACCCTCGGCTACCCGACCAGGTTCGCCTCGGGGTTCGCGCTGCCGTCGGCGGCCTTTCCGCTGCTCGGAGCGGGTTCGTTCGGCCACGGAGGGAAGGGCGGCTCCACCGGCTGCGCGCATCCGCCGACCGGCGTGGCCGTCGGCTACGTGATGAACCGCATGCGGGCGGGGGTCAGCACCGACACGCGGTTCGCGAACCTCGCCCGGGCGATCCGGGCGTCGATGTAGGTGCGCGAGGGCGCTGTGCGCCCGGCTCCACCGCCGCATGGCATCGCCCGACATCCGGACGCGGGCGCGGCAACGCAACGGTCGACGGTGACGCACGCCCGCGCGTCACCGGAAACGGGACGGATCGTCGAGGAACGCCTGGCGGCAGCCGGGGCCGCAGAAGTACCGGGTGGCTCCGTCGTGCACCGCCGAGAGGCTCGCCCCGCTCACGGCCACGTCCATGCCACAGATCGGATCCCGCGCGCCCCCGGGACCCTGCGGCTCGGCGGCCTCCGCGCGCGGCCCGTCGGGGATCCGCACCCGTGGCCGCCGCCCGACGATGTCGGCGAAGACCGAGAGCGCGATCTCCGGCGGGGTCCGCGCACCGATGTCGAGCCCGGCCGGGGCGTGCACCAGGGCGCGCAGCGCGGCCGGCAGCTCGGCGAGCACCGAGGTGGCCCGCCGCGGGCTGGCCACCAGCGCGACGTAGGGCACCTCGGCCTTCAGCGCCGCGCCCAGCACCGCCGCCTCGTCGCGCCCGTGGGATGCGACGACGACCGCGGTGGTGTCGCGAGCCACCGGCGCGCCCGCGTCGACGGTGGCCCGCACGTCCCAGTCGAGCGCGCGGCCGACCTGCACCAGCGCCCGCGCGACCGGCGCCTCGCCGAATACGAGCACGAGTGCGGGCGGCACGACCGCCTCCAGGAAGATCTCCAGCGTCCCGCCGGACAGGCACGGGTTGTTGACGGTGCGCCGCCCGGCGGGGTCGGCGGTGTCGTCGTGCGGGGCGTCGACGCTGCCGGGATCGGCCGTCGGGGTGATGCGCAACAGGCCCGACTCACCGGCGTGCAGCAGCCGCAGGCCTTCCAGCCGCACCGTGGACTCCGCGCACACCCCGCCGACGAAACCCTCCACCGTCCCGTCGGCGAGCACGAGCGCGCCGTCCCCGGGCTTCGCGCTGGTCGGCCGCTCGGCCCGAACGACCGTCGCCAGGACGAACGGGGTGCGTGCCGCGCGCAGGGCGTCGACCCGCGCCAGGAGATCTCCTCGGTGCATCGCGTACACACCTCGCTATCGTGACCAGTCCGAACCGGCCGTGCCCTTGACACGAAACGGTACGGATCGCTGTGATGTGGCGCACGCAGAGACCATCCGGTCTACCGCTGCCTCGAGAAGGCGAGCACGACGATGGCGGTCGAGTCGACCGGTCACAGCCAGGACAACCCACGGCTCTACGAACTGATCGAGAACGCCCCGAAGACCGGCGGTACGAGCCCCACCATCTGGGCCTGGCCGCAGATCACCGAGTATCTCAAGATCGCCGGACAGCCCGTCGCCGGACCGTGGCCCCCGCACCAGGAGCCACGCCCCGACCCGGAGGACGAGTCGCTGCCCGTCGCCATACCGGAGCCCGCAGCGCGACCGCCCGCCCCGAGGCGTCCCCGTCCGCGCCTGTAGGCCCCCGAGGAGTCCGATGTACCCGTCACGGTTCCGCTACGAGGCACCACGGTCGCTCGACGACGCGGTCGCGCTGCTCGCCGAGCACGGCGACGAGGCCAAGATCCTCGCCGGCGGCCAGAGCCTCGTACCCCTGCTCAAGCTGCGCTTCGCCGCGCCCGCCCTGCTCGTCGACATCAACAACATCCCCGGTCTGGGCTACCACCGCGAGAACGCCGACGGCATGCTCGCCGTCGGCGCGCTGTGCCGCCACGCCCAGCTCGAACGGTCCACGCTGCTGGCCGGCAGGCACCCGCTGATGGCCTCGGCCGCACCGACCATCGCCGACCCGATCGTGCGCAACCGCGGCACGCTCGTCGGATCGCTGTGTCACGCCGACCCGCAGGGTGACTGGGCCTCGGTGATGCTCGCGCTCGGCGGCGGCGTCACCGTGATGGGGCCGGGCGGGCTGCGCCGCATCCCCGTCGCCGACCTCGTCGTGGGGCCGTTCCAGACCTCGCTGCGGCCGGGCGAGCTGGCGATCGAGGCGACGGTCCCGGCGTCGCGCGGCACCGTCACCGGTCGCTACCTCAAGCTGGAACGGCGCGTGGGCGACTTCGCGACGGTGGGGGTGGCGGTGGCACTGGAGGAGTCCGGCGGCATCGTGTCCAGGGCGGGCATCGCGCTCACCGGCGTCGGCCCGAACAACATCGTCGCCACGGCGGCACAGCAGGCCCTGGTCGGGCGGCCGCTGTCGCCCGACTCGATCGACGAGGCCGCCGAGCTCGCCGCGCAGGCCGCGCAGCCCAAGGGCGACCACCGCGGCAGCGCCGCCTACAAGCGCCACGTGGTGGCGACGTTCGTGCGGCGGGGCCTCACCCGCCGGGAGGCGGTGGCCGCATGAGTTACTCAGACGCGACGGTGCGCCCGGGCGGGGTGGACGAGCGCCGCATCACCCTGACGGTCAACGGCGACACCCGGGTGGTGGAGGTCGAGCCGCGGCTGCTGCTGGCCCACCTGCTGCGCGAGGGCCTGGCGCTGCGCGGCACCCACCTGGGCTGCGACACGACAAGCTGCGGTGCGTGCACCGTGCTGGTGGACGGCACCCCGGTGAAGTCCTGCACGATGCTGGCCGTGCAGGCCGACGGTCACGAGATCACCACCGTGGAGGGCCTGGGCACACCCTCCGAGCTCGACCCGGTGCAGGAGGGGTTCACCACCGAGCACGGTCTCCAGTGCGGGTTCTGCACGCCGGGGATGATGCTCACCGCGAAGGCCCTGCTCGCCGAGAACCCGGACCCGTCCGAGGAGGACGTGCGCTGGGGCCTGTCGGGCAACCTGTGCCGCTGCACCGGCTACCAGAACATCGTGAAGGCCGTGCTCTGGGCCGCGCGCAAGCAGAACGGGGCCGGTTCGTGACTGCGCTCGACGAGGTCAAGATCGGCGGTCTCGGGGCGAGCCGGCGGCGCGTGGAGGACAGCCGGTTCATCCGCGGCCGCGGCAACTACACCGACGACATCGTGCTGCCCGGCATGCTGCACATGGAGATCGTGCGCAGTCCGCTGGCGCACGCCCGGATCACGAAGATCGACACCAGCGCGGCCTGGAAGATCCCCGGCGTCCGCCTGGTGCTCACCGGCGAGATGATGGCCCAGCGCAACCTCGCCTGGATGCCGACGCTGTCCTACGACACGCAGGCCGTGCTGGCCACCGACAAGGTGCGCTTCCAGGGCCAGGAGGTCGTCTGCGTCGTCGCGGACGACCCCTACATCGCCAAGGACGGCTGCGACGCCGTCGTCGTCGAGTACGAGCCGCTGCCCCCGATCGTCAACCCGGAGCAGTCGCTGGCGCCGGACGCGCCGCTGATCCGCGACGACAAGGAGGGGCAGACCGACAACGTCTGCTACCGCTGGGAGGTCGGCGACGCCGCCGGCACCGAGCGCGCCTTCGCCCAGGCCGACACCGTCTCCCGGATGAAGCTGCACTACCCGCGCAGCCACCCCTCGCCCATCGAGTGCTGCGGCTCCATCGCCGACTACAACCCGGCGACGCAGAAGCTCACCGTCTACATGACCACGCAGGCCCCGCACATCATCCGGGCCGCCGTCGCGCTGGTGGCCGAGCTGCCCGAGCACATGATCCGGATCGTCAGCCCGGACATCGGCGGCGGGTTCGGCAACAAGGTCCCGGTCTATCCGGGCTACGTGGCGTCGATCCTGTGCTCGATCCTGCTGGGCAAGCCGGTCAAGTGGATCGAGGACAAGTCCGGCAACCTGATCTCCACCGGGTTCGGCCGCGACATGTACCTCGACGCGGAGCTGGCGCTGCGCGCCGACGGCAAGATCCTCGCCGTCCGGATGGACGCCACCACCGACCAGGGCGCGTTCTTCTCCGACGCCCAGCCGTCCAAGTTCAAGATCGGGCTGATGCACTCGGCGTTCGCCTGCTACGACATCCCGGTCGGACACATCACCGCCCGCGGCGCCTACACGAACAAGGCGCCCGGCGGCGTCGCCTACCGGTGCTCGTTCCGGGTCACCGAGGCGATGTTCTTCCAGGAACGCATGGTGCAGGCCGCGGCGGCGGACCTGGGCATGGACCAGGCCGAGTTCCGCCGGATCAACCTGGTGCGCGACGACCAGTTCCCCTACCGCACCGCGTTCGGCTTCCTCACCGACTCCGGGCAGTACGAGAAGTGCCTGAACATCGGGCTGGACGCGATCGGTTACAAGGACTTCCTGGCCCAGCAGGAGCAGGCGAAGGCCCGCGGGCGGCGCCTGGGCATCGGGATCTCGACGATGACCGAGCCGCTCGGCGCCGGCAACAGCCGCGAGTACGACATCCTCGGCATCAAGATGTTCGACTCCGCCGAGCTGCGGGTGCACATGACCGGCAAGGCGATCCTGCGCACGGGCGCGAAGACCCAGGGCCAGGGCCACGAGACGACCTGGGCGCAGATCGTCGCGCACGAGCTGGGCATCCCGGCCGAGGACGTCGTCGTCGAGGAGGGCGACACCGACACCGCCCCGTTCGGCATGGGCACCTACGCCTCGCGCTCCACCCCGGTGGCCGGTGCGGCGGTGGCGATGGCCTCACGCAAGGTCCGGGCGAAGGCCCGCAAGCTCGCCGCGCACCTGCTGGAGTGCTCCGAGGAGGACGTCGAGTGGGAGCTCGGCCGGTTCTACGTGCGCGGCGCGCCCGAGCGCGGGGCGACGATCCAGGAGTGCGCGATGGCGGCGTACTCCAACATGCCCGACGGCATGGAGCCCGGCCTGGAGAACATCTCCTACTACGACCCGCCGAACCTCACGTGGCCGTTCGCCTGCTACATCGCCACGGTCGAGGTCGACCCGGAGACGGGCGTGTGGGACG
>JBQTJE010000222.1:0-10183 GCA_052387455.1 Pseudonocardia sp.
CCGAGGTGTGGTTCGCCTCGGCCGAGGCCGCGGAGGCCGCCGGGTTCGCGGCGCCGATGGGCCGCACGGCCGACGCGTCCTGCTCGCCCCGCCCGACCCGCGCGCGCCCGCCGTCCGGGTCGCCGGCGGGCTCGCGCGGGTCGTGCTGGACGATCAGGACTCGTCGTCCTTGCGGCCCTTCGGCGCCGCGAACCCGGCGGCCTCCGCGGCCTCGGCCGAGGCGAACCACACCTCGGCGACCGTGCGGTCGTAGTGCGGCGAGGACGGCTCGTGGTAGAGCTTCGAGTCCTCGTTGCCCTTGACCGGGAAGCCGTCCGGGGCCTGAGCCGGGTCGTCCAGCGGGGCGTGGCTGCCCTCGCCGTACGGCGCGTCCTCGGTGGCGGCGCTCTCCTCCACGGCGGCGGTGTCCTCGACCGCGGTGTCCTCGACCGCGGTGTCCTCCGCCGCGGTGTCCTCGACGGCGGAAGCGTCCTCCGCAGCGGCGGTGTCCTCGGCAGGGGTCTCCGGCGCGGACTCGGCCGCGGGGGCGACCTGAGGCTCGGCCGCCCGCTGGGAGCTCTGCACCCGGCGGGCGCGGTCGGCCTCGTCGGTGACAGTCTTCTGCGCCACCAGCTCGATCACGGCCATCGGGGCGTTGTCGCCCTTGCGCGGCAGCGTCTTGGTGATGCGCGTGTAGCCGCCGTTGCGGTCGGCGAAGAAAGGCCCGATCTCGACGACGAGCCGGTGCACGATGTCCTTGCGCCGGATCACCTTCATGATCTGGCGCCGGTTGTGCTGGTCGCCGACCTTGGCTTTGGTGATGAGCCGCTCGGCGTAGGGGCGCAGCTTGCGCGCCTTGGCCTCGGTGGTGGTGATCCGGCCGTGCTCGAACAGCGAGGTCGCCAGGTTGGCCAGGATCAGCCGCTGGTGGGCGGGCGACCCGCCCAGGCGGGGCCCCTTGGTGGGCTGAGGCATGGCTACAACTGCTCCGTTTCTGCGTAGTCCTGGCCGTCGTCGCCGAAGGTCTCGGGGTCGAACCCTTCGGACCCGTACTCGACGGCCGCGGCCGACGGGTCGAACCCGGGCGGGCTGTCCTTGAGCGCGAGCCCGAGGCCGACGAGCTTCATCTTGACCTCGTCGATCGACTTGGCGCCGAAGTTGCGGATGTCGAGCAGATCGGCCTCGCTGCGGCCCACCAGCTCGCCCACCGTGTGGATGCCCTCGCGCTTGAGGCAGTTGTAGGAGCGGACGGTGAGGTCGAGCTCCTCGATCGGCATCGCGAAGGCGGCGATGGTGTCGGCCTCCTGCGGCGACGGCCCGATCTCGATGCCCTCGGCGTCGATGTTGAGCTCGCGGGCCAGCCCGAACAGCTCGACGAGCGTCTTGCCCGCCGAGGCCAGGGCGTCGCGCGGGGTGATCGACGGCTTGGTCTCGACGTCGAGCACGAGCTTGTCGAAGTCCGTGCGCTGCTCGACGCGGGTGGCCTCGACCTTGTAGGTCACCTTCAGCACCGGCGAATAGATCGAGTCGACCGGGATGCGGCCGATCTCGGCGCCGGTGGCCTTGTTCTGCGTGGCCGGGACGTAGCCGCGGCCCCGCTCGACGACCAGCTCCACCTCGAGGCGGCCCTTGTCGTTGAGGGTCGCGATGTGCAGGTCCGGGTTGTGCACGGTGACGCCGGCGGGCGGCACGATGTCGCCCGCGGTGACCGGCCCGGGACCCTGCTTGCGCAGGTACATCGTCACCGGCTCGTCCTCCTCGGAGCTGACGACCAGCTCCTTGAGGTTGAGGATGATGTCGGTGACGTCCTCCTTCACCCCCGGCACGGTGGTGAACTCGTGCAGCACGCCGTCGATCCGGATGCTGGTGACGGCCGCGCCCGGGATGGACGACAGCAGCGTGCGCCGCAACGAGTTGCCGAGCGTGTACCCGAAGCCCGGCTCCAGCGGTTCGATGACGAACCGCGACCGGGTGTCGACGACCGAGTCCTCGGTCAGGGTGGGTCGCTGAGAGATCAGCATGGTTGTGGTGCCTCCTGCACCGCCCTGGCAACCGCTATTTGATGCCAGGGCTTCGGACGCCGCCCTACTGGCGTCCGGTTACTTCGAGTAGAGCTCGACGATCAGCTGCTCGGTGACCTGCGTGTCGATCTGCGCGCGCTCGGGCAGCTGGTGCACGAGGATGCGCAGCGTCGACGGGACGACCTGCAGCCACGCCGGGATCGGGCGGTCGCCCACCAGCTCCTTGGCGATGATGAACGGGTCGGTGTTGATCGAGGTCGGCTTGACGTCGATCACGTCGTACTGGGTGACGCGGTAGCTGGGGATGTCCACCTTCTGGCCGTTGACCATGAAGTGGCCGTGGTTCACCAGCTGGCGGGCCATCCGCCGGGTGCGGGCGAGGCCCGCGCGGTAGACGACGTTGTCCAGGCGTGACTCGAGGATCTGCAGCAGGTTGTCGCCGGTCTTGCCCTGGCGGCGGTTGGCCTCCACGTAGTACCGGCGGAACTGCTTCTCCAGCACGCCGTAGGCGACGCGGGCCTTCTGCTTCTCCTGCATCTGCAGGAGGTACTCGGTCTCCTTGATCCGGATCCGGCCGTGCTGGCCGGGCGGGTAGGGACGGCGCTCGAACGCCTGGTCGCCGCCGACGAGGTCGACCTTGAGCCGGCGGGACTTGCGGGTCATGGGTCCGGTGTAGCGAGCCATATCTGTTCTACCCCCTAGACCCGGCGCCGCTTGGGCGGACGGCAGCCGTTGTGCGGCTGCGGCGTGACGTCGGAGATCGTGCCGACCTCCAGGCCCGCGGCCTGCAGCGAGCGGATCGCGGTCTCGCGACCGGAGCCGGGGCCCTTGACGAACACGTCGACCTTCTTCATGCCGTGCTCGGCGGCCTTGCGGGCGCAGCTCTCGGCACACATCTGCGCGGCGTAGGGCGTCGACTTGCGGGAGCCCTTGAAGCCGACGCCGCCTGCCGAGGCCCACGCGATCACCGCACCGGTCGGGTCCGTGATGGACACGATGGTGTTGTTGAAGGTGCTCTTGATGTGCGCGTGGCCGTGCGCGACGTTCTTCTTTTCCTTGCGGCGGACCTTCTTGGGTCCGGCCTGCTGGCGGGTGCGGGGCGGCATTACTTCTTACCTGCCTTCTTCTTGCCGGCGACCGTCTTCTTCGGTCCCTTGCGGCCGCGGGCATTGGTCTTGGTGCGCTGGCCGCGCACCGGCAGGCCCCGGCGGTGCCGGATCCCCTGGTAGCAGCCGATCTCGATCTTGCGGCGGATGTCGGCCTGCACCTCGCGGCGCAGGTCGCCCTCCACCTGGAGGTTGGCCTCGATGTACTCGCGGAGCGAGGCGAGGTCGGTCTCGGACAGATCCTTCGAGCGCAGGTCGGCGCTGATGCCGGTGGCCGCGAGGATCTCCTTGGACCGGGTGCGCCCGATCCCGAAGATGTAGGTGAGCGCGATCTCCATCCGCTTGTCGCGGGGGAGGTCGACGCCTGCGAGTCGTGCCATGTAGGCGGGTTCTCCTCTGTCGGTGTCGTCAGGTCTGCCCCACGCCCGTCCCGGGCGGACTCTCGTCCGGGCCCCGGCCTGACGTCCGGGGGTCGACCGCGCCCGTGTGGCGCGGCAGGTGCGTGGGGTTCGTCGGTGTTGCCCGTGCAGGCCGCCCGCCGCTCGCGCGACGGGCGGGACGATCAGCCCTGACGCTGCTTGTGGCGCAGGTTCTCGCAGATCACCATGACCCGCCCGTGACGGCGGATCACCTTGCACTTGTCGCAGATCTTCTTGACGCTCGGCTGGACCTTCACGTCCTCGAACTCTCTCGTGTGCGTGGGGGCGGATCCCCCACCACCGAAGCTTGCTTCGGTGGATGAAAGGCCGCCCCGGCGAAGCCGGGTCGGCGCCTTTCGGGGGGCAGTCGGGGGGCGGAGCCCCCCGCCTGTCGATTTGTAGCGGTAGACGATGCGGCCGCGGGTGAGGTCGTACGGCGACAGCTCCACCACCACCCGGTCCTCAGGGAGGATCCGGATGTAGTGCTGCCGCATCTTGCCGCTGATGTGGGCGAGGACCCGGTGCCCGTTCTCCAGCTCCACGCGGAACATCGCGTTCGGCAGGGGTTCGACGACCCGGCCCTCGACCTCGATCGCCCCGTCCTTCTTGGCCATGTCCTCCGCGTTCCGTGACGGTGGGGTGCTCCTGACGCTCGGCACACCGGTGCCCCGGACCGTGGAGTGCGGAAGGCACGACGGAACCGGCGCCATCCGGCGCGCGCGAAACACCAGTGTACGACGCTTGCGCGACCCCCCGCACGTGGGGTAGGTGGCCGAAACCGGCTTGACCCGCACCCGGCCGGAAATGGTCCGATGTCCATCATGTCAGGCACGCTCCCGCGGGCGCTGCGGCCCTTCCGCCACCGCGACTACCGCTTCCTCGTCGGGTCGATGGCGCTGTCGCTCTTCGCCAGCGGCATGTGGATCGTCGCGCTCGTGTGGCAGGTCATCGCGCTGGGCGGCACACCCAGCGAGCTGTCGGTCGTGGCGACGGCGGCGAGTGTCGGGCTGCTGGTCAGCATCCTGGTCGGCGGGCTGGCCGCGGACCGGTTGCCGCGACGTGCGCTGCTGATCGTCGTCGAGGCCGCCCGGGTGCTCACCGCGGGCGCCGCCGGGCTGCTCGCGCTGTCCGGGCAGCTGCGACTGTGGCACCTGGCGGTGATCGCGTTCGTCGTCGGCGCGGCGGAGGCGTTCTTCTTCCCCGCCTACACCGCTTTGCTGCCCACCCTGCTGCCGGCCGACGAGCTGCTGGCGGCCAACGGCGTCGAGGGGGCGTTGCGGCCGACGGCGCAGAACGCGCTCGGCCCGGCCGCAGCGGGCGTGCTCGTCGGTGCGTACGTGCCGGGGGTGGCGCTGCTGCTCGCCGGTGGCCTCTACGCCGTGGCGTTGCTGGCACTGGTCGCGATGCGCACCGTGCCGGTGACGGCCCAGCCCGGCGGCTCGGTGCTGGCGGATCTGGGCGAGGGCTTCCGGTACATGTTCCGCACCGGCTGGTTCTTCGCCACGCTCGCGTTCGCCTCGCTGTACGTGCTGGTGCTGATGGGCCCGATCGAGGTGCTCCTGCCGTTCGCCGTGCGCGACCGCACCGGCAGCGGACCCGGCGGGTACGCGCTCGTGCTGGCCGCGTTCGGGGTGGGCGGCGCCATCGGCTCGCTGGTGGTCTCGTCGTTCCGGATGCCCCGTCGCTATCTCACGATCATGATGATGCTGTGGGGTGCCGGGGCCCTGCCACTCGCGGTCGTCGGCCTGACCGACCTGCTGTGGCTGATGGCGGCGGCCACCTTCGTCACCGGGTTCACGATGTCCGCCGGGATGGTCATCTGGGGGACGCTGCTCCAGCGCCGCGTCCCAGCCCACCTGCTCGGAAGGGCGTCGAGCCTGGACTTCTTCGTCTCGCTCGCGCTCATGCCGGTCTCGATGGCGTTGGCCGGCCCGGTGGGCGAGTCCATCGGCATTCCGACGACGTTCGTGCTGGCCGGGACCGTGCCGGTGTTCCTCGGCCTGGCCGCGGTGCTCGCCTGGCGACTGCCGGCCGACGAGATCGCGCACCCCCTCGACGAGCCCGCGACCGATCGCGCGCCCAGTCCGGCGAGCGGCTGAACCACCGCACGATCGGCGCCCGCCGCGGGCTAGCTACAGCGCCTTGAGCTCCTCGGTGACCTCCGAGACGGATTTCTTCGCGTCCCCGAACAGCATCGAGGTCCGCTCGCCGTAGAACAGCGGGTTGTCGATCCCGGCGAACCCGGAGTTCATCGAACGCTTCAGCACGATCACCGCGCGGCTCTCGTCGACGTTGAGGATCGGCATGCCGTGGATGGGCGAGCTGGGGTCGTTGCGCGCGGCCGGGTTGGTGACGTCGTTCGCGCCGATCACCAGCGTGACGTCGGTGCGGGCGAACTCGCCGTTGATGTCGTCCATCTCCTTGAGCGCCTCGTACGCGACGTCGGCCTCGGCGAGCAGCACGTTCATGTGCCCCGGCATCCGCCCGGCCACCGGGTGGATCGCGTACTTGACCTCCACGCCCTTGGCCTCCAGCAATTTCGCCATGTCCTTGACGGCGTGCTGGGCCTGCGCGACGGCCATGCCGTAGCCGGGCACCACGATCACCTGCGACGCGTAGGCCATCTGGATCGCCGCGTCGGCCGCGTTCGTCGAGCGCACCGTGCGGTCCGTGCCGTCGTCGCCGCCGATCGCCACCCCGCTGCCGCCGAACCCGCCGGCCACGATCGCCGGGATGGAACGGTTCATCGCCTTGGCCATGAGGTTGGTGAGGATCGACCCGGACGCGCCCACGATCATGCCCGCCACGATCATCGCGGTGTTGTCGAGCGCCAGCCCGGTGGCGGCGGCCGCGAGCCCGGTGAACGCGTTGAGCAGCGAGATGACCACCGGCATGTCCGCGCCGCCGATCGGCAGCACCGTCATCACGCCGAGCACCGCCGACAGCACGAGCACCCCGATGATGAGCAGCTCGGACTCGCCACCCAGGCCGATCAGCACGGCCAGCACGACGGCGGCGAGCAGCAGCAGGCCGTTGAGGGCGCTCTGCGCCCGGCCCAGCCCGATGGGGCGCCCGGGGACGAGCTCGCGCAGCTTGCCGAACGCGACCAGTGACCCCCAGAACGACACCGAGCCGACGATCGCCGAGAACAGCGACGCCACCACGAAGTACACCGGTTCCTCGGCGAAGCCGCCCTCGACCCGGAACTCCACCCAGGCGATCAGCGCGACCGCCCCGCCGCCGACGCCGTTGAACAGCGCCACCATCTCCGGCATCGCGGTCATCTTCACCTGGCGCGCCGACGGCACGCCCAGCAGCGTGCCGATCACGATGCCGATCGCGATCAGCACCCAGTTCGACACCCCCGGGATGAGCAGCGTCGCGACGAACGCGAGCACCATCCCGGCGGCGGCGATCAGGTTGCCGCGCACGGCCGTGCGCGGCCCGGTGAGCCCCATCAGGCCGTAGATGAACATGCCGAACGCCACGATGTAGAGCACGAACACCAGTGGTGTGTTCACTTCTCGTCGGCCCCCTCGGTGACCTGCTTGGCCGACTTGCCCTTGAACATCCCCAGCATCCGGTCGGTGACCAGGAACCCGCCGACGACGTTGATCGTCCCGAACGCGATGGCGACGACGAGCAGCACCTGCGACAGCACGTCCAGTTCGGCACCGCCCAGGCCCAGGACGATGATCCCGCCGAGCAGGACGATGCCGTGGATGGCGTTGGTGCCCGACATCAGCGGGGTGTGCAGGGTGTTGGGCACCTTCGAGATCACCGCGAAGCCGACGAAGCCGGCGAGCACGAGGATCGCGAGGTTGGCCAGGAACGTGCCGTCCATCAGCCGGCCTCTCCGTCGCGGGTCACGCAGGACTTCGCGAGCACCTCGTCGTCCCAGTTCGGGGCGAGCGTGCCGTCGTCGTCGAGCATCAGTTCCAGCAGCGCCGAGACGTTGCGCGAGTACAGCTCGCTGGCGTGCTCGGGCATCGTCGCGGGCAGGTTGAGCGGCGCGGCGATGGTGACGTCGTGGCGCACGACCACCTCACCGGCTTCGGTCAGCTCGCAGTTGCCGCCGCTCTCGCCCGCCATGTCCACGACGACGCTGCCCGGGCGCATGCCCTCCACGGCCTTCGCGGTGACGAGGGTGGGGGCTCTGCGGCCGGGGACGTTGGCGGTGGTGATCACGATGTCGAAGCCGGTGATCGCCTCTTCCAGCCGCTTCTGCTGTTCGGCGCGCTCGTCCTCGGTGAGCTCGCGGGCGTAGCCGCCCTCCCCCGCCGCCTCGATGCCCAGGTCGAGCCACTGCGCGCCCAGCGAGCGCACCTGGTCGGCCACCTCGGGGCGCACGTCGTAGCCGGTGGTGCGGGCCCCGAGCCGCTTCGCCGTGGCCAGCGCCTGCAACCCTGCGACGCCGACGCCGAGCACCAGCGCCGTGGCCGGCTTCACGGTGCCCGCCGCGGTGGTGAGCATCGGGAAGAACCGCGTGGAGCGCTCGGCGGCGAGCAGCACCGCCTTGTAGCCCGCGACGTTCGCCTGCGAGGACAGCGCGTCCATCGACTGCGCGCGCGAGATCCGGGGGATCGCCTCCATCGCGAAGGCCTGCACACCCGCGTCCTTCAGGGCCTGCACCGTCTCCGGCGAGGTGAGCGGGGCGAGGAACCCGATGTAGCTGCCGCCCGACCGCAGCTTGCCGATCTCGTCACCCGTCGGCGGCGCCACCTTCACCACGACGTCGGCCGACCACGGGTCGCCGATCGTGGCACCGGCCTGCTCGTAGAGCGCGTCGGGCATCAAAGCACCCTCTCCGGCCCCGGCCTCGACGACGACGCGCACCCCGCGCGAGCACAGCTTCTCGACGACCTTCGGCACGAGCGCCACCCGGCGCTCGCCGTCGCCGGATTCGCGGGGCACCCCGACCGTCGTGGACGCCCCCGTCTGATCCTCGGTCATGTCAGGAACCTAGTGCAGGACCCCGACAACCGCCCCGTCCACGTGGCGCACTTCGCTCGCCGTCGGCACAGGTCCGCGCCGGTACGCTGCTCCCATGTCCGTGCAGCCCGTCCACCGCCGGTGGACCCTCGACGAGTTCGTCGCCGCCTGGGAAGCGGGCCGGTTCGACGACCAGCGCGTGGAGCTCATCGATGGAGAGGTGTACCCGGTCGTGATCGGACGCTGGCACGGCGTGACGACGGTGCGAGTGACCCGCACACTTCCGAACGGCCGCTTCGAGATCACCAGCGCCACCCTGCCGGCCGGCGACTCGCTGCCCGACCCCGACTGCTGGGTCCTCGGACCGGATGCGGAGCCGATCGCGTCCATCGGCAGCCGCCTGTCCCGCTGGGCGCCCGCGGACGTGTTGCTCGTCGTCGAGGTCTCCGACGAGTCCCTCGACATGGACCTCGGCCGCAAGGCGCTGATCTACGCCCGCTCGGGCTACGCCCAGTACTGGTCGGTCACCCCGGAAGGCGTCTACGTGCACACGGAGCCGACCCCGAACGGCTACGTCCGGCGGGTCCTGCACCAGCGCGGCGAGAAGGTGCGCGTGCCGTACGTCGACGACGTCGCGCTCGACGTCACCGAGCTGATCGGCCCGCCGCAAGCCTGAGCCGCGCCGCCCGCCGTCCCGGTAACCTCCCGGTATGTCCGCACACCCGGCCCTCCACCGCTGGACCCTCGCGGAGTTCCTGCACGCGTGGGAAGCCGGCTCCTTCGGCAAGCGGATCGAGCTGATCGACGGAGAGGTGTGGGACGTGCCGATCGGCCCCTGGCACGCACGCACGACAGCGCGGATCATCCGGGCACTTCCCAACGACCGGTTCGAGGTACTTGCCGGGTCGCTGCCTGCGGGTGAGTCGCTGCCCGAGCCCGACTGCTGGGTGTTGCGCATCGGCGCGGAGCCGGTCGCCCACCTGTCCCGGCGGATGCTGCGGTGGGCCGCCGATGACGTGATGCTGGTCGTCGAGGTGTCCGACGAGACCCGAGATCACGATCTCGGGCGAAAGGCGACTCTGTACGCGCAGTCGGGGTATCGCTGGTACTGGGTGGTGGCGCGCGAAGGCGTCTATTGCCACACCGGTCCGAGCACAGCCGGTTACGACCACCGTGTGCTGTACAAGCCGGGCGAGCGGGTTCCGGTGCCGTATGTCGACGGCGTCACCCTCGCCGTCGACGATCTGCTCGCTCCGCAGTGAGCGACCATCCGCCCGAGTGGTCGGCTGCCCGGTAGGCGGGCAGCGGAGCGGGTCATCGTGCACCGCACGACGACGGCACGGGCCGGAGTCGGGCCCGCCGGCCGGATCGAGGAGCCGCGGGGTGAGCGCGGATCGGCGGTTGATGCCGAGCTTGCCGAACCCGGCGAGCAGGTGGCTCTCGACGGTGCGCTCGGTGACGAACAGCTGCTGGGCGATCTCGCGGTTCGAGAGCCCCGTGGCGGCCAGGCGGGCCACCTGCTGTTCCCGCGGCGTCAGCGCGGCCGCGCCGCGGAGCCCGCGCGCGTGCGGCCGCGGGAGCCGCCAAACCCGCCCGCCCCGGCCCCCCCCCCCGGCGGGCGGCTAAACGGTGGCGCGTTGTTTTTCCAGTTCCGCCACGGCGGCCTCGTTCAACATCAGCCGTCGGATGGCGGTCGCCCGTCCCGTGACGGCATCGAGTTCCACGA
>JBQTJE010000223.1:0-2141 GCA_052387455.1 Pseudonocardia sp.
CCGCGCCACCGTCCGAGCGCCGCGCCACCGTCCGAGCGCCGCGCCACCGTCCGGACGTGGGCGCCGCGCGAGCAGGCGGGCGCGGTGCGGATGCCGGGGCCGGGGCCGTGGCCGGGGCCGGGAACCGTCAGCCGGCGGCGGGCTGGCACGTCGGGCACCAGAAGAGGTTGCGCGCGAGGTGGGTGGCGTGCGCGATCGGCGTGGCGCACACCAGGCACGGCTCGCCGGTGCGGCGGTAGGCGTACACCTCCCCGCCGTGCCGGTCGCGCCGGGCGGGCCCGCCGCGGCGGCGCGGGTCGTGCTCGGGCGCGACGGTGTCGATGCGGCCGCGGCGCACCCCGTCGCGGAGCAGGGCGACCAGGTCGGTCCACAGCGCGTCCCACTGCTCGCGGCGCAGTTCCCGGCCCGGGGTCCGCGGGTCGAGGCGGTGCCGGAACAGCACCTCGGCGCGGTAGACGTTGCCCACCCCGGCGATCACGGACTGGTCCATCAGCAGCGTGGCGAGCGGCGCCCGGGAGCGTGAGATCCGCGCCCACGCGCGGTCCGGGTCGGCGTCGCGGCGCAGCGGGTCCGCGCCGAGGCGGGCCCTGATCGCCGCCGCCTCGCCCGCCGTGACCAGCGCGCATGCCGTCGGCCCGCGCAGGTCCGCGTGGTGGGTCTCGCCGACCATCCGCATCCGCACCAACCCGCGCGGGACCTCGGCCGGCAACGGCGCGTCGGCGAACGTGCCGTAGAGGCCGAGGTGCACGTGCACCACCAGGTCGGGCCCGTAGCGGTGGAACAGGTGCTTGCCGTGCGCCTCGGTGGAGACCAGCACCCGCCCGTCGACGATCGCCGCGGCCGCCGCGAAGCGACCCTGCGGGCTGGACACCGCGACCGGACGTCCCCCGAACCGGCGACGGTGCAGCCGGGCCAGCCGGTGGATCGTGTGACCCTCGGGCACGCTGGATTCCGGAGCCGCTACACGCCGGGAAGGGAGCCGGTGCGCTCCCACTCGTCGAGCAGCGCGATCCGCCGCGCGTGCCGCTCGCCACCGGAGAACGGCGTGGCCAGGAACGCCTCGACGATCGCGAACGCCTCCGCCTCGGTGTGTTTACGCGCGCCGACGCCGATGACCTGCGCGTCGTTGTGCTCGCGGGCCAGCTGCGCGGTCTCGACGCTCCACGCGAGCGCCGCGCGGCAGCCGCGCACCTTGTTGGCCGCGATCTGCTCGCCGTTGCCCGATCCCCCGATGACGACGCCGAGCGCACCGGGATCGGCGACCACCCGGCGGGCCGCGTCGATGCAGAACGGCGGGTAGTCGTCGAGCGGGTCGAACGAGGCGGCGCCGACGTCGACGACCTCGAAGCCCAGACTGGACAGATGCTCGAGCAACCGGGACTTCAGCTCGAAGCCGGCGTGGTCGGAGGCGAGGTAGACGCGCACGGCAGCCGATCCTGCCGCACCGCGGTGGCCGGGGTCGACGGGGTCGCCGGTGGGTGGGTGGTGGCGCACGTGGAGGTGGCCCCGGTGGCGGGCGCCGGCGGTGGGGGTGCCGGCGCGCGCACGGCCGGTGCAGACGCGGGCGCGGGCGGTGCCGGCGCGGGTGCGGGCGGTGCGGGCGGTGCGGCCGCCCGACCGGACCGGGCGGCGACGGTGCGCTGGGCCGTCCTGGACACCGCGGCCGAGGTGCTCGCCGCGACGGCGGGCTGCGCGGCCGTCGGCGTCGACATCCCGCTCGGGCTCCCCGCCGGGCCGGGCCGGCGGGCCTGCGAGGTGAGCGCCCGCGAGCGGCTGGGCCGGGACCGGTCGTCGGTGTTCTTCACCCCGCCGCGGGCGGTGCTGGAGGCAGCGACCTACGAGCAGGCGTGCGCGGTGGCGCGCGGGCTCACCGGGCGCGCGATCAGCCTGCAGACCTTCCACATCACCGCGAAGATCCGCGAGTGGGACGCGCTGGACCGGCCGTCGCACGTGGTCGAGGTGCACCCCGAGCTGTCGCTGCGCGCGCTGGCCCCCGACGTGCGGTTCGCCGGCAAGAAGACCACCCGCGGCGCCGGGCAGCGCATCGCGGCGCTCGCCCCCTGGGTCGACCCGGCCGTGGCGCGCGCCGACCACCCCCCGCGGGCGCGACACGGCGACGTGCGCGACGCCCAGGCCGCGGC
>JBQTJE010000224.1:0-3562 GCA_052387455.1 Pseudonocardia sp.
GGCAGGTCGCGCAGCAGGCCCGCGCCCCAGCCGGCGCCGTCCGGGCCGGGGTGGTCGGAGGTGCCGGCGAGCAGGTTGCGCCCGTCGCGCCACACCGACGAGTGCACGTGCCAGCCGTTGCCCGCGCCCGCGAGCGTGGGCAGCGGGGCGAGGCTCAGCCGCAGCCCGTGCGCGCGGGCCGCGGCGTGCAGGGTCTGGCGGGCCAGCAGCTGGCGGTCCGCGGCGCGCACCGGGTCGGTCGCGGCGAGCGACAGCTCCATCTGCGCGGGGCCGTACTCGGCGTGCAGCTGGTGGATGCGCAGCCCGTTGGCGTCGAAGTCGCGCAGGACGCTCGCGACGAACCCGTCGAGGCCGACGAGCGCGTGCGGGCTGTACGCGGGCCCCGGATGGGCGGGCGTGACGGCGTCCCCGTCCCCGACGCTCACCGTGAACTCGATCTCGTAGCCGACCAGCGCCGACAATCCGTCCTCGGCGAGCCGCGCGACCTGGCGCTCCAGCACGCCGCGCTGGTCGTACGGCCACGGCGTGCCGTCCGCCGCCACCTGCCGCCCGGGCGCCCACGCCAGCGCGGGCTGGCCGGCGAGGCGGGTGAGGCCGTCGAGGACCGGGATCAGCCGCACGTCGCCGGACGGGGTGGCGAGGCCGGGATGGTCGAACGTGATCGCGTCGGCGCTGTCGAACACCGCGAACAGCGACGTCACCCCGATGCCGGTGCGCACCACCTCCGGCAACGCCGCCACCGGCACCGTACGCGAGCGCGGGACGCCGCTGTTGTCGCACCACGCGACCGTCACGCCCGCGACGCCGGTGTCAGTGAGCTTGCGGACCAGCGCCTGCACCTCGCTCATGCCGCCAGCATGGCCCGGACGGCGCCCGTCCGGTACCGCGGCCGTTCAGCCGACCGCGGCGAGGTCGGCGGGTGCCGCCGCACCGGCGGGTTCGCCGTCCAGCAGCGGGCAGTCGAGCCACGTCTGCGGGATCCCGAAGCCGTCGACCAGCAGCCGGGCGTGCGGGCGCAACTCGCCGCACAGGGCGTTGACGGCCGGGGTGAGCGAGCGGCTGCGCGCCGCGGTGAGGAACCCGTGCTCGACGTACCAGGCGCGGTCGGCGTCGAGGCGCGCCAGCACGTGCAGGTCGCACAAGCGGCCGAGCAGCTCGCGCACCCGCGGGTCCTGCGCGCGGTCGACCGCGGCGGCGAACGCGTCGAAGACCACCCGGTCGACGTGCGCGCGGGCGGCGTCGAGCACGTGGTCCTGGGCGGCGTTGAAGATCGCGAACTGGTCGGCGCCGGGGCGCAGGGCCGCGCGCAGCCGCCGGGCGACCCCGGCGAGCAGGTGGGTCTCGCGGCCGGTCAGCAGCGCGCGCTGGACGGCGCGGTCGGCCAGCTCGCCCCGGTGCCGCAGCGGCCGCGCCCCCAGCCGCTCGACGGCGGCGTCCAGGACCTGCCCGGCGACCAACCGCGCCTTGCCGATCGCGTTCGCCGTCGTGTAGCGGGCGCCGTACTCGCCGAGCAGGCCCTTCGCGACGAGCTGGAGCAGCACGGTGTTGTCGCCCTCGAACGTGGTGAAGACGTCGGTGTCGGCCTTGAGCTGCGGCAGCAGGTTCTCCGCGAGGTAGCCGGCGCCGCCGCACGCCTCGCGGCAGGCCTGGATGGTGGCCGTCGCGTGCCAGGTGCCGACGGCCTTGACGCCGGCCGCGCGCAGCTCCAGCTCGCGTTGGGCGAGCTCGTCCGGGTCGGTGGCCGTCTGCACCTCGTGCATCGACGCCACCAGCTCCTCCTGCGCGAAGTGCAGGGCGTAGGTCGTGGCCAGGGCGGGCAGGAGCTTGCGCTGGTGGGCGAGGTAGTCGAGCACGACCACCTCCTCCCCGGTCGCCGGGTTCGCGAACTGGCGGCGTCGCTCGCCGTAGCGGACCGCCAGCGTCAGCGCCTTCTGCGTGGCCGCCCCCGCGCCGCCCGCGACGCTGATCCGGCCGCGCACGAGTGTGCCGAGCATCGTGAAGAACCGGCGGGTCTCGTTCTCGATGGGGCTGGCGTACGTGCCGTCCTCGGCGACGGCGCCGAAGCGGTCGAGCAGCGCCTCGCGCGGGACCCGGACGTGGTCGAAGGCGAGCCGCCCGTTGTCGACGCCGTTGAGACCGGCTTTGCGGCCGCAGTCGGTGATCGTGACGCCGGGCGCGGGCGCGCCGTCCGGCGTGCGGATCGGGACGAGGAACCCGTGCACGCCGTGCCCCCGGCCCTGGGTGACGAGCTGCGCGAAGACGACCGCGAGGCGCCCGTCGCGGGCGGCGTTGCCGATGTAGTCCTTGCGCGCGGACGCGTCCGGGGTGTGGATCACGAACTCGCCCGCCTCGTACGTGGCGGTGGTGCACAGGTGCTGCACGTCGGAGCCGTGGCCGGTCTCCGTCATCGCGAAGCAGCCGGGCAGCGTGCCGTCCATGATGTCGCGCAGGTGGCGCTCGTGGTGGCGGCGGGTGCCGAGCAACTGCACCGCCCCGCCGAACAGGCCCCACTGCACCCCGGCCTTGACCAGCAGCGACAGGTCGCCGTAGCCGAGCATGCCGAACGCCGTGACGACGCCGCCGACGTCGCCCGCCCCGCCGAACTCGGGCGCGAAGCCGCGGTGCGGGCGCCCGCTCTCGGCCAGCAACCGCATGCCCTGCGCGACGCGGTCGCGGTGCTGGTCGGTGCTGAGATCCGGGTGCGGGGACAGGTCGTAGGTGCCCATCTGGGTGCGGACGTCGTCGCGGACGTCGGCCCAGCGGCCGTCGAGCACCCGGCGCAGGTCGGTGAGCATCAGGACTCCTTCGGGGGGACGGGCAGGCCGGACAGGCCGGACCAGGCCAGGTCGGTGAGGTGGGCGGCGAGCGCTTCGCGGGACATCCCGCCGGGCCCGCCACCGCCGGCGATCCAGTGGTCGGCCGCGGCCCGGACCATGCCGACGACCCCGTGGCCCCACGGCCCGGCGACGGTGGTGTCGGCGCCCGCGGCGTGCAACCGTGCGGCCACGACGGCGGCGACGCGGTCGCCGATCAGCGAGACGAGGTCGGTGACGGGGTCGCCGTGCACGCTCCGGTCGACCAGCGGGCGGTGCACGACGAACCGGTACACCTCCGGGTCGGACTCGATCATCGAGAGGTAGGCGTCGATGCCGGCGAACGTCATCGCGCGCGGGCCGTCGGCGGACTCCATCGCGATGCGCACCTGCTCGGCGAGGTCGGCGGCGACGCGTTCGCAGACGGCCAGGTAGAGCTGGGTGCGGTCGGTGAAGTGCCGGTAGACGACGGTCTTGCTGGTGCCCGCGACCGCGGCGACGTCGTCCATGCCCAGCCCGGCGCCGTGCGTGCGGATGGCGGTCAGGGCGGCGTCGACGAGCCGGGCCCGCCGCTCGTGGCGGTGGGCGTCCCAGCGGGTGGCGCGGCCGTCGGTCCTGACGTGCATGGACGCACAGTACCGTGTACCGTCAGTATCTGCTACCGCTGGTAACGTCCGTCGCAGTGCCCGCCCGGGTGGCAGCAAAGCCACATTCACGCCCCCAGATGGCGGGGAAGTGGCTTTGCTGCC
>JBQTJE010000225.1:0-5992 GCA_052387455.1 Pseudonocardia sp.
TCGGCGCGCAGGATCGCCCGCCACTGCTCGCTGACCACCAGCACCCGATCGGGCTCGACGATGGCCTGGTGCTGGCAGTCGACCAGCGCCGCGGTGGTGAAGTCGTCGACGTGGTGCACGGTGCGCACGACCGTCACGGGCGCGCCGGCGTCGCGCACCCGGGCGGCGGCGCGGGCGGCGATGCAGTCCTGGGTGTGCAGGACGTCGAACCGCCCAGCCAGCTCGACGAGGCCCTCGGCGAGGGTGTCGATGGCGGCGAACACGCGCTCGTCGAGCGTCGTCCCGGCGTGCGACGGTCCGGGCAGCAGCGTGTGCGGCACGTCCGTCGGCCGGTGCAGCGCGGTCCCGAGGGCCACGAGGTGGACGGGCTCGCCGCGCCGGTGCAGCGCCTCGGCGAGGCTCAGGGTGTGCACGAGCCCGCCGCGCGGCTTGGTGGAGTGGGTGACGAGCGCGACCCCGTGGTTCCCAGCGCCGCCGAGGTTCCCAGCGCCGCCGTGGTTCCCAGGGCCGCCGCGGTTCACAGGGCCGTCGTCGCGAGCTCGGGCCGCCGGGTGGCGAGCGCCGCGGCGGCGAGGGTCGCGCGCGCGGCGGTCTCGGTGAGGGTGCAGCCCGCATCGGCGAACGCCGACCGTTGACGCTCCAGACCCTGCGGGTCGTGCTCGGTACCGAGCACGTAGACGACGACGGCCACCCCACCGCCGACGAGCTCCTTGCAGACCGGCGCCAGCTCGGCGGCCGGGTCGAGGTTCGCGCCGTGGCCCAGCACGACGTCCAGCACGATCGCGGCGACGTCGGGCTCGGCACCGTGCTCGCGCAGCAGCGCGATCCGCGCCTCGGGGTCGATCATCGGGTGCGGGCGGCCCCTGGTGTACTCCTCCTCGCCGAGGTCGAGGCACTGGTGCGCGCCGGGCGGGGCGGGCAGGCCGAGGCTCTTGTCGATCGGGGTGTTGGAGTACGTGGGCAGCCCCAGGTCACCCAGCAGTACCAGCGACTCGTAGCAGAGCGTGCCGCCGGAGAACAGGCCGCGCACGAGGGTGCGGCGCTCGTCCAGCGCACCGGCGACGGTCCGCACGCGGTCGGCGAGATCACCGGTCACGTCGGGGGCGGGCAGGCCCGCCACGGCCAGCGCGGCCACCACGCCCGCCTCCAGGGTGCGGGTGACGGTGACGCCGCCGGGCACGTCCGAGTCCTGGTCCAGCCCGATGAGCGCCGCGACGAGCGGCTTGCCGGGCGCCGCGGCGAGAACGGCGCGGGCCACCTCCGGGGCGGGCGGCTTGGACACCAGCAGGATGACGTCGGTGCGCTCGTCGGCGGCGAGCGCGGCCAGCGCGGCGTGCGCCATGATCCCGCCGACGTCAGCCGTGAGGTCGCGCCCGCCGAGCCCGATGACGTGCGGAACGCCCGCGCCCCAGCGATCGAGGAGCGCGGCCGCCTCCTGCGCCCCGGTGCCGGCTGCCGCGACCACGGCAACCCTGCTGCCACGGTCTGCCGAGGGGCCGACGACGTTCGCGAACCCCAGGCAGGTGCTCCCCAGCATCGCGGTGCCGGCACCAGGACCCATCACGAGACGTCCCAGGCGGGCCGCTCGTTGCTTCAACGCCACCTCGGCGGCCACGGATACGTTGTCGCTGAACAGCAGCACCGAAAGGCCCGCGGAGAGCGCCTTGTGGGCCTCCAGCGCGGCGTAGTCCCCGGGCACCGACACGACGGCCACGTTGGCGCCGGTTGCCTGGTCCACGGCCTGCGCCAGCGTCCGAACCGGACGGTCTGCAGGATCGGCGGGCCCGCTGCGGGTGGCGAACATCGCCTTCTCGGCGGCCTCGCGGGCCTGCTCGGCGATCTCGTCGGAACCTGCCCGAACGGCGAGGACGAGATCGTTGGCACCCGCGTGCGGGACGTCGTCGAAACCCTCGGTCGCCAGCGTGGTCAGGTTGGCCGGTGTGGCCATCGCCGCCGCAGCCCAGTCGACGCCGTCGACGGCCCGGGCGGCGCGCGTGCCCGCGAGCTGGACGACCGAGTCGACGTAGGTGTCGCGGTGCAGCGTCACCGAGAAGATCATGCGGCTCCCTCGCCGACGGTGCCGGTCCCCGCACCCGCGTCGGGGACGATCCGGGTGCCCGGACCGGGTCGTTCGCCCAGCGAGGCGCTCGCCAGGTCCGCGTTCGTGATCACCGCCGCGCTCCCGCCCTCGCGGACGAACTGCACGGCGGCGCGCATCTTCGGGCCCATGCTGCCCTCGGGGAACTGGCCGGCCGCGGCGTGGGCCTGCGCCTGCGCGACGGTCATCTCCAGGATGGGGCGGGCGGCCGGGGTGCCGTGGTCGAGCATCACCTGCGCGACGTCGGTGACCAGCACCAGCGCGTCGGCGTCGAGCGCGGTGGCGAGCCGCTGGGCCGTGAGGTCCTTGTCGATGACGGCGTCGAGGCCGAGGTAGCCGCCGCCGTCGGCCGCCACGACGGGCAATCCGCCGCCGCCCGCGGCGACGACGACGACGCCCTGGTCGACCAGAGCCCGGATGGCGTCCAGCTCGACGATCCCCAGCGGGCGTGGCGACGCGACGATGCGCCGGTAGCCGCGGCCGGCGTCCTCGGCAACGGTCCAGCCGCGGTGGGCCGCGTGCTCGGCCGCCTCGTCGGCGGTCATGAACGGACCGATCGGCTTGGTCGGTCGCGCGAAGGCGGGATCCGCGGCGTCGACGACCACGTGGGTGACGATCGTGACGACGCCGGGCAGGCGCCCGTTCCCGGCCTCGTGCAGGGCCAGGCTGATCAGGCTGCCGAGCTGGCCGACGGTCATCGCGTTCTGCCAGAACAGCGGCAGCTCGGGCACCCGGTGCGCGGCCTCCTCCTGCTGGATGGCGATGTTGCCCACCTGGGGGCCGTTGCCGTGCACGAGCACGACCCGCCAGCCCGCGTCGATCAGGCGGCAGACCGCGTGCGCCATGGACCGGGCGTTGGTCGCCTGCTCCTGCGACGTGCCTGCCTGGCCGCTGCGCGTGATGGCGTTGCCCCCGAGGGCGACGACGGCGGTGCGCGCCACGGCTGCCTCCTTCGGCGAGACGATCAGAGACGGTCGTTCACTATAGTAGACGACAGGCGGATCACCGTGGCCGGTAGAGTCGCCGCCGTGCGCGCGCCCCACCTGCGGATGCGCCTGCTCGGCCCTCTGACCGTCGAGGGCGAGCTGTCGGCCCCACTGCCGACCGGGAAGGCGCGACGGGTGCTCGCCGTGCTCGCGCTGCGGCGCGGCGAGTTCGTCCCGGTCGAGACGCTGGTCGACGCCCTGTGGGACACCGCCGCCCCCGAGCGGGCCGACCGCAACGTCGCCGCGCTGGTCAGCCGGTTGCGCCGGGCGCTGGGCCGCGACCGCATCGAGGGCGGCGCGGCGGCCTACCGGCTCGCCCCCGAGGGCGTGCACGTCGACCTCGCCGGCGCCGTCGACCTCGTCGCGACCGCCGAGCACGAGCTCGCCCAGGGCCACTTCGCGCTGGCCTGCACGAGCGCGGAACAGGCCACCAAGCTGCTCGACGCCGACACCGCGCTGGCCGGCGAGCACGAGGACCCGTGGGTGCGCGACCTGCGCCGCGAGGTGCACCGCCGCCTGCGCCGGGCCCGGATCTGCTGGAGCGCCGCAGCCTGCGAGGTGGGCGCGCACGACACCGCGGTGGAGGTGGCGTCCGCGGTGCTGCGCGAGGACCCGGTCGACGAGCAGGCCTGCCGCACCGTCATGCTGGCCCACCACCGCGCCGGTCGCTCGGGTGCTGCCCTGGTCGCCTACCGGGCCCTGCGCCGGGCCATGTCCGACCAGCTCGGCAGCGACCCGTCCCCGGCGAGCCAGTCACTGTTCCTGGCGGTGCTGCGCTCCGAGCCACCCGCCCCGGCCGGGTCCGTCGCCGTCGACGCGGCGACGGCAGCGCCGCTGGTCGGGCGCACCGCGGAGCTCGCCGTCCTCGACCGGCGGTGGGCGGGGGCGGCCACCGGGCACCCGGCGCTCGTCGTCGTCGCCGGGGAGGCGGGCATCGGCAAGTCCGCGCTCGTGGCGGCGTTCGTCGACGGGCCGCTGCGCACCGGAGCCCTCGTCCTCTCCGTCGCCTGCGCCGAGGCCGAGCGCTCGCTCTACCTCCAACCGCTCGTCGCGGCCGTCCGCGCGGTCGTGCAGCGCACCGCACCCGCCGAGGTGCGCGAACTGGCCGGACCGCGCCTGGCCTCGCTCACCGAGCTGGTCCCCGAGCTGGCCGAGCTGCTCGACGCGCCCGCCTACGAGCGGGCCGGACCGGAGCTGGAGCACCGCCGCAGCCTCGACGCGCTCGCCGGTTTCTTCGCCCGCCTCGCCGCCCGCCGAGCCGTGCTGCTCGTGATCGAGGACGCCCAGCACGCCGGCCGCTCCACCGTCGAGGCACTGCACGTCGTCGCCGGGCAGTGGGCCGGCAGCCGCATGATGGTGGTGGCGGTCGAGCGCACCTCGGAGGACCCGCCGGCCACCGACGCCCTGCGCGACGTCGCCACCCGGGTGGAGCTGGGGCCGCTGCCGGCCGCCGACGTGGCGGTGCTGGCCCGGCGCGCGGGCCGGGGTGCCGACGCCGAGCGGTTGCACGCCCGCACCGGTGGCTCGCCGCTGTTCCTCACCGAGCTGCTGCGCCACCCCGGCGCCGCCGTGCCCACGTCGCTGCACGAGACCGTGTCCGAGCGCATCGCGCACGCGGGCGAGGACACCGCACTGCTGCTGGGGCTGGGCGCGGTGCTCGGCACCGCGTTCTCGCTCGACGAGGTGGCCGTGCTGGGCGGTATCGACGCCGAGGACTGCGCGGCCCGCGCCGGGCGGGCACTGCGCGCGGGGCTGCTCGTCGCGCAGGGCGGGAGCTTCCGGTTCGCCAACGACATCGTCCGCCAGGTCGCCTACGACGCCGTCCCCGAACCGGTGCGGGTCAGCCGCCACCGCCGCGCCGCCCGGATGCTCGACGGCCGCCCCGAGCGGGCCGCAGGCCACCTCGCCGCCGCGGGCGACCTCGACGCCGCGGTCCGCGCGTGGACGATCGCCGCGGACGCCGCCCACCTCGCGTTCGCCCACGCCGAGTGCGAGCAGTTGCTCGACCAGGCCGCGGGCGCCGCGCGCGCGTCCGGCGACCGCGCCCTGCTCGCGACCACGTTGCTGCGCCGCGGCCAGACCCGGTCGGACCTGGGCCGCCACGACGGCCCGACCGGCGCCCGGGCCGACCATGAGGCCGCGCTGGCGCTGGCCCGCGAGCTGGGCGACGCCGAGCTGGAGGCGCGCGCCCTGGAGCAGCTCGGATGGACCGCCCTCTACGCGCGCGACGCGATGAACGCCGTCGACCTCGCCGAGCAGGCCAGCCACCTCGCCGAGTCCGCCGCGGCCGCCCCGGGCGCCCTGCCCAGCGCGATGCTGCTGCTCGGGCGCGTCCGGCACTGGGACGGCGACTACCGCGGCGCCGAGGCCGCCTACGAGCGGGCGCTGGCCGCCGACCCCGGCGAGACGACCACCGCCGTCGCGCTCGCCTACCAGGGCGCGCTGCTCCAGCACCAGGACCGGTTCGCCGAGGCCAAGACGGTCCTGGCGCGCTCCGCGGTGCTGTGCCGGCGCACCGGGCAGTTCCGGCCGCTGCTCCAGGCGCTGTTCTTCACCGCGCTGGCCCGGGGCGACACCGGTGACTTCGCCGGCGCGCTGCGCGCCCTGGACAACGCGCGGCGGCTCGTCGACGCCGACGGCGTGGCGTTCTACCGCGCGGGCATCGAGACGACGACGTCGTGGCTGTGGCAGGAGCTGGGGCAGGTCGGTCGGGCCCGGGAACACGCGCTGGTGGCCGTCGAGCTGGCCCATCGCGGCGGCGGGGCGCTGGAGCTGGAGCAGGAGCTGCACGCGCTGCTCGCCGTGGCCGACTGCGACCTGCTGCTCGGCCGCCCCGACGACGCAGCTGCCGCCGTCGACGCCGCGGCGCCCATGCTGGAGCGCTCCCTGCCGTTCCGGCCCCGGGCGG
>JBQTJE010000226.1:0-10089 GCA_052387455.1 Pseudonocardia sp.
GTCGGGGGGGGGTCGGCCTGCGAGCCCGAGGGGGCCCGGGCCGTGGTGGAGCGTTGCGGGCCGGCGGGCGGGACCCACCCGGCCACCATCGCGGCCCGGTACCGCGACATGTCCGGCACGGAGCTGCTGGCGTGGTTCGACACCGCCCGGTCACGGCTCGTCGAGACGTTCCGGGGCCTCGAGCCGGGGCTGCGCGTGCCGTGGTTCGGGCCGTCGATGAGCGCGGCGTCCTCGCTGACCGCCCGGATCATGGAGACCTGGGCCCACGGGCAGGACGTCGCCGACGCGGTCGGGACGACCCGCGAGCCGACCGCACGGCTGCGCCACGTGGCCCACATCGGCGTCGGAGCGCGGGCGTTCAGCTACGTCCTGCACGGGCGGGGACTGCCCGACGCGCCGGTCCGCGTCGAGCTGGTCGCGCCGGACGGGTCGACGTGGACCTGGGGGCCGCAGGACGCGCCGGACCGGGTCACCGGACCCGCGCTCGACTTCGCGCTTGCGATCACCCAGCGCCGCCACCGCGACGACCTCACCCTCGAGATCACCGGCCCGCATGCGCGGGAGTGGCTGGAGATCGGGCAGGCGTTCGCCGGCGCGGCGGGCACGGGACGCAAGCCGGGGCTCGGGCAATGAGTCGCCGGTCCGGATCGGGTGCTGCTCCGGCGTCCGGGCGAGTGCGCCCCGCACCGGTCGCGCGGCCGCAGAACGTGCTCAGCCGCGCAGGACCGCCTCGTGGCGCCGGGTCGCCATCGCCACCGCGGCGTCGCGGGCGGCGTTGGCCTCCTCGCTGGTGAGGGTGCGGTCCGGCGCCCGGAACCGCAGCTTGAACGCCAGCGACCGTAATCCGGCGCCCACCTGCTCGCCGGTGTAGACGTCGAACAGCCGCACGTCCTCCAGCAGCGGGCCACCGCCGTCGGTGAGCGCGTCGGCCAGGTCGGCCGCCGACACCGCTGCCGGCGCGACGACGGCCACGTCGACGCCGACCGGCGGGTAGGGCGACACCAGCGGCGCGGGTCGGAGGTCCTGGATCGGAATCGCGTCGAGGTCGAGCTCCATCGCGCAGGTGCGGGGCGGCAGCCCCAGCGCCTCGACGACCTTCGGGTGCAGCTCCCCGGCGTGCCCGACCACCCAGTCGCCCACCCGCAGGGCCGCGCACCGGCCCGGGTGCCACGGTGCCAGCACGGCGGTGGTGACCCGCAGCTCCACGCCGGCCGCCGCCCCGACGAGGCGGGCGGCCGCCACGGCGTCCGCCCAGCTCGCCGGCCGGCCCGCGCCCCACCAGCCCCGGCGCTCCCGGTCGCCCGCGAGCACCGCGGCGACGTGCCCGGGCTGGGCGGGGAGGGCCGCGTCGATCTGGGCCACTTCGCGGTCGGTCGGGCGCCTGCGCACGTCCGGGTCGGGCATCGGCGCGGGCAGCGTGCGCGGCAGGACGACCTGACCGAGATGGAACAGCGCCACGTCGGCGGCGCCACGCGCCCGGTTGCGCACGAGCGTCTCCAGCAGGCCCGGCAGCAGCGTGGTGGACAGCTCGGCGCGCTCGGCGTCGAGCGGGTTGGCCACGTGCACGGTGCGGCGCCGGACGTCGCGCGCGTCCAGCCCGAGCGCGTCCCACGCCGACGGGGCGACGAACGGGAACGGCAGCACCTCCACGTACCCGGCTTCGGCCAGCGCGCGGGAGACCGCGCGACGCCGCTGCTGGGCCGCGGACAGCCCGCGCCCGGGCGGCGCGGGCGGCAGCACGGACCCGATCGCGTCGAAACCCTCCAGCCGCAGCACCTCCTCGACGAGGTCGGCAGGCTGGAGCAGGTCCGGACGCCACGACGGCGGGGTGACGACGAGCTCGGCCCCCTCGGGGTCGACGGCACAGCCGACCTGGCGCAGCCGCCGCGCGGTGGCGCCCTCGGGGTAGGCGACGCCGGCGACCTCGTCCGGCAGCCCGGCAGGCAGCCGGACCGGGACGGGCGACGGGGCGGCCCCCGCGTCGGTGCGCCCGGGCGCGATCCGCCCGCCGCCGTGCTCGACCAGCAGCGCGGCCGCGCGCTCGGCGGCCACCGGCGGAAGCTGCGGGTCGACCCCGCGCTCGAAGCGGCGCGCCGCCTCGCTGAGCAGCCGGTGCCGTCGCGCGCAGCGGGCGATCGCCGGGGCGGCGAAGTGCGCGGCCTCGATGAGCACGTCGATCGGGCCGGCCGGGCCGTCGCCCGCACCCGGGCCGCCGATCTCGGTGGACGCCCCGCCCATCACGCCGGCGAGCCCGATCGGGCCGGACCCGTCGGTGATCAGCAGGTCGTCGGGGTCGAGCGGGCGGCGCACGTCGTCGAGAGTCGTGAGGTGCTCCCCCGCGACGGCCCGCCGCACGACGATGCCGCCGCGCAGCTTGGCGACGTCGTAGGCGTGCAGCGGCTGGCCCAGCTCCAGCATCACGTAGTTCGTGACGTCCACGACCAGCGAGATCGGCCGCATCCCGGCGGCGAGCAGGCGGCGCTGCATCCACCACGGGCTCGGTGCCCCCGGGTCGACACCGTCCACCCGGCGAGCGACGAAGCGCGGGCAGTCCGCGTCGTCGAGGCGCACCGGCCAGGCCGCCACCGGCTCGGCCGGGACGTCCACCGCCGCGGCCGGGTCGGCGTAGGGCAGGTCGAGAGCGGCGGCCAATTCGCGGGCGAGGCCGCGCAGCGACGAGCCGTAGCCGCGGTCCGGGGTGACCGCCAGCTCCAGCACGACGTCGTCCGTGCCCAGCAGCGCCACCGCGTCCGTGCCCGGCCCGGCGGTGCCCGGCGGCAGCACGAGGATGCCCGCGTGGTCGGCGCCGATCCCGAGCTCGCGGGCCGACGCGATCATGCCGTCGGAGACGTGGCCGTAGGTCCGGCGCGCCGAGATCGCGAACCCGCCGGGCAGCACCGCCCCGGGCAGCGCCACGACCACGAGGTCGCCGACGGCGAAGTTGCGGGCACCGCAGATGATCCCCCGGGCCGCCTCCTCGGCGGAGCCGGGCCCGGAGCCCGAGCCGACGTCGACGCGGCAGAACCGGATCTGCTTCTTCAGCCCGCTGAGCTCCTCGATCGCCGCGACCCGGCCGACCACCAGCGGGCCGGTGATCTCCGGTCCGCGGTGGACGTCCTCGATCTCGACACCGACCTTCACGAACGCCTCGACCAGGGTGTCGAGGTCGGGCAGGGTGTCGAGGTCGGGCAGGGCGCCGAGCATGTCGGCGAGCCAGGACAGGGGGACGCGCACGGTCGGTCTCTCCTCGCGGGTTCGGGTCAGATGCCGAACGCACGGCTGAACCGCACGTCGCCCTCGATCATGTCGCGCATGTCGGGAATGCCGTTGCGGAACATCAGCGTGCGCTCCAGGCCCATCCCGAAGGCGAAGCCGGAGTACACCTCGGGGTCGACGCCGCACGAGCGAAGGACGTTCGGGTTCACCATCCCGCACCCGCCCCACTCCACCCAGCCCGCGCCGCCCCGCTTCTCCGGGAACCACACGTCCACCTCGGCCGACGGCTCGGTGAACGGGAAGAAGTGCGGGCGCAGCCGGGTGCGCGACGCCGCGCCGAACATGGCGCGGGCGAACGCGTCGAGGGTGCCCTTGAGATGGGCCATCGTGATGCCGCGGTCGACGGCCAGGCCCTCGACCTGGTGGAACACCGGGGTGTGCGTGGCGTCGAGGGCGTCGGTGCGGAAGGTGCGACCCGGGCACACGACGTACACGGGCAGCTCGCGTTCCAGCAGCGCCCGGACCTGGACCGGGGACGTGTGCGTGCGCAGCACCGTGCCCGACTCCTCGCCGCTCCCCAGGTGGAAGGTGTCCTGCAGGCCGCGGGCCGGGTGGTCCTTGCCGAAGTTGAGCGCGTCGAAGTTCAGCCAGGACGACTCCACCTCGGGGCCCTCGGCCACCTCGTAGCCCATCGCGACGAACACGTCGGCGATCTGCTCGGCGATCTGCGTGATCGGGTGGCGGGCACCGCGCGGAACCCGGTCCCACGGCAGCGTGACGTCCACGGCCTCCTCGGCCAGCATCCGCTCGTCGCGCTCGGCGACCAACCGGGCGCGGCGCGCGTCGAACGCCTCCTGCGCCTGCTGGCGGGCCGCGTTCACCCGCCTGCCGGCCTCGGCCCGCTCCGCGCCGGGCAGCGCTCCGAGCTCGCGGCGGGCCAGCAGCAGCGGCGCGCGGTCGCCGAGATGGGCCGGCTTCGCCGCGGCGAGCGACTCCAGGTCCCCGGCCGCCGCGAACGCCTCCTCCGCGGCGAGGACGGCCTGCTTCAGCGCACCGTCGGCGAGCGGGTCGGGCGGCGGGCTGGTCGGCTGGTCGGCCGGAGCGGGGGGCATCGCGTCGGTTCTTCCGTGACGACCGGTGCGGACCGGCGGGTCGGGCGGGGATCGGACCCGCCGATCCTAGTCGGCGGGCACGAGCCGGTTACCGGCGCGGCCGGGGGTCCGGACGGGGCTTCGCGACGGGCCCGGACGGCTCAGTCAGGACCGTTCGCCGTAACGAAGAGGGGGCGTTCGGCGGTAGGTGTTGGGAAGCCGGTCGGTAACACTGACCGACGCTCCCCCGTCCCTCCCCCGAACTACCAGCAGGTGAATTCTTCGTGTGGACCGTGCGCCACCCGACGGCCGCGGTCGCGATCCCGCGGCGCACGCCGGACAACGTCTGGTGGGCCGTGCTCGGCTTCGGCGTCGTGCTCACCGTCATCGCGCGCGCGGCGTGGCTCGCCGTCGCCCCGACGCCGGACGACGTGGAGGTGTCCCTCGTCGGCCAGGTGCTGGCCATCGCGGGCGTCGACCCGTCGCCGTCGGGGGTCTCGCCCGCTGCGCTGCAGGTGGCGGCGTGGACCACCACCGGAGCGTTCGACCGCGCCGCGAGCGTGCTGGCCGCCGCCCGCGAGGCGATGCTGCTCACCTCCGCGATCGGCGGCGTGCTCGCGTGGTTCCTCGCCCGCCGGCTCGGGCTCGGGCGGCCCTGGGCGGCCGCCGCGCTGGTGCTGCTGGCGATCTGCCCGCCGTTGCTCGACGTGCAGCGCACCGTCGTCGCGGCGAACGTGGCGCTGCCGTGGCTGCTCGGCGCGATGCTGCTCGCCGCACGTCCCCCCGCCCCCGGAGCGCGGGGGCTGCTGCGCGACGGCGGTGTCGTCGGGTGCGTGGTCGCCGGGGTGGTCACCGCGCCGATCACCGTCGCCCTGGTCCCGGCCGTGCTGTGGCTCGCCGCCCGTGAGCGCCCGCCACGGCGCGCGCTGGTCCTCGCCGGCACCGTGGTCTGCGCGACTGCGACCGCGACGGTGCTGACCCGATTCACCGGCGCGCCCGTGCGCGACGCCGGGCTGGGCAACCTGCTCGACCCGGGCCGGCTCACCGCCGACCCGGTGACGCCGCTCGTCATCGCGGTCGTCGCGATCCTCGGGCTCGGCCTCGCGAGCACCCGGCCGATCGCCGCCGGGCTCGCCCTCGTCCCCGTGGTCGCCGGGGTCACCGGCGAGCCGTGGGCCGCCGTGGTCGCGACGGCCGCGCCGATCGCGGTGCTGCTGCTCGCGGCCCTCGTGGGCTACGTCGTCGAGAACGCGGCACGGCCCGTCCGGCACCTGCGCCGGATACCCCGAGCCCACCTGTACGCCCCGATCGGCACCGCGGCGACCGTCGTCGTCGCGCTGGCGCTCTGGTCCCCGGTCATCGCGCGGCTGCCCGAGACGCTCGACGCCGGCGCGACCGACGCCGCCCGGGAGTGGATGGCCCAGAACGGCGCCACCTCCGATCTCGTGCTCGCCGACTCCCGCACCCAGCTCGCGATCGTCAACGCCCGCGACTGGGCCCACACCCGCACCGGCCCGGCCGCGGCCGCGGGCGAGGTCGTCGCGACGTTCGGCGAGGGTGCGGACGTGGTGAGCGTGCGCGCCGTGCCCGTCGCGGGCATCGACATGCAGCGGGAGACCGCCGCCCGGCGCGGCGCCGGGGAGCAGCTCGCGGCGTCCGACCGCCTCGACGCCCCAGAACCGCTGCGCGCCCTGCTGCGCGCCGGGCGGGTCAACCCGCAGGCCGCGCTCACCCTCGGCACCCTGCTCACCGACCAGCGCGTCCGGCTCGTGGACCTGCCGGTGGTCGCCGCCGAGGACGCCGTCGGCCAGCCGCGGCGACACCTGCTGCTCCAGCCGGTCGACGGGGGAACCGACCGGGTCGTGGCGTTCTACCTGCTTCAGCGTGGCGCGTTCCGCCCCGCTGCGGCCGTCCTCACCCCGGACGGCGTGCTCGTCAGCTATCCCCCCGTGCCCGAGACTGGGCTGCTCGACCCGTTCCAGGAAGGACCCTCGTGACCATCGCCCCCGCCCGTCGCCTGTCCCGCACCGCCCGGTTCGGCGCCGCCCTGGCCGCCGTCGCCGGCGCGGCCACCCTCGCGCTCGTGACCGTCGTCCCCGCCGGCGCCGGTGAGCCGGGGTTCGCGCAGCCCGCACCCGGCGCGCCGTCGGGCTACCTGCGCGTCGGTCACCTCGCGCCGGCCGTCCCGGCCGTCGACATCACCCTCGCCACCTTCGCCGGCACCAACCGCGAGGTCGTGAAGAAGGCCGCGTACGGGGCCGTCACCGACTACGTGGTGCTCGAGCCCGGCACCTACACGATCGCGATGCGCCCGGCCGGCGCGCCGCAGGAGACGCCGCCGGTGCTCAGCCAGGCCGTGGACATCACCGCGGGCAGCGCCTCCACCGTGCTCGTGTTCGCCACCGGCGCCGGCGGCCAGCCCGAGCCGCGGCTCACCGTCGACGACCTCAGCGCGCCCCCCGCGGGCCTGGGCCGGTTGCGGATCGTGCAGGGTACCGCCGACCTGCCGCCGGTCGAGGTCACCCCGGTGGGTGCCGCGCCGATCGCCACCGCCCTCGCCTACGGCACCACGACCCCCTACACGACGCTCGCCGAGGGTCGCTGGACGCTGCAGGTCAAGGCCGGGGACAAGGTCACCGAGGGCGTCGTCGACGTCCGCGCCGGCTCGTCGAGCACGATCGTCGTGGTCAACGGGACCAACGGTCCCGAGCTGCGCCCGCTGGTCGACAACACCGCCGCCGGCCCGGCCCCCACCGGCGGCGTCGAGACCGGTGGCGGTGGGACCGCCGGTGGTCGCTGACCTCCAGGACCTGCCGGTCGACCCCGTGGCATCCGGGGGCGTCCCGGCCGACGCGGGCGTCCCGGCCGACGCCGGCACCCCGCCCGGCGCGGGAATCCCTGCCGGCGCGGTTATCCCGGCCGCCACGGACCCCCGCCCGGGCCGGCACGCGGCCGCCGGGCCGTCGACAGGCCCGCTGACCGTCCTGCGGCGCCAGCTCGTCCGCCGCGGGCCCGGCCGGCATGCCGCACCCGAGCCGATCGCCGTGCCCGGGGTTCCCGTGCCGCGCCCGCGCGACGCCGAGCCGGATCCCGGCCCCGTCCGGCCGGGGGTGGCCTGCGTGCCGCGGTGGGGGCCGACCCGGACGGCCGGAGTGCTGTTCACCCCGGCAGGCGGTTCTCCCGCGACCGCGGCCGCACCGCCCGTCCCCGCCCTCCCCGCCGTCCCCGCGCCCGGCGAGCCGCCGCGGCGACGCATGCGGGTGCGAGCGGGTCTGTGGCTGGCCGTGCTCGCGGTGCTGGGCGCCTCCGGGTTCGTGGCGGTCGCGGGGCCGGGCGCCGGCCCGGCCGCCGTCGGCCCGGCCGAAACCCCCCGCACGGCCGCCGCTCCGGTGGGTGGCCCGCAACCGCTGCCCCCGCTGGTGACGCAACGTCCCGTCGGGCTCGTGGTGCCGAGTGTCGGGATCGCCGAGACCGAGCTGGTCGACCTCGCGCGGCTGCCGGATGGCGAGCTCCAGGCGCCTGCGGACTTCGCCCGGGCCGGCTGGTACGTCGAGGGCGCCGTGCCCGGCTCGCCGGGACCTGCCGTGATCGCCGGGCACGTCGACTCCAGCAACGGGCCCGCCGTCTTCTTCCGCCTGCGCGACCTGCGCCCCGGCGACCCGATCACGGTGCCGCTCGCCGACGGCAGCAGCGCCGAGTTCACCGTGGACAGCGTCCAGCAGTACCCGAAGGATGCGTTCCCCACCGCAGCCGTCTACGGCCCGGTCCCCGGCAGCGCCCTGCGGCTGATCACCTGCGGGGGTGAGTTCGACCAGGCCGAGCGGTCCTACCGGGACAACGTCGTGGTGTTCGCCTCACGCCTGCCCTGACGCGCCCCTGACCAGGTGCGTCGCGCTGGCGTAGAGGCATACCGCGGCCGCGGTGGCCAGGTTGAGGCTCTCGGCGCGGCCGTGGATCGGCACCCGGACGCGATGGTCGGCCTGCGTGACCAGCTCCGCCGGGATCCCGTGGGCCTCCGCGCCGAAGAGCCACGCGCTCGGCCGGGCCAGCACCGCCGCCGCGGCCGGTGACTGCAGGTCCAGCTCGCCGGCGCCGTCGGCGGCCAGCACCGCGAGGCCGGCGGCCCGGCACGCCGCGACGACCGCGTGCGGATCCCGGTCACGGGCGATCGGCAGGTGGAACACGCTGCCGGTGGAGGCGCGCACGGCCTTGCCGTTGTGCGGGTCGACGGTGTCGCCCGCCAGCAGCACCGCGCCTGCGCCTGCGGCGTCGGCGACCCGGACGACCGTGCCCGCGTTGCCGGGATCGGTCACCCCAGCCAGGACGGCGACGAGGCGCGGCGAACCGGCAAGGGCCACGACGGGCGGCACGTCGAGCAGCGCGCAGACCGCAACGAGCCCCTGCGGGGTGACCGTGTCGGACAGGCCCCCCGCCGCCCGCTCGGTGACCACCGTGACCGGCGCCCCCGTCGCCGCGGCTGCGGCGACCAGCTCGGGATGGCGGCAGGCCGCCTGCGCGGTGACGAACAGCTCGTGCAACCGGCCCGGGCGCTGCGCCGCCCAGCCGACGGCCTCCCGGACGGCCTGCGCCCCCTCGACGAGGAAACGGCCCGCCCGGTCGCGCCCGGCGCGGCGCAGGAGCTTGCGGGCGGACACGACGCGGGGGGTCCGCTCGGTGGCGGAACCCCCCGGGTCGTCGTGCGGTGGCCCTGCCCCGCGCACCGTGTGGGACGGCCTGCTCAGGCCGCCGTCCCGTCGTGCGCCGGGACGTTGGCCTTCGCGAGCGTCACGAGCGCGGCGAACGCGCCCGGGTCGCTGATGGCCAGCTCGGAGAGGACCTTGCGGTCGACCTCGACACCGGCGGCCTTGAGTCCCTGGATGAACCGGTTGTACGTCATGCCGTTGGCGCGGGCCGCGGCGTTGATGCGGGTGATCCACAGCTGCCGGAAGTCGCCCTTGCGGGCCCGACGGTCACGGTAGGCATAGTTGAGCGAGTGGATGACCTGCTCTTTGGCCTTGCGGTACAGCCGGGAACGCTGCCCGCGGTAGCCGCTGGCCAGTTCCAGCGTGGTGCGCCGCTTCTTCTGGGCGTTCACCGCGCGCGAAACGCGTGCCATGGGGGTTGTCCTGTCTCTCGTCGATCAGCGGGTGGGGCAGGGTCAGCGGCCGAGCATCGTCTTGACGCGCTTGGTGTCGGCCTTGTCGACCGCCACGTAGCCGGACAGGTCGCGCGTCTCCTTGCTCGACTTGACCTCGAGGCGGTGGCGCAGGCCGGCCTGCTGGCGCATGAGCTTGCCGGTGCCGGTGACCTTGACCCGCTTGGCGATCCCGCTGTGCGTCTTGTTCTTGGGCATTGCTGTTCCTACTCGACGGTGACGCCCCCGGTGGTGCAGGGGGCGTCAGGGTGGAAGAGCCTGGTCAGGCCTGGGGCTGCTCGGCGGCGGCCGGGCGACCCTTCGGGACGGGCTTCTTGCTCGGCGCGATCACCATCGTCATGTTGCGGCCGTCCTGCTTGGGCGTCGCCTCGACGACCCCCAGGTCGCTCACGTCTTCGGCGAGGCGCTGCAGCAGCCGGAATCCCAGCTCGGGGCGAGACTGCTCGCGGCCGCGGAACATGATCGTGACCTTGACCTTGTTCCCACCCTCGAGGAAGCGCCGGACGTGGCCGCGCTTGGTCTCGTAGTCGTGGGTGTCGATCTTCGGCCGGAGCTTCTGCTCCTTGATCGTGGTGAGCTGCTGGTTGCGGCGGGACTCCCGGGCCTTCTGCGCGCTCTCGTACTTGA
>JBQTJE010000227.1:0-25988 GCA_052387455.1 Pseudonocardia sp.
CGGACGGTGGCCTATCTCGTGCTCGCGCTGTCGGCGCTGGCCTACGCCGTCGGCATCGTCGCGCAGACGGTCGCCGCCCGGCGCGCCGAGCGCCGCGGCGGCGTGGACGTCGGGCTGCTGGCTCGGCCGGCCACCGACCGGGTGTACCTGCTCGGGTTCGGCGCCCAGTGCGTCGGGTTCGTCCTGGCCTTCCTGGCCCGGGCGGACCTGCCCCTCTATCTGGTCCAGGCCGGCGCGATGTCCGCGGTGGGCATCGCCGCGGTGCTCGGCGCGGCGCTGCTCGGCTGGAGCGTCCGTCCCGCCGAGATCGCGGCCCTGATGGTCACGGCGGTCGGGCTGGTCCTGCTCGTCGGGGCGGCCCGACCCGGGCCCGCGGTCGCGCTGCCGCTCGCGGCGGGGATCGGGCTCGCCGTGCTCCTCGTCCTGGTCGCGGCGGCCTCGGTGCCGGCGAGCCGGCTGGTCGGCGCGCGCGGGGCCGTGGTCTTCGGCCTGCTCGCCGGGCTGGCGTTCGCGATCCTCGCGATCGCCAGCCGGCCGCTCGCCTCCGGTCCGCTGGCCGAACTGCCGCTGAACCCGCTGGCATGGCTGATGATCGCGGCTGCCGTCGTCGGGCAGGCCCTGCTGGCGGCTGCGCTGCAACGCGGCTCGACGACGGCCGCGATGGCGTCCATGGACTCCACGAGCGTGCTGCTGGCCTCGGTGGTCGGCCTGGCGCTGCTCGGCGACCAGGTCGCCGACGGGCGCGGCTGGTGGGTCGCGGGCGGGCTCGCGCTCGTCCTCGCCGGGGTGCTCGTGATGGCCGCGGTGCAGCCGCATCACGCGGGCTGGCCCACCGCCCGGCCGGAGAGCCGGACCGGACCCGACACCCCCACCCCCGCGGACGTCGCCGCGAACCCGAAGGTCGTGACCCCGTGACCGACACCCTGAGCGGGTCCGCCCGGCTCCCGGCGACCGGCACGATCGTCGTGCCCGCCTACAACGAGGCCGACGGCATCGCCGACACCCTCGTCCGGATCACCGAGACCCTGGCGGCCGAGCTGTCCGACCGGATCTGGGAGATCATCGTCGTCGACGACGGCAGCGCCGACGCCACAGCCGCGATCGCGCAGGACGCGGCAGCCGCCGTCCGGTCACCCCAGGTGACCGTCCGGGTGCTGCGCCACGTCGCGAACCGGGGTCTGGGCGGGGCGCTGCAGACCGGCATCGCCGCCAGCACCGGTGAGGTCGTCGTCGTGCTCGACTGCGACCTCAGCTACAGCCCGGGCCACATCGCGCCGCTGGTCCGCGCCGTCGTGGTGGACAAGGCGCAGATCGCGGTGGCGTCGCCGTACATGCCCGGCGGCGCCACGGTCGGCGTGCCGCGGGCACTCGAGCGGCGCAGCCGGCTGGCCAACCGGTTCCTGGCGCTGCTCTCCCGCAGCGAGCTGCACACCTTCACCGGGATGGTGCGGGCCTACCACGGCCCGTTCGTCCGGGCGCTCCCGCTCCGCAGCGTCGACGATGTGATCAACGTCGAGGCCCTCTACAAGACGGGGCTTCTGCATGGTCGCGTCGTCGAGGTGCCGGCCACCCTCGACTGGCGCGGGCTCGGCGCGCGGGCCGGCCGGACCACGTTCCGGCGCAACCGCCGCACCCGGGCCAAGACCTACGAGATGCTCGTGCGCGGAGTGCTGTTCCGGCCGTATCTCGTGTTCGCGTCGGGCGGCCTGCTGCTGTCGGTGCTGGGTGCAGCGCTGGGGCTGCTCACCCTGCTGTGGCCGGAGAGCCAGGTGGGCCTCACGGTGCTGGGCGTCTCGATGATGGTCGCCGGGTTCTCGGCACTGCTCGTGTCGATTCTCAGCATCCAGGTCAAGCGCGGCTTCGAGGAGCTCTACTTCCAGCAGTCGGCGGCGCGCGGGTTCGTCAACATGGTCGCCACCGAACCGGTCGCGCGATCGCAGCCGAGCGGGCAGGCTGTGGTTCTGCCGGGTCAAGCGACGGCGCCGGCGGGAATCCTCCGGCCGAACTCCTAGGGAGATCGAGTGACCGAGCGCACACGACGGGCGCAACGCTGGGCCGTCGTCGGTGGTGGCATGTTGGGCGGGGTCGCCGCACGGCGGCTGCGGGCGGCCGGGGCGGAGGTCGTGCTGCACGAGTCGGCGCCCACGCTGGGCGGGCTCGCGTCGGCGTGGCGCCTGCCGGTGCCCGGCGGCGAGCCGGTGACCTGGGACCGCTTCTACCACGTGATCCTCGGCGACGACCGGCGCGTGCTGGCGTTGCTGGACGAGCTGGGCGCCCCGGAGGTCGTCTGGGCCCGCAGCAAGGCCGCCTGCTACACGGACGGCCGGGCGCTGCCGGCGTCGTCGGCGGCCGAGCTGGTGGGGCTGCCGTTCCTCGGGCCGGTCGCGAAGCTGCGGATCGGGCTCACCGTCGCGTGGGCGGCGCTGTGGACCGCACCGGCCCGGTTCGACCGGATCACCGCGGCCCGATGGCTGCGCCGCTGGTCGGGCCGGCAGGCCACCGATCGGCTGTGGCTGCCGTTGCTGCGTGCCAAGCTGGGGGAGTGCGCCGACAAGGCGTCCGCCGTGTTCATCTGGTCCACCATCCGCAGGCTCGTGACGGCCCGGTTCCAGGGTCGCGACGGCGACCGGTTCGGGCACGTCCCGGGCGGCTACGCGGCCGTCCTCGGGGCGCTCGCCGACGACCTCGCGCGGGCCGGCGTGGAGGTCCGCACCGGGAGCCGGGTGACCGCCGTGACCGCCGCACCGGGTGGCCGGGTGCGTGTCGAGGCCGCCGGCGCGTGCGCCGAGGAGTTCGACCGGGTGCTCGTCACCACCGCCGCGCCGCTCGCGTCCCGCATGTGCCCGCAGCTGTCGGACGCCGAGCGCGAGCGCCTCGACGGTGTCGAGTACCTCGGCGTGATCTGCCCGTCGGTGCTGCTGCGCCGCCCCGTCACCGGCGCCTACATCACCTACATCACCGACCCGCTGCCGTTCACCGCGGTGATCGAGATGACCGCGCTGGTCGACCCCGCCGAGACGGGCGGGCACACGCTGGTCTATCTCCCCCGCTACACCCGGCCCGACGATCCGGTGTTCGACCGCTCCGACGAGGACCTGCGGGGCGAGTTCCTCGACCCGTTCCTGGGCATGTACGGCCTCGCTCCCGACGACGTCGTGTCCTTCGCCGTGGCCAGGGCACGTCACGTGATGCCGGTCCCGACGCCCGGCTATCCGCAGCGGGTGCCGGCCGTGCGCACCACCGTCGCGGGGGTGTTCACCCTGGGCAGCGCGCAGATCACTGTCGGGACGCTCAACGTCGAGCAGACCCTCCAGCTGCTGGACGAGGGCTGGCCGCAGCTCGACCTCGCCCCGGAGGGCTGCGTCGACCCGGCCGCGGAGCCGGCGGACCAGGGGGTGGCGTGATGACCCGGCCGACGGCGAGTGTCTCGCTGGACATGGACAACCTGTGGTCGTACATGAAGATCCACGGCGACCCCGAGTGGGAGTCGCGGCCGAGCTACCTGGACGCGCTCGTCCCGCGGATGCTCGAGGTCTTCGACGGCCAGGGCCTCACCGCGACGGTGTTCGTGGTCGGCGCCGACGCCGCCCGCGAGGACGGCGCGAAGGCGGTGGCGGAGATCGCCGCCGCGGGCCACGAGGTGGCCAACCACTCCTACGAGCACGAGCCCTGGCTGCACCGCTACGACCGCGGCCGGCTGGAGGCGGAGCTGGCCCGCACCGAGGACGCGATCGTCGCGGCCGGCGCGCCCCGCCCGACCGGGTTCCGCGGGCCGGGCTACAGCCTGTCCCCGGAGCTGGTGCAGCTGCTGGCCGAGCGGGGCTACGCCTACGACGCGAGCACGTTGCCCACCTGGATCGGCCCGCTGGCCCGGGCCTACTACTTCCGCAGCGCGTCGCTGTCGCCGCAGGAGCGCAGCCGGCGCTCGTACCTGTTCGGGTCGGCCTCGGAGGGACTGCGTCCGGTGCATCCCTACCGGTGGCGCACCGGTGGCAACGGGGACGGGTTGCTGGAGATCCCGGTGACGACGGTGCCGGTGCTGCGGGTCCCGATGCACGTGTCCTACCTGCTGCACCTGCACCAGGTCTCGCCGAAGCTCGCGCGGGGTTTCTTCGCCGCCGCCCTGCGGGCGTGCCGGCTGCGCGGGGTGGGGCCGTCGATGTTGCTGCACCCGCTGGACCTGCTCGACGCCCGCGACGCGCCCCGCCTGGGGTTCTTCCCCGGCATGGCGCTGCCGGCCGCCGAGAAGGTCGCGGTGGTCGGCCACGTGCTGGGGGAGATGGGGCGCCACTTCGACGTCGTCGGCACCGGCGTGCACGCGGCCCGGCTCGCCGCGGGGACGGTCCGGGGCAGCCGCGACGTCACCACGGCGGGGCCCCGCGCCTGACGTCGCCGACCCCGCGGCGCGGAGGTTTCGGCACGGGGACGGGCCGGCCGGACCGGGGGTTCCCGGGTCCGGCCGGCCCTCGCCGGTACGGAAGGTCAGCCGGCAGGTACGTGGGCGTCCACCGAGCGGCCGATGTTCGCGAGCTCTGCGCGGACCATGATCTCGGCCAGCTCCAGCGGCTGCACCCGCGCCTGCCAGCCGAGCAGGTCGCGAGCCTTGCTCGCGTCGCCGACCAGCGAGTCGACCTCGGTGGGCCGCAGGTAGCGGGGGTCGAAGCGGACGCGGTCGTAGAAGTCCAGGCCGACGGCCGAGAAGCAGTGCTCGGCGAACTCGCGGACGGTGCACGCCACGCCGGTGGCGATGACGAAGTCGGTCGGCTCGTCGTGCTGGAGCATCAGCCACATCGCCTCGACGTATTCCTTGGCGTAGCCCCAGTCCCGCACCGCGTCGAGGTTGCCGAGGTAGACGTGGTCCTGCAGGCCGGCCGAGATCCGGGCGGCCGCCTTGGCGATCTTGCGGGTGACGAACGTCTCGCCGCGCCGGGGCGACTCGTGGTTGAACAGGATGCCGTTCACCGCATGCATCCCGTAGGCCTCGCGGTAGTTGCGCGTCATCCAGTACGAGTAGACCTTCGCGACGCCGTAGGGCGAACGCGGATAGAACGGCGTCTCCTCGTTCTGCGGCGGCGGTGTCGCGCCGAACATCTCGGAACTCGACGCCTGGTAGTAGCGGCATTGCAGGCCGGTCATCCGGACGGCCTCGAGAAGCCTTGTCGCGCCGATTCCCGTGACCATTCCGGTGAACTCGGGCTCGTCGAAGGAAACGCGGACGTGCGATTGTGCACCGAGGTTGTACACCTCGTCCGGGCAGATCTTCTCGAGCAGGGTCACGAGGCGCGATCCGTCGGTCAGATCGGCGTGGTGCAGGAAGAGTCGCGCCTGCGGGTCGTGCGGGTCGTCGTAGAGGTGGTCGATGCGCTGGGTGTTGAACGTTGACGCCCTGCGGATCAGGCCGTGCACCTCGTAGCCCTTGTCGAGCAGGAGTTCTGCTAGGTAGGAGCCGTCCTGCCCGGTGATTCCGGTGACCAGGGCCTTGCGCTTCGCGACAGGCACGGCCACGCTCTCGGCAGGGTTCATCGTCTCGGGACTCCTCGTCGCCGGGGGTGCGCCACGTCGCGTGGCACCTGCCTGATAGGTCGCTGCGACCCCTTGGAGCGTTACCTCGATACCCGCTACGCTGGCGCCGTGTCGTATTCCTCCTCCGTTGTCGAGCTACCTCAGCTTGATCGGGACGCGCCGTTCTTTGTCGCCGGCCACCGGGGGCTCGTGGGCTCCGCGGTCTGGCGCCACCTCGAATCCCGCGGATTCTCGGCGCTCTGCGGCCGCAGCTCCGCCGAGCTCGATCTGCGGGACCGGCCGGCCGTATTCGACTTCTTCACGCGGACGCAACCCACCTACGTCGTGATGGCGGCCGCCCACGTCGGCGGGATCCACGCGAACGCCACCCGCCCGGCCGACTTCCTCAGCGACAACCTGCAGATCCAGCTCAACGTGCTCGACGCCGCCCACCGGTTCGGCGTCCGGCGGCTGCTGTTCCTCGGCTCGTCGTGCATCTACCCGAAGTTCGCCGACCAGCCCATCGTCGAGGAGGCGCTGCTCACGGGCCCGCTGGAGCCCACCAACGACGCCTACGCCATCGCCAAGATCGCGGGCGTGCTGCACGTGCAGGCGCTGCGCCGGCAGTTCGGCGCCCCGTTCATCTCGGCGATGCCGACCAACCTCTACGGGCCGGGCGACAACTTCCATCCCACCGACAGCCACGTCCTGCCCGCGATGATCCGCCGGTTCGACGAGGCGGTCCGCTCCGCGGCCAGCACGGTCGTGTGCTGGGGCAGCGGCGCCCCGCGCCGGGAGTTCCTGCACGTGGACGACCTCGCCGGGGCCTGCCTGCACCTCCTGGAGCACTACGACGACGGGGCGCCGATCAACGTCGGCGTCGGTGCGGACGTCACGATCCGCGAGCTGGCGCAGACCGTAGCCCAGGCTGTCGGGTTCGACGGCACGATCGAGTGGGACACCTCCCGGCCCGACGGCACGCCGCGCAAGCTGCTGGACGTGAGCCGGATCTGCTCCACGGGCTGGCGGCCCACCGTCGCGCTGTGCGACGGCATCGCCGCGACGGTCGCCTGGTACCGCGAGCAGTCGGCGGTCCGGTCGTGAGCGGGTGTGGACCGCACGGGCCCGGCCGCAGCGGGGAAGTGGGCCGGTGACGGCCGGGGTGCGGGACCGGGCCACCCGGTGGCGGGCCGCGCTGCCCGGGCTGCTGGCCGAGCCGCCGAGGATGCTGCTGGTCGCGCTGTGGGCGCTGGCGCTCGTCGCGCTGGCGCTGAGCCTCGTCGTGCAGTACGTCGACCCCGTCCTGCCGGGCGAGCCGTGGCAGTCGCAGGGGCAGCTCGTCGACTTCCGCGACTCGGTCTGGACCCCGGGGGGCTACCTGCTCGCCGGCGGCAACCCCTACGACACGGGCACCTACCTGGCGGACGTGCCGTGGACGCAGGGGCTGGCTCTCTACGCCCCGGCCTGGCTGCTCGTCGCGCTGCCGCTCGCGCCGCTGCCCTTCCTCGTCGCGAACGGGATCTATCAGCTCCTCGGGATGACCGTCGTGCTCCTGATGATCCGGTTCCTGCTGCGCTGGACGCTGCCCCGGTACCTGGCGATCGGCACGCCCGTCGGGCTGATCTGGCTCGTCGTGTGGGCCGCGGGACGTTACGCGCTGGCGAACGTGTCGACCGCCCTGGTGGTGTTCGGGGTCATGCTCGTGCTGCGCGGGGTCTGGCTGCGCAGGTCGGCCGTCGACCCCGCCGGTGCCGGGCTCGCCACCGCCACGACCGCGCTCGGCGTCGCGCTGTCACTGGTGAAGCCGCAGTTCGGGATCATCATGGTGGTGATCGCCCTGGCCGGGCGCCGCTGGGACGCGGTGTGGCGCGGCATCGCCGGTCTCGCGGCGGCGTCGACCCCGATCCTGCTCGCCTGCGTGGCCGCCTCCGGCGGGGTGTCGGGCTTCCTGGACGGGGTGCGCAGCAACCTCGCCCGCTCCACCTCGGCCGAGTCCGCGGCCGGCCTGACCTCGCGCTTCAACGTGAGCATCGACCTGGTCGGTCAGCTGGCTCGCCTCGGCGTCGACCTGCCCGGTCCGGTCCGCGTCCTCGTTCCGCTGACGGCGATGCTGCTCGCCGCATGGATCGTGGTCCGCAGCCGCAGCCTGCTGGTGTTCACCGTCGGGCTCACCACCGTCGTGCTGCTCGGTTTCATTCACCAGTTCTACGACCTGCTGGTGCTCATCCTGCCGCTGTGCGTCGGGATCGGCCGGATCGCCGACGGGATCCCGATGGACGTCGCGGACCGGGCGCGTTGGCTGCTCGCCTCGCTACCGACGGTGCACGTCCATCGGGTCTCCACCAACGTCATACCGGGCCTCACGACCACCGGCGCCGATCGCGTCGACACGCTGGTGCTGCTCGCCGCGCTGGTGCTCTGCCTCGCCGCGACGGTTCGCCGTCCCGGTGATCGGCTCAAGGAGCCGTCGACCGGAGCAGCGGCGAGCGCCGACGGGGTGCGGGCGGCGGCTCGATCAGATTGAGCACCTCCTCGATGCGCGGTCCCCGGCGTGGGGCGAACCAGGTCACCAACGCCATCAGCGGGAGCGCGAAGACCACCTGGCTCCCGCCCGGCTGCAGGGCCCACAGCGACACGAAGCAGGTGAAGGCGATCGACGCGCTCGGCCCGTCGAGATAGTTGAAGACCAGGACCGCGGTGAGGATCATCCCCGCGACGAGGCCGTAGTCGAAGATGATCCGCCCGAACGTCGGCATGAGGAGGTCGTCGATGCCGAGGTCGTTGACGTAGCGCTGGGCCGAGCCGGCGCCGCGCCCGAGGAGCGCCGCGAGCTCGTCGCCCGACCATCGGGGCCACAGCTCGACGTACGGCTGGATCGCCCGCAACGACAGCGAGGAACTCTCGTCGGAGAACTCCCCGGACGAGCGGTCGATCAGCGGCTGGACGACCGGGGTGAGCAGCACGACGGCCAGGACGCCGATGGCGGGGAGGGCGTAGCGGCGCAGGATCGTCCGGGCGGGGAACACCAGCAGCACCGCGACCCCGACCAGCACGACGAAGAAACCCGATCCGGCGAACGTCGTGAACAGCCCCACCGTGAGCACCGCGAGGCGCCACCACCGTTCACGGAGCAGAATCGCGCCCAGCAGCCCGAGCCCGATGAGGAAGGACACGACCGAGGCCTCGAGCCCGATCCACCCGTTCGCGCGGAAGATCGACGACCCGAACTCGATCGGATAGGTCGTCACGAAGCCCTCGAGAAGCAGTGTCGACGGCACGTACGCGGCGAGGTGGTCGCGGTAGCCGACGCCGACGAGCTGGCTCGCCATCATGACGACGCACAGCCCGGCCAGCGCCGTGAACAACCCGACCGCCCTGCGCAGGCAGAGCAGGTACGTGCTCGTGCGCCGGTCCCGGAAACGGACCGCGGCCGGCAGCCAGACCGACATGAACAGGATCCACGAGTCGGTGCTGATCAGCGGGGCGGACAGCAGGGCCGTCTGCAGGATGAGCGCGACCCCCGACGCGCTCATTGCCAGCATCCACAGCGCCAGCCGGCGGCCGTCGACCTCCAGCACCCGGGCCCGCAGCGCGAAGGCCACCCAGGCGAACACCACCACCAGCAGCAGTGCGACGGGTTGCCCGGGCACCGCGAACCGCTGCAGCAGGATCTCCAGCGCGATCAGCGCGCCCGCCCATTGCGCCGTCCGCAGCGCTGCGGCGTCCGGCGCGGCGGCGACCTGCCGTGCGACCGCCCCGGCGGCGGGTGGGAGCGCGATGCTAGCCATCGGCGGAGGCGTGCGCCTCTGGGCGGAGCTCGCCCTCGGCGCCCACCCCGGTGGGCTCCAGCTCGTCGCCGGTCGCCGCAGCCGCGGCGTCGTCAGTCGGGTCGGGCCCGGGCCGTTCGGGTTCGCCTGCTCCCTCCGGCTCGCCGGTCCGGTCCGGGTCCGCGCCGGACGGTGCCGTGCCGTCGGCCACGTCGGGCTCGGCCACGACGTGCCCGCTTGCGACGTGCCCGGTCGCGTCGTCGTGCGGCGGACCGGCGGCGGGTTCCGCGCCGACGCTCTGCCCCCCGTCCGGGTCGGTGCGCGGGCTCGCATCGGCAGCCGTACTGCGGTCCAGGACGATCCACGTGGTCGGGTCGTCGAGTTCCGGTCGTGGACCGTGGTCGGTGCCGTCGGCTTCGCCGTTGCGGGTGAGGTCCGGCCGGCGGCCGTTGCCGTTCGTGCTCCCGTTGCTGTGGGCGGTGGCCGGCAGCACCGGCCCCAGCGGGACCGTCGCCGTCGCGGCCGGCCCGATCGCGGGCGGCACCGGTTCGGCTACCGGCGGCTCGAGTCGAGCCGGGTCGGGTGCTTCGGCGCCCCTGACCGCCTCCGGGCGTCCGGCCGTGCGCGTGAGCGGGTCGAGGAGCACGACCACCGGTGGGACCGGCGGGCGCAGCTCCCCGACGACGTTGGCGAGTTCCGCGAGCCGGGTCCGCCCTCGGCGTCCGACGAGCAGGACGACGTCCGCGCGGCTCGCGACCTGGTGCAGCATCCGCTCGTCGGCCTCGCCGGTCACCAGGATGAGGTCGGCGTCGGCCGCCACGAGATCGGCGGCCCGGTTCGGCATGCCCAGTGCGGGCAGCACGGTCGCCGCCGCCGTCCCGCTGTGGGTGCGTGCCCGCTGGCGGCTGTCGCGCGGGACAGCGGTGGCGGTGTGGGCGAACCGCGGCCGATCGTCGCCCAGACCGGCGTAGCGGACCTCCACGTCGTCGATCCGGAAGGGGCGCGAGCCGTCGCGGTAGAGCTCGGTGCGCAGCCGCCCCGACACCTCGTGGACCGACGCCCCGACGCCTCGCAGGCCCAGTACGGCGACGAGCGGGTGGGACAGCCGGGAACATTCGGCCGCGACCCGGACGATCCCCTCCGTCGTGGGCAGCGGGTCGCAGTCCACCAGCGCGGGCGCCACGGTGCGGACGTCGCGCAGCGAGCGGATCCGGCGCCGCCCCACCCCGATGAAGAGCGTGACCGCCACGCCGACCACCGACCCGGCGATCAGCCCGATGATCGACGCCAGGCGGATCCCGACCCCCTCGCGGGTGGCGGGCAGGACCTCGCCGATGCGGCTGAGCGAGCCGGACAGGCGCAGCGCGTTGTCCTGCTGGGCGGCGATCGCGGTGCCGAGGGCGTCGCGGCGGGCCTGTTCGGCGACGGCGTCGGGCAGCACGCCGTTGGCGATGCCGACGGCGCCGTCGTCGATGCTCGCGGTGAACTGCTCCTCGGCGAGCTCGCGAACCACCGTGATCGCAGCCTCGGCGAGCGCGTCGACCTCACGCTCGGCCTGCGTCGGGTTCTGGGCGGACACGACGATCTCGAGCACCGACGAGCTGGCGATGGCGTCGACCCTGGTCCGCTGCCGGATCTCCGCGATCGCGCCCGGGGTGTTGCCGACCACCTTCGCGTAGGTCCGGTTGGAGTCCACGAGCAGTTGCGCGGTCTCGACGATCGACTCCTGGGCGACCTCGCCGAACCCGGCGGTGTCCACCCGGATGGTCGTGACCGCCGCGTACGGCGCGTCCTTCGCGGCGACGTACCCGCCCGCCGCGCCCAGAACCGCGAGGAGAGCGATCACCGGCCACCAGATCCGGACGGCGAGCATCGCTACAGATGCCGACACGAGTTCCTCTCCCGTTCCCCTTCGGGCCCGGCCGCCTTCCGCCCCGCGGCCGCGGCCCCGTTGTACATCGGTGTCGTGGGTTTCATCGCCGAACGACGTCGAAACGTTAGGACGCCCGGGTGAACACTGTGGTGCCGTGCCCCCGTCATGGCCGGCGCCGGCCTCGTATGACGAGCCGTACCAGGCGGCGCAGGGCCCCGGACCGGTTCACCGGTGACCGCCGCGCCCGCACCAGCGAGGATCGCAGGCGCGGCACCGGGACCGCCAGCCCCAGGGCCCACACCGCGAGCATCGCCTTCTGGCGGCCGACCTGATGGGTCGACCGCAGCGCGACGAGCGTGCGCCACACCAGCGGCAGTGTCCAGACCCGGCCCCGCAGCGCGGCGATCATGAGCTGCCGCTCCAGCACGTAGAGGGGGTCCCGGCCACCGAACGGCGGCGCGGACATCCCGACGAGGTCCACCGTGGCGCGCCACCGCCGGGTGAACCACTCCGTCTCGTGCTCCAGCAGTGCGACCGTCGGCTCCGACCACTGGCTGTGGTTCCCGCCGTGCACCCGGTAGACCGCGAGTGGGGTGTCCAGCGACCGGATCTCGCCGACGTAGGGCAACGCGAGCGTCGCCGGCCCGTCGATGAAGTCCCGCTGGTCGAGGGTGTCCAGCGGCAGGTCGAGCAGGGTGCGGCGGAGGTAGACGTTGCCGGAGGTCGGCGGGCAGATGTAGAAGCCGACGCTGCGGTTGTCCGCGCGCATCCGGGCGGCGTCGTAGCCCGGCGGGAACGTCGGGAACACCGACTCCAGCTCGCCCGCTCCCGCGCTCTCGCCCTCCAGCGGGAACTGCACCTTCACCGGTGCGCCGGCGAGGTGCCCGCGCAGCGTCGCGACGAGAGCCGGCCCGGCGCGGTCGTCGGCGTCGAGGAAGTAGACGTAGTCGGTGCCGACCGCGGCGAGCCCCGCCCGGCAGGCGCCGAGCTGGCCCCCGTTGGGGATCCGGAGGACCCGTACCCGGTCGCGGTAGAGCTCCAGGACCTCTACCGACTCGTCGGTCGAGCCGTCGTCGACGACCACCAGCTCGTTGAACGGCACCTCCTGGCCCAGGACGCTCTCGACCGCGTCGGGCAGGAATCGCGCGTAGTTGTAGTTCACGATCACCGCGGCGATCGTCGGCGGGACGGCGGACGCCGCGGTGATCGCCGGCTCGGGCCGGGCGGTGCTCGTCATCGGACCCCCTCCGTCGGGCTCGTGCGGACGATGTCGGGGCGGCGCAGGACCTTCTCCATGCGCAGCCAGAACAGGGGCAGGATCGCGACGGTGGACGCGGCGAAGCCCCAGGCCGCCCCGACCACGCCGCCGGTGAGCTGTCCGGTGACCACCGCCACCAGCATCAGCGGGCCGAGCACGGTGTTGACCACGAACGTGGAGCGGGCGTCGCCGACCGAACGCAGGACCGCGAGCACCCCGGTCGCCGCTGCGGCACCCGCGACGTAGAGGGTCATGGCGAGGAGCACGCCGCGGCTTGCGGCCCAGGTCTCGCCGAGCAGCAGCGCACCGGCCCGATCGGGGAGCAGGAGCAGCAGCGCGCCCCACACGACGGCCGCGGCCGCGAGCGCGGCACCCGCTCCCGCCGCGACCTGGCGGCGCCGCGCGATCGGCAGGTCGGGGCGGCGCACCAGCTCGGCGAGCAGGAAGCCGAACACGCCCAGCCCCAGGATGTTCATCGGGCCCAGCACGGTCTGTGCCCCCCGCAGCGCACCGACGTCGGCGGCCGAGCCGAGCCAGGCGACCACCAGGAGCCCGACCTGCGCCGCGCCGAGCACCATGACCCACTCCGCGACCAGGAAGCGGGACACCGTGGCGTGGCGGCGGGCGTAGCGCAGCCCAGCTGCCGGCGACGGCAGGCGTCCGACCTGCGCGATCCCCAGCAGCGCCGCCGCGCCGCCGGCGAGCCCCCACACCAGGAGCAGCTCCACCGGGCCCGAGCGCCCCGCGGCGACCATCGCCGCCATCGCCCCGATCTGGAGCAGGGCCCGGACCCCGTCGTTGGCCGCGGCCGACCGCGGACGGTGGCGGCCCACCAGCACCCCCCGCCAGGCCTCCTGGACGAACAGCAGCGGGAAGAGTGCCGCGATCACCGCGATGCTCGGCCCGGATCCGCCGCCGACGAGCAGCGCCACGGGTGCCACCACGGCCGCGCAGACCAGGCCGAACACCAACGCCAGCCCCGCCGCCGCCGCCGCGCCGTCGGTCGCCTCGTCGTCGGGCGCCCCGGGATAGTGCATGAGGTACACCTGGTTGACCAGCGCCTGCGAGATTCCGAGCAGGAACAGGTACACGGTGAACGCCACGGCGAAGTGCCCGAAACCCTCGGCCGTCCCGGCGGACGCGGCGATGATCGTCACGGCGAACGTGGCGAGGCTGGCCAGGGCCTGGTCGACGACGTTCCACGCGGCGCGCGGGGCGGCCGACGAGACCGTCGACGGTCGGCTCATCGCGGCAGCGGACGGTCGGAAGACACGGGCACTCCCCAGGTCGGCGGGCTTCCGGTGGGGGATTCGTCCGCGGGGCCGGGGACGTTAGCGGTGGGCGAAGGTTGTCTGCTGCTTGTCGCTGCTGCTCAACGCCACACCCGGACGTGGTCGACGCGCATGACGCCGGGGAACGGGGTGCTGTCGTCCGGCGGCCAGAACGGCTGCACGGCGAGGTTGAGCAGGACGTGGTAGGGCTTGTTGAACGACCCGGACAGGGTCGGCGGCGCCGTGCCGTCGTCGGCCCATCCGGTGAACTCCACGCAGAGCCTGCCGTCGTAGAAGAAGCGCATCCGGTCGGGCTCCCATTCCAGGGTGTAGACGTGGAAGCCGGCGGAGTAGTCGGGCTCGACCGGGCAGATGCCCTGCGGCCCGGGGCCCGCTGCCGGCACGTGCAGGGTGGAGTCGACCGTTGGTCCGCGGCCCCCGTAGGCCTCGGCGATGTCGATCTCGCCGTCGAACGACTCGTCGTCGGGCAGCAGCCAGAACGCCGGCCAGAAGCCTGCCCCGGGTGGCATCTGGATGCGCGCCTCGAACCGGCCGTACTGCTGGGCGAACCCACCCTGCGTCTGCAGCCCCCCGCCGCCGTACTCGAGCCCGTACTCCACGGTGCACCAGTGGTCGGGCGGCAGCGGCCTGGCCGTCAGGCGCAGCTCGCCCTCGGCGACCTGCGCGTACTCCGCGTCGTCGAACAGGCACGAGCTGCCCAGACCGTATGGGATGAGCTGCCACACCGGGTCGAGGCCGGGGCCGTCGAACTCGTCGCTCCAGCTGCACTGCCACAGCCCGCCGCCCGCTTTCGGCGGCGCCTGCCCGCCGCAGTCGCCGGAGGAGACCGGCGCGACCGACGGCGACGGGGTGGCCGACGCGGGGGCCGGGGGCGGCGCGGTCGAGGCACCTCCGCAGGCGAGGACGGTGAGCAGCGCCAGCATGGCCAGGCCGGTACGCCGCACCGAACGCCGCCGGGAGGGCCAGGGGCTCCGGTGGTCCGGGAGCGGCGGCGCGTTCAACGCTCGGCGTGCGGGACCGCGGGACGGGCGGCGACGTCGGCGACCAGGCCGGCGAACCGGTCCGCCAGGCCCGTCCAGGCGTAGTCGCGCCCGACGAGTGCCCGGGCGTGGCGCGCCAGCTGCGGGCCCAGCTCCGGCTCGGTGTGCAGCCGCTCGATCGCCGCGGCGAACTCCCGCGGCTCCTCGGCGATCAACGCGTGCCGCCCGTGCTCGACCGGGATGCCCTCGACGCCCTTCGGCGTCGACACCACCGGCAGCCCGACCGAGAACGCCTCGAGCACCTTGAGCCGGGTGCCCCCACCGGTGCGCAACGGCACCAGCAGAGCGGTCGCGTCGTCCATCGTCGCGCGGGCGTCGGGCACCTGGCCACGATAGCGCAGCCGATCACGACCCCGGCCCACGATCGTCGCCACCACCGGGCGGGCGTTGCTGCCCGCGACGTCCACGAGCACGTCCCCCGACAGGTGCGGAAGCACGTCGTCGACCAGGTGGGCGAGCCCCTCGATGTTCGCGGTGGCGTCGAGGCTGGCGAGGAAGAGCGGACGCCCGGCGGCACCCGTGTGGGTCGGCCGGGGCGGGACGTCGATGCCGTTGGCGATCACCTCGACCCGCGCGTCCGGCCGCATCGCGGTGAAGCCCGCCGCGTCGACCGCCGAGCAGGCCACGGTGACGGCGACGCGGCCCATCAGCTCGGCCTCCTGGTCGTGCACCTGCGCGACGATGCGTTCGCGCACCCGGTCGGGGAGCAGGCGGGTGCGGGCCAGCGACTCGCGCAGCCGAAGATGGTGGACGTTGTGGGTGTCGTAGACCGTCCGGGCGAGCACCTCGGTGGGCAACGCCGAGGCGAGGTAGAGCTGGCCGAGGACCACGACGTCGTAGCTCGTGGTGGCGATCATGTCCCGCACGGCCGCGCGCACCGGCGCCGCGCCGCCCGCGGCGTGGTAGTAGGGGGCGCCGAGCACGGTGCGCAGGCGGGCACCGGGGCGGCCGAGTAGCTCCCCGATGGGGGCACCGACCACGCGGACCGTGTCGCACATCGCCTCGATCCCGGCGAGCCCCTCGGCGACGCCCGCCCCGGGGCTCTGCGGCAGCGTCACCAGGTCCAGACGCGTGGCGACCGACCGGGCCGCCCGCAGCAGCGCCAGGTTGCGCAGCGCGTCGCCGCTGTTGGCGGGTGCCGGTGTCTTGCCGGTCAGGTAGAGGACCTGCACGTCGTCCTTCCCTCGTTCCTCGGCGCCCGGGGTGCGGGCGGTGGCCGTCCTGTGTCTCGTCGGTCGGGACCGATCCGTTTCGCCGGGGCGGGACGCCCCGCGACTCAGCTCGCGCCGGCCAGCCCGATCCGCCGTGCGGCCGACCCGGCGGCCACGAGCCCGTCGAGCCACCGGTCGTACCCGGTGAGGGCCTCGACCGGGCTCTGGTGGCGCCGCGAGTGCTCGCGGCCGCGGTCGCCGAGCTCGGCGGCCCGGCCGGGTTCACGGGACAGCGCGAGTACGGCGTCGTTGAGGGCCGCGGGATCACCGGCCGGCACGAGGACGCCCGCCCGGCTGGCCCGCAGCGCGGCCGCCGTCGCCCCACCGGTGCCGGTGGCGGCGACGATCGGCCGCCCCGCCGCGCAGTACGAGGTGAGCTTGGACGGCAGGCTCATCTCGGCGACCCCGGGCCGCTCGCAGACCAGCAGCGTGTCGGCCGCCTGGAGCATCTCCGCGTAGCCGACCTGGTCGGCCGGGGGAAGGAACTCCAGCCGGCCGATCCCCGTGCCGAGCCGTTCCAGCGCCGGGCGCTGGTTGCCGTCGCCGAGCAGGACGTAGCGGATCGGCAGATCCTGCGTCTCGGCGAGCCGGGCGGCGTCGACGACGTTCTCCAACCCCTGCTTGGCGCCCATGTTGCCGGCGTGCAGCACGACGTGCTCGCCGTTCCAGCCCAGCTGCGCGCGCCGGTCCGCGCGCGAGCACACCGGCTCCGGCACGTGCGCCCAGTTCCCGACGACGGTGACGCGGTCCGCGGAGGCGCCCAGCCGCTCGCAGAGCGCCGTGGCGAAGCGGTCGTGGATGGTGAGCACGCGGTCCGCGCGCGCCACGACGTGCTGCTCCACGGCGGCGATCGCGCGGGCCGCCCGGCCGCCCGCGGCGCCGAGCTCCCGGACCCCCTCGCTGTAGAGGTCCTGGACGACCAGGCCGAACGGCACGCCGAAGCGCCGGGCCAGCCGGGCCGCCGCGGCTGCCCCGAACAGTGGCGGGCTCACGGCCAGCACGACGTCGGGCCGCTCGACACGCTGCGTGAGCACCCGGGCGCCGAAGCTCGTCTCGTGGGCGACGCGGTGGGCGGGCGAGGTGCGCGACGGGACGACGTGGCGCAGCCGGACCATGCGCACCCCGTTCTCCTCGGTGACCTCCCGCCAGCCGCCGTAACCGTCGTGGATGCGCCACTCCGGGTAGTGCGGAGGGCCGGACAGGACGGTGACGCGGTGCGTGGTCGCCAGGTGCTCGGCCCAGGCGGTCGTGTACGGCGCCGTTCCCGACCGCTCGGGGCCGTAGTTCATCGCCACCATCAGGATCCGCAGGCCCAGGTCGTGATTCGTGTCGGTCAAGACCGACCCACCTTTCGTGACGGCGGGGGCGCGCCCGTGACAGGCCCCGCTTCGGAGACGGACGGGGTTCAGCGGGCCTCGCGCCGCAGCACTTCGCGTGCGGTCAGCAGGACGATCTTGAGGTCGAGCCAGAGCGACCAGTTCGCGATGTAGTAGTTGTCGTGGCGCGCCCGCTCGCCGATGTCGGTGTCCCCGCGCAGGCCGTTGACCTGTGCCAGCCCCGTGAGGCCCGGCGGAACGCGGTGGCGCGCCCAGTAGCGCTCGTGGTCGATGCTGAACCGCTCGACGAACCCGGGCCGCTCGGGCCGCGGTCCGACCACGCTCATGTCGCCGCGGATGATGTTCCACAGCTGCGGCAGCTCGTCCAGCGACGTGCGCCGCAGAAGGCGGCCGACCGGGCCGACCCGCGGATCACGCGCGACGTTCCAGGTGGTGGCGGCCTCCTGCTCGCTGTCGGGCCGCAGGCTGCGCAGCTTGTAGATCCGGAACGGGCGCCCGCCCAGGCCGATCCTCTCCTGCGCGAACAGGATCGGCCGCCCGCTCTCGACCAGCACCGCGACGGCACACGCGGCGATCACCGGCAGCAGCGTGACCAGGGCGGCGGTGCTGAAGGCGAGGTCGGCGATCCGCTTCGCGTACCAGGCCGGCCGCCGCTTGGGGTCGGTGGCCAGGCGCACCAGCGGGTAGCTGCGCAGCCGCTCGACGTCGGCGCCGTCGCGGTACAGCTCGTGCATGCGCGGCACGATCAGCGTGGTGCAGCCGAGGCCGTCCGCGACGATCGTCTCCTCGACGGTCTCGGACTCGCCGGTCGTGGTGTGCGACAGCACGACCGTGCCGATCCGGTACTTGCGGATCGCGGTGGCGAGGTCGCGGCCGAGCAGCGGTGCGGGCAGGGTCCTCGACCGCCGCGGGGCCGGGTCGACGAATCCGACGGGACGCAGCCCGAACTCGGGATGGGCCAGCATGTCGCGCATCAGCTGTACCGCTATCTCGTCGGTGCCGACGATCAGCGTGCGGTCGCCGCGACGGAAGCGGCGCCGGACCGTCCTGGTGATCTGGAAGACGAGCACCCGCAGCAGCTCGCTGACCACCAGTGAGCCGAGTACGCCCCCCAGCAGGTCGAGCGACGTCCCGGCGTTCTCGCCCAGCAGCATGATCGCGGCGATGACGAACCCGAAGGCGGCGCACGTGGCCGCGAGGGCGCGCGGCAGGTCGTCGAAGTAGGACAGCCGCAGCCGCCGGCGGTACACGCGGGCCGTCGACCGGCAGGCGATGAAGAACGTCGCGATCGCGAACACCCACCAGAACGGCAGCTGCAGAACGGCGAGGGTCACCACCGCGGCGGCGATCAGGTCGACCGACACGAGCAGCACGGTCAGGCCGCTGTAGCGCTCCTCGAGGCGGCGGTCCGCCGGCGCCAGGGGCACGGCCGGCACCCGGCTGAGGGCGAGTGGTGGCGCGGCGGGTGCCGGGACCTCGGCTCTGGCGGCGGTCGAACTGGACATCGTTCCCCCGGATCGGTCGTCCGCCCCTGGGGTGGCGGACAGGTCTTGTCGCGGCCCGTCGACCGCGCGGTGTGCGTGCACACGCCAGCAGGTGCGCCGACGACGTTGACGACCTCAACGGCTGACATCTGATCCGGTGACTGTCTCGGTAGCACTGTTCCCGGCGTTACCGCAGCAGGATCTGGATTACACGATCGGCTTCGTCCGGGTGTCCTGGAGGGCGGGTATTAACGCCGGAGCGTGGCCGGACGAGTATCCGACGAATCCTCGTACCGGGAGCCGCCGTGACCCAGGTCCTGCCCCATCGATGCGTCGCAGGCGAAATAGGCCTGCTGCTCGCCGCCTGGTGCCCCGCCGCCGCTGCCGGCTGGGGCCTGCACGCCCTCGTGTCCGATCCGGCGGCCACCGGCGCGGTCCGGGCGGCCGGATGGCTGTCGGCCGCAGTCGTCGCGATCGCGCTCGGCGCTCTGCTCGCGCGGCTGCTGCCCGCGACGGCGGGTCCGGCGCGCTGGGCGTCGGTCGCGGCCGTGGGCTGGGGGATCGCCACCTCCGCGGGCTGGTTCCTCGCCGTCGAGGTCGGCGGCCCGACGACCGGGATCGTCACCGGCGTCGTCCTCGCCGCGGCACCCGTGGTGCGGCCCGATGCCGGTGGTGTCGGCCGGACCTGCGGGGTGATCGCCGCCGGGCTGGCAGGCGTGCTCGTCGGCTGGGTGCTCACCGGTGGCGCGGCGGCCGGCGCACCCGGGTTGCTCCTGCCCACCGCGGGCGGCGTGGTCGGGTTGCTCGCCGGCCGCGCGGTGCTGCTGCCGGCGCTGCCCGCGGGCCGGCTCACCGTCCTGGTCGTGGTGTCCGGCTCGGCCTGGGTCGGGGCCTGGGCGCTCGCGGTCGCCCACCTCTCGCCCGTCTCGCTGGGATTGTCGATCGTGGGCGAGATCGTCCTGGCGATGACCGTCGGCGGCGTCGCGATCGGGCTGCTGTGGGCCGGCGCCACGGGTGAGCCCGCGGTGCGGGTGGCGGCGCGCTGGGCCGTCGCCGCCGTGGGCGGGCTGATCGTCGGGCTCGCGGTCGCCGCCGTCCTGCGGACCGGCACCGGCGGCGAGGTCGTCGAGCAGCTCGACGCAGGCACGACCGTCGGCCTGGGGCTCGCGGCGTGGGTGGCGTCGCTGCCCACCCTCCGCCGCCTCACCGACCCCGCGCGGGTGGCGCCGGGATGACGGCTCCGCCGCGATACGGTCGGGGCATGACCGTCGCGACCCGGTTCCTGGCCTGCTCGACGACGGCCCTCGGCGCTCTGCTCGCCGTCGGTGGTTGTGCCGCCGCCGAGCCGGGCAACCGACCCCCCGTCCTGAGCATCGACGGCCCCGCCACCGTCCGCGTCACCCCGGGACAGCCCGTCGAGCTGCGCGGGATCGCCGCGGACCCGGACGGTGATCCGGTGACGCTGCGCTGGGATCTCGGCGACGGCATGACCGTCGAGGGCGACCGGGCCCGGGTCGGTTTCCCCGAGCCGGGGCTGTACCGCGTCGTGCTGACCGGGCGCGATGCCCGGGGCGCGGCCGGGACTCCGGCCGAGACGGTCGTCGAGGTGGGCGGCGCGGCCGCGCCCGGCGGCAACTTCGCGTTGCGGTTCGGCGGGACGGGGCGCGACGACCTGGACCGAGTCAAGATCCCCGTCGACGACCCGGCCGGGCAGCGGACGTTCGGCGCGGACGTCGGGGCGACCGACACGACGATCGAGTTCTGGATGCGCGCCCGCCCCGGCGACAACCCTGCGGGGGCGATCGAGTGCGGCGCCGAGGACGCCTGGATCAACGGCAACGTCGTCCTGGACCGCGACCGGTTCGGCCAGGGCCGCAAGTTCGGCCTGTCCGTCGCCGACGGGGTCCTGGTATTCGGCCTGACCGGCGACGGCGACGCGGTGTCGCTGTGCGGCCGTACCCGGGTCGACGACGACCGGTGGCACCACGTCGCGCTCACCCGCACCGGTGCCGACGGCACCCTGCGGCTGTTCGTCGACGGGCAGATCGATGCCGAACCGGCCGCCGGCCCGGTGGGCGACGTCAGCTACCCCGACGGTGCCGTGCCCGAGGCGTCGTGCAACGGGCAGCCGTGCACCAACTCCGATCCCTACCTCGTCATCGGGGCCGAGAAGCACGACGTCGGCCCGGAGTACCCGAGCTTCACCGGCCTCGTCGACGAGCTGCGGCTGTCCACCGTCGTCCGCTACACCGGGCCGTTTGCGCTGCCGACCGGCGCTTTCGCGGTCGACGGTGACACCGCCGCGCTCTACCACTTCGACGAGGGCTCGGGCACCGTGGTCCGCGACGCCGTGACCACCGCACCCAGCGACGGCACCCTGCGCCCCGGGCCTGACGGGCCGGCCGCGGCATGGGTGCCGTCCGACGCTCCGACCGGCCGATGACGCACGGGTCCTAACGTCCGGGTGCCTCCGAACGACATAACTGTCGAAGGCGACAACGTCGGAAGGGCAGCGAATGGAGATCACGGTGGCGGGCGAGCAGCGAATCTGCGAGCTCATCGTGAGCACGCTCGGCGACCTGGCCCAGCAGGGCGTCATCGATCTCGACGGCGTCGAGCCCGCGGCCGACACCGAGCTGTTCGGTGAGGCCGGCCTGCTCGACTCGGTGGGGCTCGTCGCGGTCGTCGTGGCGGTGGAGGAGCGCCTGGCCGACGACCTGGACCTCGACGTCGCGCTGGCCGACGAGCGGGCGATGTCGCAGCGCCACAGCCCCTACCGCACGGTGTCCACGCTGGCCGCCTACGCGGCCGGCCTCGTCCCGGCCGGCTGATGGACCGGCCGGTCACCCTGGTCACCGGTGCCCGCAAGGGGCTGGGTCGGGCGCTCGCCGAGCACTACCTGGCGGCCGGGCATCTGGTCGTCGGGTGCAGCCGCAAGCCGGCCGACCGGGAGCACGAGCACTACCGCCACGTGCTGGCCGACGTGGCGGTGGAGGCCGACGTGCGCGCGCTGCTGCGCGACGTCCGGCGCACCCACGGGCGGCTCGACCACCTGATCGCGAACGCGGGCATCGCGTCGATGAACCACTCGCTGCTCACGCCGGCTGCGACGATCGAGCGGGTCCTCGCGACCAATGTCACGGGCACCTTTCTCGTCGCCCGGGAGGCGGCCAAGCTGATGCGCTCGGCCGGGTTCGGCCGGATCGTCACGCTCTCGACGGTCGCGGTGCCGCTGCGGCTGGAGGGCGAGGCCGCCTACGTCGCCTCGAAGGCGGCCGTGGTCGGGCTCACCCAGGTGCTGGCCCGCGAGCTGGCCCCGTTCGGGATCACCGTCAACGCCGTCGGCCCGACCCCGATCGACACGGACCTCATCCGCAACGTCCCGGCCGACAAGATCGACGCTCTGGTCGCGCGGCAGGCGATCCCGCGCCGCGGCACCCCGGCCGATCTCGCCAACGTCATCGACTTCTACCTGCGGCCCGAGAGCGAGTTCGTGACCGGGCAGTGCATCTACCTGGGGGGCGTGTGACCGCCGCATACTCCACCGCACCGACCGGTCTGGATCCGGGCCCGGTCGGCTTCCTGCTGGAGCGCTTCGCGGAGCACCCGGATGCCGACGCCCTGGTCTGGCAGGACCGGACCTACGCCTACCGCCACCTCACCGACCGGTTCGCCGACGCCGCCGCCACCCTCGACGCCGCGGGCGTCCCGGCCGGCGCGGTCGTGAGCCTGGAAGCCGACTTCTCGCCCACCGCCGTCGCCGTGCTGCTCGCCGTGGTCGCCCGCGGCTGCGTGGTCGTCCCCCTCAGCTCCGCCGTGGCCGCCGATCGCGACACCTTCCGCGAGACCGCGCAGGTGGAGTGGATCGTCGATATCGACGCCGCCGACGCGGTTCAGGTCGCCGCGACCGGGCGCCACGCCGACCACGAACTAGTGACGACGCTGCGCGAGCGCGGCCACCCGGGGCTGGTGCTCTTCTCGTCCGGCTCCACCGGCGTCGCCAAGGCGGCGGTGCACGACATGGTGCCGCTGCTCGCGAAGTTCCACGTCCGCAAGCGGACGATGCGGATGATCGCCTTCCTGCTGTTCGACCACATCGGCGGGGTGAACACCCTGCTCTACGCGCTCTCCAACGGCGGCTGCGTGATCACCGTCGAGGACCGCGGGCCCGACGCCGTGTGCGCGGTGATCGCCCGCCACTGCGCCGAGGTGCTGCCCACGTCGCCGACGTTCCTCAACCTCCTGCTGGCCGGCGAGGCGCACACCCGCCACGATCTCGCGAGCCTTCGCACCGTCACCTACGGCACCGAGCCGATGCCGGAGAACACGCTGCGCCGCGTGCACGCCGCCCTGCCCGGGGTCCGCCTCCAGCAGACGTACGGCCTGTCGGAGCTCGGGATCCTGCGCTCGGAGTCGCGCGGGCCGGACTCGCTGTGGGTGCGGGTCGGCGGCGAGGGCTACGAGTGGCGGGTGGTCGACGGCCTGCTGGAGATCAAGGCGCGGGCGGCGCTGCTGGGCTACTTCAACGCGCCGAGCCCGATGACCGCCGACGGCTGGTTCCGCACCGGCGACGCCGTGGAGGTCGACGGCGAGTGGCTGCGCATCCTGGGCCGCCGCAGCGAGATCATCAACGTCGGCGGGGAGAAGGTCTACCCGGCCGAGGTCGAGGGAGTGCTGCTGGAGCTGCCGGGCGTGGCCGAGGTGGTCGTGTACGGCGAGGCGAACGCGATCACCGGCAAGCTCGTGGCCGCGCGCGTCCGGCTGGAGGCCCCTGAGCCACCCGGCGAGTTCCGGCGGCGGATGACGGCGTTCTGCCGCGACCGGCTGGCTCGTTACAAGATTCCGCAGAAGATCCGGTTGGTTGACGGCCCGTTGCACAACGAGCGGTTCAAGGCGGTCCGGAAGGAGCAGCGGTGAGTGCGCGAGCCGAGGAGCGCCCCGCGACCGGTCAGGTGCCCGTGGTGCGCATCCGCCAGGTCGAGCCGGACGACGACGCCGCGCTGCGCGCCGTCGGGCGGCTGCACGCCGAGCTGCTGCCGTTCGGGCCGCTGGCCGCGCTCGGCCCGGACTTCCTGCGTGTCGTCGCGTACCGGGCCCCGCTGCGTGACGGGCTGCTGCGGCTCGCCGTCGCGGAGGTCGACGGCAAGCCCGTCGGCTTCGCGGCGTACCTGGCCGACACGGAGCGGTTCCACGCCGAGGCGGTGCGCCGCCACCTGCTGCTCGCCAGCGCACAGGCATTGCTCGCGTTCGTGCGCGACCCCCGCCGGGTGCGGGCCGTCCCGCGGATCGTGCGCACCCTGGCATCGCGCGTCGATGACGGTGAGGACCGCGGCGGCTACGGCGAGCTGATCGGGCTGGGGGTGGCGCCCGAGTTCGCGACGCCGAAGTTCCGCCGGCGCAGCGGCCGCTGGATCTCGCGCGACCTCGTCGTCCACGCCGCCGACGAGCTGCATGCCGCCGGCAGGTCCAGGCTGCGGATCTTCGTCGCGGCGGAGAACACGAAGACGCTGCTGCTCTATCAGTTCCTCGGGGGCGAGTTCGAGCGGTTGGAGCACGGCGGCGAGCCGACGGTAGCCGTCGACTTCGTACTGCCGTTCGGTAGCGGTCCGGCCGGCGATGCGGGCGTTTGAACCGTGTGGCGGGCAGCGGTGCTCGGGCTGGCGGTGCTGCTGGCCGTGGGCTGTTCCGCCCCCCCGCCGCCACCCGCGCCGGCAGGGGCGGCGCCGGTGATCTTCGTGCACGGCTACGGAGCCGGCGCGGCAGTGTTCGACGAGATGATCGAGCACCTGCGCGAGCGCGGCTACCCGGCCGACCACCTGCTCGCCGTCGATCTCGTCCCGGCCGACGGCGCGAACATCGCCGTCGCGGAGCAGGTCATCGCTCCGGCGGTGGAGCGGCTCGCCGCGCTCTCCCCGGACGGTCGCGTCGACATCGTGGCGCACAGCATGGGGGCGCTCAGCAGCCGGTGGTACGCCACCCGGCTGCGGCCCGACCGGGTGCGCACGCTCGTGACGGTCGTCGGTGCCAACCACGGCACCGACGCGCTCTGCGACCAGCCGACACCCGGCGGGGCGGACCTCTGCCCGGCGTTCGCCACGTCCGGCCATGCCGTGCAGCTGGGCCTCAACGGCACGCCCGCGACGCCTGCCGACGAGACGCCCTACGGGCGCTCACCCGACGCCGCCGGGGTGCCGCGGATCGACCCGCAGCCCGGCCGGGAGATTCGCTACGTCGCCGTGCTCGTCCCCGACGACCGGTGGATCGTGCCCAACTCGAGCGCCGGGCTGGCGGGGGCCGACCGCGTCGTGACGTACCCGCCCGAGGTGGCCGTCACCCAGCCGCGGCCCGGCAACCTGCTGTTCGGCGAGCCGACCGACCATGACCGGATCCTCGACGACGAGAAGTTCCTCATGCTGCTGGATGGATTGCTGGACGGGGGAACGACGCGGTGAGCGGGTACGAGGAGGTCCGGTACGAGCAGTTCGACCCGAGCCCGGCCATGCAGGCCGCGCTGCGGGTGGCGGGCGCGCTGGCCACGCCGCCCGCGTGGCTGCTCGCCGCCGTGGCACGCCGCTCGGACCTGCTGTTCCGCACGGTGTCCGAGATGCTCGCCTTCGTGCCCTACCTGGTGGGGATCGCGCTGCGGGCGCAGTTCTACCGGCGCGCGCTGGGCCACTGCGGCACGAACCTGGTGGTGGAGCTGGGTGCGGTGTTCGTCTACCGCGACGTCAGCGTGGGCGACAACGTGCTGATCGGCCGCTACACGATCGTGCATCACTGCGACATCGGCGACTACGCGCTGATCGGCGAGCGGTGCACCTTCCTGTCCGGGTCGCGCCAGCACCGGTTCGACCGCACCGACGTGCCGATGGCCCTGCAGGGCGGGCAGCGCCGCCGGATCGGGGTGGGCCGCGACTGCTGGATCGGCTCGCACGCCGTCGTGATGGACGACGTCGGGCCCGGGTCCGTGGTGGCTGCCGGGGCCGTCGTGACAGGGCCCGTGCCACCCGGCTCGATCGTCGCCGGCAACCCCGCCCGGCTGCTGCGCCGGCGCGAGCCCGATCCGTCCCCCGATCCGATCACCGAGGAGAGCGTGACATGAGACACCCTCTGTCAACCACCTGCTCAGGCGGCGCGTCCGAGGGCGCGGTTGCGGTTGGCGACGTGCACGTTCTCGTCGTAGAGGACGCCCTTGGTCAGGCAGTGCCACAGGATCTCCAGCCA